>NZ_JBVJWD010000036.1:0-80117 GCF_055602785.1 Streptomyces sp. NPDC037301
AGCAGAAACAACCTGCCCACCCACGACCACCGACCGAAACCAGCTCACCAAACGATCAAGAGATCATCTTCAGAGCACGTCGGTGGATCGAGGCTAAGCGGTCTCCGCCAGTGCTTGTCGCGGACGCGCGTGGGCCGATGGTCGACATCGTGCAAATGGTCGGACGCGCCCTGCACACCCGTCCCGGACGCGGGAAACGCGCGACGCTGATCATGCCGGTGTTCCTCAGGCCGGGCGAGAAGCCGGATGAAATGGTGGCCTCGGACGCCTACAAGACCCCTCTCCAAGGTCCTCGGAGCGCTCCGCGCACACGCACGGACACCGTCGAAGCACTCGCCGACCCGCGGGTCCACCAGCGACGGCGCCGAGGACGTGGAGCGCGGTCCCGGCGGGACGGTGGCACTGAGCGGGTCGGCGGCCGGGGTGCTGCAGTTCAGCGAGGAACGCGACCCTGCTGTCCTGGCCAGGTTCGTGCGGCTGCGGGTGATCGACCCGGAAGGAGCGTACTGGCGGCATGGGATCGAGGCGGCCGGACGGTGGCTGCGCGAGACGGGGAACACCCGGCTGCGGATGCCGTATACGTACATCGCACCGGACGGCTGGGACGGGGTGGGCGGGTATCCGCCTGGGCGGTGGGTCGCTGAGCAGCGCCGCTCTTACGGTGCGGGGTCCGGGTACTGACGGCCGGGCGTGTGGCCTCACGCCCGCCGCCGGGCGGCAGCCGCGCCGACCGGGCCGTCCGGGCCGGCGGCGGGCGATAGGCACGAAGGCCTGGCGGACCCGGACGGCGCCGGGTCCGACGCCCCGGGAGCGGGAGTCGCACCGGCCTGTCGGCGAGCCACACCGGCCTCCTGGGACCGGAGGATCTGCGCAGAGTAGGTGGGTGGGGTGGGGATGGTCATGTGTCGGACCGGCTCAACACCACGTGAGGCCGGAGGACTCACACAAAGCCCCGGACACGCCCTACGAATCCAAGAACACCCAGAGTTGCCAGTTGTTGCTGGCGCTGGTCCTCTGGCAGTACCAGTCGGAGTAGACGCTGGCCCGCGCGAACGACACGCATGCGCTCTGGGACGAGAAGGTACCGAGGCAGTACCAGTCGGAGTAGACGCTGGCCGACCCGGCCCACCAGCATGCGGCCAAGGTCGGGAAGGTACCGATGTCGGTATACGCCATCGCCTTGGAGGGGGCGGGTGCCGCCTGCGCGGTGGTGACCGTACCACCCGTCAGCAGGGCGGCTCCCAGCGCAGCCCCGGCTATGCGAGTCATTACGTTACGAGCCTTCATGTCAGTCCTCATCTCGTGTCCGTGTCTCTCAGGGTGTCTTCGAGTTCTCGGCGTCGCCAAAGTCGAGCGCATGCCAATGGCCTGGAGCCCTACCAGCACGTCGTGCCCGAATGGACCGTCGGCGCGCTGGCCGACCTTCCTGACGCGCTGCAGTACCGCACGGGCCGGGACGGGGACCGTCCTCCTGCGCGGCCGGTGGAAGGGCTCGCTGGAAGACGTCCTGCTGGACGACCTCGAGTTCGCGTGGGGACCGCACCACCGCCTGAGCCGGTGAACCTCTGGGGCAGACACCGACGGGCCGCACAGGACTCTTCGTACGGCCCGTCGGCGGAGGCCCGATCCCGATCGCCTCACGCCCGCCGCCGGGCGGCAGCCGCGCCGACCGGGCCGTCCGGGCCGGCGGCGGGCGATAGGCACGAAGGCCTGGCGGACCCGGACGGCGCCGGGTCCGACGCCCCGGGAGCGGGAGTCGCACCGGCCTGTCGGCGAGCCACACCGGCCTCCTGGAACTGGAGGATCTGCGCAGCGTAGGTGGATGGGGTAGGGATGGTCGTGTGTCGGACGCTGCCGTCGCCCGAGCCCCGGAGGCGTTGAGCCAGTTCTCGCTCTTCTTTGAGGACCGGCTCAACGCCACGTGAGGCCGGAGGGCTCACACAAAGTCCCGGATGCGCCCTACGAATTCAAGTTCACCCAGAGGTGCCAGTTGTTGGTGGTGCTGCTCTTCTTGCAGTACCAGTCGGAGTAGATGCCGGCCCGCCCGAACGACAGGCATGCGCTCTGGGACGAGAAGGTACCGATGTCGGTATACGTCCGCGCCACGGAGGGGGCGGGTGCCGCCTGCGCGGCGGCGACCGTACCACCCGTCAGCAGGGCGGCTCCCAGTGCAGCGCCGGTGAGCCAGATTCGTGCACGCATAGATTCTCCTTTTCTACGGACCTTTCACCCAATACGGGCGCGGTCGGGTACTAGTCCGCTAGGTTCCGGACACGTCGACAACGATGTACGGACGACCTGGGGCAAACCTTGCGAGAAACCTTGAGGAGCAGGTCACAGTGATGCTCTCTGGGCCTGTACTGGCGCGAAAGGGGAGCGCGGCATGGTGGAGTTCCGATTACTGAGCACTCTTCAGGCGCGGGTCGACGGTAGGCCGGTACCTCTGGGGCACCCGCGGCAGCAGTGCGTTCTCGCGGTTCTGCTGATCGACGCAAACCGCCCCGTCTCCGCCGACCAGCTGCTCTGCCGCGTATGGGACGATCGCGTACCCCTCCGGGCCCGCGACACGCTCTACACCTACATATCTCGTTTGCGCCGCGAGCTGGACCCGCACGGCATCCGTCTGGCCCGCCGGTCCGGCGGTTACGTGCTCGACGTAGACGAGACCACGGTGGATCTGCACTGCTTCCGCCACCTGATCGCACGGGCCAGGAAGGTCCCGGACGACCGGTCCGCCCTGAGCCTGTTCGAGGAGGGGCTCGGGCTTTGGCAGGGCGAACCGCTGGCAGGCATGGACTGCCTGTGGGTGGACACCCTGCGCGAGCAGCTGCGGACAGAGCGATGGACGGCGGAGCTGGACCGGACCGACGCCATGCTGCGTACCGGCCGCCACAGCGAGTGTCTGGCCGATCTGTCGGCACGGGCCGTCACCCATCCCTTGGACGAGCGGGTGGCCGGCCAGTTCATGCTCGCCCTGCACCGCGAGGGACGTCCCGCTGACGCCCTGGCCCACTACCAGCGCATCCGGGGGCGGCTGGCCGAGGAGCTGGGGGTCGATCCCGGCCAAGCCCTACGACAGCTTCACCAGCAGTTACTCACCTCCGACCCTGCGCTCGACGTGCCCTCCCACCTTTCCGGCATCGCTTCCGTACCGGCGCGCGTCCCGTCCCCTCAGCGGGCCGCGTCAGCGGCGAGCCCGCACGCGTCGGCTTCGGACCGGTCGGACGACGCCACCAGGAGCGGTCATGAGGATCGGGTCGGAGCGAACGCACAGCAACCGCGCCCTCGCCTGCTTCCGCCGACCCCGTCCCTGTTCGTGGGCCGGAAAGACGAGTTGGCTGAAGCCCGCCGACTGCTCGGCCAGGAAACGTCCGGGTCGGTGACCCTGCTGGTCACCGGCTCGGCCGGGGTCGGCAAGACGGCCTTCGCCGTGCGCACGGGGCATCTGCTGGCCTCGCGGTTTCCGGACGGTCAGCTCTACGTGGACCTGCGGGGTTTCAGTGACGAGCCGGCCGAGTCGTTCACGGTCCTGGGCACCTTCTTGCGGGCGCTCGGCGTACACGGCGGTGCGATGCCCCCTGACGCGACCGGGCGAATCAATCTCTACCGCACGTTGCTGGCCCAGCGCAGGACACTCGTCGTGCTGGACAGCGCGGCCGATGCGCTGCTGGTGGACGACCTTCTGCCCAGCGGTGAACACTGCGCCGCCATCGTCACCAGCCGGACCACGCTGGCGAGCCTGGGCGGTGTCCGGCTCCCCCTGACAGTCCTCGACTCCGCAACGGGGCTGGCACTGTTGCGTGAGATGGTGGGCGCAGACCGGACCGCCGCGGAGTCCGAATCGGCCCGGTCCATCGTGGAAACCTGCGGCGGTCTTCCCCTCGCGGTATGGGTCACCGGATCGCGACTGGCCGCACGACCGCACTGGCCGCTGGCCAAGGTCGCCCGTGCGCTCGCCGACGAGCAACGCAAGCTTGATGAGCTGGCCGTCGGTCACATCGCCGTACGGGCCAGCCTGGAGCTGACCTACCGGGGCATGGCCCCCATGATTCGGCACGCCCTGCGGATGCTCGCCCTGCTGCCTGGACCGGACTTCGCCGTCTGGGCCCTGGCCGCGTTGCTGGACATGGACCTGGACCGCGCGGAGGCCGTGCTCGACGAACTGGTGGATGTGCATGTGGTGGAGGTTGGGGCGGCTGGTGCCACCGGAGTGCGCTACCGGCTGCACGACCTGGTGCGGCTGCTGGGCCGGGAACGGGCGGAGCGGGAGGTCTTGCCGCAGGACCGCACGGACGCGCTCACACGGCTGCTGGGCGCGAGCCTGCACCTGGCCGACCTGGCCGCGGACACCCTCAGCGTCGACTTCCAGGGCACCTCGCAGGCCGGCCTGGCATCCTGGCAGCCCTCGCCGACGGACACCAGCCAGATCCTCGCGGACCCACTGGCCTGGTTCAACGACGAGCGCCAATTCCTCATCGACGTGGTGGACCAGGCGCTTGACAGAGCCGAGATCGCGCCGGCCGCCGGGCTGGCCACCACGCTGACAACGCTCTTCCAGATCGGCAGCCACTTCGACGACTGGGAACGGATCCAGAACCGGGCGCTGAAGGCGGCACTGAGCAGCGGAAACCGGCGCAGCGCCACCCAACTCCACCGCTGCCTGGGCGAACTCACCACTATCCTCGACCGGTACCCGGAAGCGCTGGGCCACTTCGAGCAGGCGCTGCAGCTCGCCGACCGCGAGGGCCCGGACTACCGAGCCAGCGCCACAGCCGGACTGGCGTACGTACACCGCCTGTTGGGCCAGTACTCCTCGGCCGTGCGTCATTTCGAACAGGCGGCCGCGCTGGCCCGAACGGTGGAGAACGTCAACTGCCTCGTCTACGCCACCAACGGCATCGGCGTCATCCACCTCGAGCAAGGGCGTGTCGAAGCGGCCATGGAGCGGTTCACACAGTGCCTGCGGGCGAGCCGGGAAGCGGGCTACCGGCCCGGCGAAGCCCAGGCCCTGCGATGCCTGGGACAGAGCCACCGCGCACGTGGCGCCTACCCCGCCGCCGCCGACTGCTTCCGGCAGGCAGCCTCGATCAGCGAGAGTCTGGGTGACCGGCTCACCACCGCGCATGCCACGTGCTGGCTGGGGGACGTCCTGGTGCGACAGGGCGCTCATGCGGAGGGGCGTCGACTACTGGCCGGCACGCTCTGGACCTACCGGGAGTTCGGCAACCTGTGGGGCGAGGCAGCGACGCTCTATGCACTCGCCGAGGCGCAACTCGTAGCGGGCCGACCGGCGCCGGCCCGCCGACGCGCCGAAGCAGCCGTCAGGCTGTGGCGAAAGATCGGTTCCCGCACCTGGCTGGCCGTGGGCCTCGACACCCTGGCCAAGACCCAGACCATGGCCGGTGACCTCGTGGCCGCAGCCCGCACCCAGGACGAGGCCTCAGCAGTGCGGGACTTTCGAAACGCGCCCTAGCCAAGCCAGTACCTCCTAGGGCCTCTCTCCCGCCACTTGCCGGCGGTCCCGCTGTCCGAGCCGCGGGACCGGCTTGGGCCCTGGCCGCGCGGCATGGTTCCCTGGCAGCCATGAGCAACCCCGCGCACACCGCTGCGACCACCGACGAGGTGACCATCTGGTCCCTGGAACAGACCTCCCCCGACGATCTGCGCCCCGCCGCGGTCCCGGAGGGCGACGTGCGGATCGTGCGGTCCGAGGTCCCGCTGCCCGAGTTCAGCCGGTTCCTGTACACGGCGGTCGGCGGCGACATCCAGTGGACGGACCGGCTCACGATGACGTACGCGCAGTGGCAGAAGGCCCTGGACCGGCCCGGGGCGGAGACCTGGGTGGCGTACGAGAACGGCACCCCGGCCGGATACATCGAGCTGGACCCGCAGGACGACGGCGCGGTCGAGATCATGTACTTCGGGCTGATACCGGCCTTCCGGGGGCGCCGGATAGGCGGCTTTCTGCTCTCGCACGGCGTCGCCCGCGCCTGGGACCTGGCGGAACGCTGGCCGGAGCGGACACCGACGAAGCGGGTGTGGCTGCACACCTGCTCCAAGGACGGCCCGCACGCCATGGACAACTATCTGCGGCGTGGCTTCAAGCTCTTCGACACGAAGGTGGAGCTGGAGCCCGAGGCGGCGACACCGGGGCCGTGGCCAGGGGCGGCGCGGTAGCGCGCGGACAGCGCCCCCCGGCGACAAGTAGGGAGATTGCGGCTATTACGGACGGCCCGGCACGGGCGGGTCGAGTGATGGGCACCACACCGTCTCGCATCACGGGACACTCCCGTCCACATCATGGATAGTGGTGGACTGGCCCGAGATTCGCGTGACAGGCTTCCGTCATGTCTGGAACTGGAATTGCCTTGGTGAGTCGACGCCACGTCGATCTCGGCCGCGTGTCCAGCTCCATCTGTCCGGCGAGCTGAGAGTCCCAGCACCGCCGCGATCCTCTTTTCTCTGCAAACCCTGCGCACCGCCGCGCCTCAGCGCGAGTGTGCAGTTCAGAGCCGCCCTCCTGCAGTCCCGAAGGACGTACCGTCATGGCCGCTACCCCGGAACAGCCTGCGACCACCACGCCCCGCCGCAAGGCCGGACGCCACCGTGGCGAAGGCCAGTGGGCCGTGGGGCACCACACTCCGCTCAACGGCAATGAGCAGTTCAAGAAGGACGACGACGGTCTCAATGTGCGGACACGCATTGAGACGATCTACTCCAAGCGCGGTTTCGACTCGATCGACCCCAACGACCTCCGTGGACGCATGCGCTGGTGGGGCCTCTACACCCAGCGCAAGCCCGGGATCGACGGCGGCAAGACCGCGATCCTGGAGCCCGAGGAGCTGGACGACAAGTACTTCATGCTGCGGGTCCGGATCGACGGCGGCCGGCTGACCACCGAGCAGCTGCGGGTCATCGGCGAGATCTCGCAGGAGTACGCGCGCGGCACCGCGGACATCACCGACCGGCAGAACATCCAGCTGCACTGGATCCGCATCGAGGACGTCCCGGCGATCTGGGAGAAGCTGGAGGCCGTCGGGCTCTCCACCACCGAGGCATGCGGTGACTGCCCCCGCGTGATCATCGGCTCCCCGGTGGCCGGGATCGCCGCCGACGAGATCATCGACGGGACGCCGGCGGTCGACGAGATCCACGAGCGCTACATCGGCAACAAGGAGTTCTCGAACCTGCCGCGCAAGTTCAAGACCGCGATCTCCGGCTCGCCGGTGCAGGACGTGGTGCACGAGATCAACGACATCGCGTTCGTCGGCGTCGTCCACCCCGAGCACGGCCCGGGCTTCGACGTCTGGGTCGGTGGCGGGCTCTCCACCAACCCGCGTCTCGCCGAGCGGCTGGGCGCCTGGGTGCCTCTCGACGAGGTTCCGGACGTCTGGGCCGGGGTCGTCGGCATCTTCCGTGACTACGGATACCGCCGGCTGCGCACCCGCGCCCGCCTGAAGTTCCTGATGGCCGACTGGGGCCCGGCGAAGTTCCGCCAGGTACTGGAGGACGAGTACCTGAAGCGTCCTCTCATCGACGGGCCCGCGCCCGCGGAGCCCAGCAGCCGCTGGCGCGACCACATCGGCGTCCACCAGCAGAAGGACGGCCGGTTCTACCTCGGATTCGCACCCCGGGTCGGCCGCGTGGACGGCTCCACCCTGGCCAAGATCGCCGACCTGGCGGCCGCCCACGGCTCGGACCGGCTGCGCACCACCGTCGAGCAGAAGATGCTCATCCTCGATGTGGAGCAGGACCGGGTGGACTCCCTGGTCGCCGGCCTCGAAGCGCTCGACTTCCAGGTGAGGCCCTCTCCGTTCCGGCGGGGCACGATGGCCTGCACCGGCATCGAGTTCTGCAAGCTGGCGATCGTCGAGACGAAGGCGCGCGGTGCCTCGCTGATCGACGAACTGGAGCGCCGCCTGCCGGAGTTCGACGAGCCGCTCACCATCAACATCAACGGCTGCCCCAACGCCTGCGCCCGCATCCAGACCGCAGACATCGGCCTCAAGGGCCAGCTCGTCCTGGACGCCGACGGCAACCAGGTCGAGGGCTACCAGGTGCACCTGGGCGGCGCTCTGGGCCTGGAGGCCGGGTTCGGCCGGAAGGTCCGTGGCCTGAAGGTCACTTCGGCCGAACTGCCCGACTATGTCGAGCGGGTCCTGGGCCGCTACCAGGAGGAGCGCGAGGACGGCGAGCGGTTCGCGACCTGGGCGGCGCGTGCCGGTGCGGAGTCGCTGTCATGAGCGAACGCGCCGCCCCGTTCTACTGCCCCTACTGCGGTGACGAGGACCTGCGCCCGCACGAGACCGGCCATGGCGCCTGGGAGTGTGCCTCCTGCAACCGCGCGTTCCAGCTGAAGTTCCTGGGTCTGCTGACCCGGGGGCTGCAGCGTAACGACGTTGAACGGGACGGGATATGACGGATACTCAGACCGGAGAACACACTGTCGAGGAGCTGAAGGAACTGGCCGGACGGGCAGCCCGGGAGCTGGAGGACGCCTCCGCGCCGGAGATCCTCCAATGGGCCGCCGACACCTTCGGCAGGAAGTTCTGCGTCACCTCGTCCATGGAGGACGCCGTCGTCGCCCACCTCGCCTCGCGCGCCTTTCCGGGTGTGGACGTGGTCTTTCTCGACACCGGCTACCACTTCCCCGAGACGATCGGCACCCGCGACGCGGTCGAGGCCGTGATGGACGTCAACGTCATCACGCTGACTCCGCGCCGGTCCGTGGCCGAGCAGGACGCCGAGTACGGACCGAAGCTGCACGACCGCGACCCGGACCTGTGCTGCAAGTTGCGGAAGGTCAAGCCCCTTGAGGAGGGCCTGACTTCCTACGCGGCCTGGGCGACCGGGCTGCGCCGCGACGAGTCCCCCACCCGGGCGAACACCCCGGTCGTCGGCTGGGACGAGAAGCGGCAGAAGGTGAAGATCTCGCCGATCGCCCGCTGGACGCAGGACGACGTCGACGCGTACGTGGCCGAGCACGGCGTTCTCACCAACCCGCTGCTGATGGACGGTTACGCCTCCGTGGGCTGCGCGCCCTGCACCCGCCGGGTGCTGGAGGGCGAAGACGCACGCGCCGGACGCTGGGCCGGCCGGGGCAAGACCGAGTGCGGGCTGCACGACTGATGACGACTGATCAGGAGACTTCGATGAGCGTGACGGAGACGGGAGCCACCATCTGGCTGACCGGTCTGCCGAGCGCGGGCAAGACCACCATCGCGTACGAACTCGCCGCGCGGCTGCGCGGCGAGGGCCACCGCGTGGAAGTACTCGACGGCGACGAGATCCGGGAGTTCCTCTCCGCGGGTCTCGGCTTCTCCCGCGAGGACCGCCACACCAACGTCCAGCGGATCGGCTTCGTCGCCGAGCTGCTGGCGGCCAACGGCGTGAAGGTGCTGGTCCCGGTCATCGCCCCGTACGCGGACAGCCGGGACGCGGTACGCAAGCGGCACCAGGCCGAGGGCACCGCGTATCTGGAGGTGCATGTCGCGACTCCGGTCCAGGTGTGCTCCGTACGCGATGTGAAGGGCCTCTACGCCAAGCAGGCGGCCGGCGAGATCAGCGGGCTCACCGGGGTCGACGACCCTTACGAGGCGCCCGAGTCGCCGGATCTGCGGATCGAGTCGCACCGGCAGACCGTGCAGGAGTCCGCGGCGGAGCTGTATGCGCTGCTGAGCGAGAGGGGTGCAGCGTGACGACCGTCGCGACTGTGTCGGAAGGCACCGACAATCCGTACGCACTCAGCCACCTGGACTCCCTGGAGTCCGAGGCCGTACACATCTTCCGCGAGGTGGCGGGCGAGTTCGAGCGGCCGGTGATCCTGTTCTCCGGCGGCAAGGACTCCATCGTGATGCTGCATCTGGCGCTCAAGGCGTTCGCGCCCGCACCGGTGCCGTTCACGCTGCTGCACGTCGACACCGGGCACAACTTCCCCGAGGTGCTGGAGTACCGCGACCGGACAGTGGCCCGGCACGGGCTGCGGCTCCATGTCGCCTCCGTGCAGGAGTACATCGACGCCGGAAAGCTCCGCGAACGCCCGGACGGCACCCGCAACCCGCTGCAGACCGTGCCGTTGACCGACGCGATCCAGCAGCACCGCTTCGACGCCGTGTTCGGCGGCGGGCGCCGTGACGAGGAGAAGGCGCGCGCCAAGGAACGGGTCTTCTCGCTGCGCGACGAGTTCTCACAGTGGGATCCGCGCCGCCAGCGCCCCGAGCTGTGGCAGCTGTACAACGGCCGGCACGCCCCCGGTGAGCACGTCCGGGTCTTCCCGATCTCCAACTGGACCGAGCTGGACGTCTGGCAGTACATCGCCCGTGAGGGAATCGAGCTTCCGGAGATCTACTTCGCCCATGAGCGCGAGGTCTTCAACCGCTCCGGCATGTGGCTGACCGCGGGCGACTGGGGCGGCCCCAAGGAGGGCGAGCAGGTCGAGACCCGGCAGGTGCGCTACCGCACGGTCGGCGACATGTCGTGCACCGGCGCCGTCGACTCGGATGCGACGACGCTGGACGCCGTGATCACCGAGATCGCCGCCTCCCGGCTCACCGAGCGGGGCGCGACGCGTGCCGACGACAAGATGTCCGAGGCCGCGATGGAAGACCGTAAGCGCGAGGGGTACTTCTAGGATGACCACACTCACCCAGCACACAGAGCAGTTGTCGACCACCACCCTGCTGCGGTTCGCCACCGCGGGGTCCGTCGACGACGGCAAGTCCACCCTCGTGGGACGTCTTCTGCACGACTCCAAGTCCGTCCTCACCGACCAGCTGGAGGCCGTCGAACACGCCTCGCGCAGCCGGGGCCAAGAGGCGCCCGACCTGGCGCTGCTGACCGACGGGCTGCGGGCTGAGCGCGAGCAGGGCATCACCATCGATGTCGCCTACCGCTACTTCGCGACGCCGCGCCGCCGGTTCATCCTGGCCGACACCCCGGGGCATGTGCAGTACACCCGGAACATGGTGACGGGGGCCTCGACGGCCGAGCTGGCCGTCGTCCTGGTCGATGCCCGCAACGGTGTCGTCGAGCAGACCCGCCGCCATGCCGCGGTCGCCGCGCTGCTGCGGGTGCCGCATGTGGTGCTGGCCGTCAACAAGATGGACCTGGTCGACTACGCGGAGCCCGTGTTCGCCGCCATCGCCGAGGAGTTCACCGCGTACGCCGCATCCCTCGGCGTCCCGGGCTGGGGGTCTGGGGGGGACCCCCAGGAAAACTGGTGTACCGCGATCCCGATCTCCGCGCTGGCCGGTGACAACGTCGTGGAACCGTCCTCGCACATGGACTGGTACGGCGGCCCGACGGTCCTGGAACACCTGGAGACGGTGCCGGTCAGCCATGACCTCACCGCCTGCCACGCCCGCTTCCCCGTCCAGTACGTCATCCGGCCGCAGACGGCCGAGCACCCGGACTACCGGGGCTACGCGGGCCAGATCGCGGCCGGTGCCTTCCGCGTCGGCGAGGCCGTCACCGTCCTGCCCTCGGGCCGTACGTCGACGGTCACCGCGATCGACGCGCTCGGCGAGAGCGTGGACATCGCCTGGGCGCCCCAGTCCGTGACGATCCGGCTGGCCGACGACATCGACATCTCGCGCGGTGATCTGATCGCCCCGGCCGACGACGCACCAGCGGTCACGCGGGACGTCGAGGCGACCGTCTGCCATGTCGCGGACCAGCCGCTCACGGTGGGCCAGCGGGTGCTGCTCAAGCACACCACCCGCACGGTCAAGGCGATCGTCAAGGACATCCCCTCGCGCCTCACGCTGGACGACCTCTCCCAGCACCCGGCGCCCGGCCGGCTCGTCGCCAATGACATCGGCCGGGTCGTCGTCCGCACCTCGGAGCCGCTGGCGCTCGACGCGTACGCGGACTCCCGGCGCACCGGCTCCTTCCTCCTGATCGACCCGGCGGACGGCACCACGCTGACGGCCGGCATGGCCGGTGCCTCGTTCGCCGCCGTGGCCCAGACCGATGCCGCGGCCACCGACGACGCCGAATGGAACTTCTGATGAGTATCGACATCTACTCCACTTTCGCGAAGGAGGGCGGCCGCGTCGGCAGCGGCGCCCTCGGCAGCGGCCAGGGCGGGGTCGCGCGATGTGCGCGGTGACGTACGCGCACTGCCTGCGCGCCCGCATGCACCAATCGCACCGCCTGCACAGCCGGTTCAGACGAAGACTTGCCGACTTCCCGGCCGCGTCCCCATAGCTTCCGGGGGACGCGATCACCGGGACAACGAGAGGAAAACCTCCCGTGCCTGCCCCCCGTACCACGCTCCGCCGCAGCCTCGCCGCTGCCGCCGCCCTGCCGCTGCTCGCCGTGGCGCTCACCGCCTGCGGCTACGGCTCCGAGGCGAAGGACGACGACTCCAGGAAATCGGACGTCGCCGCCGACGCGAAGAAACTCTCCACGGACACCGTGCGGATCGGCTACTTCCCCAACCTCACGCACGCCACCGCGCTGGTCGGCGACCAGGAGGGGCTCTTCCAGAAGGAACTCGGCGGCACCCGGCTCAAGACCTCGCAGTTCAACGCGGGCCCTTCCGAGATCGAGGCGCTCAACGCCGACTCGATCGACATCGGCTTCATCGGCCCGTCGCCCGCCATCAACGGTTTCACCAAGTCCAAGGGCAAGAACCTGCGGATCATCGGCGGCTCCGCCTCCGGCGGGGTGAAGCTGGTCGTGAACCCGAAGAAGATCAAGACTCTGGACGACCTCAAGGGCAAGAAGATCGCCACCCCGCAGCTCGGCAACACGCAGGACGTGGCCTTCCTCAACTGGATCTCCGAGAAGGGCTGGAAGGTCGACGCCCAGAGCGGCAAGGGCGACGTCTCCGTGGTCCGTACGGACAACAAGGTGACCCCGGACGCCTACAAGTCCGGTTCCATCGACGGCGCCTGGGTCCCCGAGCCCACCGCGTCCAAGCTGGTCGCCGAGGGGGCCGAGGAACTGCTCGACGAGTCGACGCTCTGGCCGGACAACAAGTTCGTGATCACGAACATCATCGTGTCGCAGAAGTTCCTGAGCGAGCACCCGGATGTCGTCGAGGCGGTGCTGCGCGGTTCGGTGAAGACCAACGCGTGGATCAACGCCAACCCGGACAAGGCGAAGGCTTCCGCCAACGCCGCGCTCGAGAAGCTGACCGGCAAGGCGCTGCCCGCCGAGGTCCTCGACCCGGCGTGGAAGTCGATCCAGATCACCGATGACCCGCTGGCCGCCACACTGAACGCGGAGGCCGACCACGCGGTGAAGGCCGGTCTGCTGGAGAAACCGGACCTGACCGGCATCTACGACCTGAAGCCGCTGAACAAGGTCCTGAAGGCCGCGGGCAAGCCCGAGGTCGCCGACGCCGCTCTCGGCGTCAGGTAAGACCGACCGGCAAATGGGGGGTGGGAGAAGGAGCGGGGCTGGGTGCAACTGCAAGGCGGAGGAGGGAGGCAACGCGATGGGGTCTCCCCTGCTCGAGCGAAGCCGAGAGCTCGGGGAAGCTGTCGACTGACGACAACGCCGGAGGGGGTCCCCCCTGGCCCTTGAGGCCTTGGGGGAGTGCGTGCCCAGCCCCGCGACGCCCCCATTTGCCGGTCGGTCCAAGCCGACCGAACCCGAACCCAGGATTCCCAGGAGGTGACGACCATGGCGACCACCCTCACCAAGGCCGAGGACCGTACAGCGGTCGGGCACGCCGCCCGTATCGCACATGTCTCCAAGTCCTTCGGCGGACCGGAGGGGCAGCAGCTCGTCCTGGACGACATCACGCTCGATGTCGCACCGGGCGAGTTCGTCACCCTCCTGGGAGCCTCCGGGTGCGGAAAGTCGACGCTGCTCAATCTGGTGGCCGGACTCGACCGCCCGACCGCGGGGTCAATCGAGACTCCCGGCGGGCGGCCGGCCCTGATGTTCCAGGAACACGCCCTGTTCCCATGGCTGACCGCGGGCAAGAACATCGAACTCGCGCTGCGGCTGCGCGGCGTACCCAAGTCGGAGCGCCGCACGGAAGCGAAGCGGCTGCTGGAACTCGTACGGCTGGGCGGGGCGTACGGGAAGCGTGTACATGAACTCTCGGGCGGTATGCGGCAGCGGGTGGCAATGGCCCGAGCCCTCGCCCAGGAAAGTCAACTGCTGCTGATGGACGAGCCGTTCGCCGCGCTCGATGCCATCACCCGGGACGTGCTGCACGACGAGCTGACCCGGATCTGGCGCGAGACGAACGTCTCGGTCCTCTTCGTCACGCACAATGTGCGCGAAGCGGTGCGGCTCGCCGAGCGGGTCGTCCTGCTGTCGTCCCGCCCCGGCAGGATCGCCCGCGAGTGGACGGTCGACATCGAGCAGCCGCGCCGTATCGAGGACAACGCGGTCGCGGAGCTGTCCGTCGAGATCACCGAACAACTGCGTGGGGAGATCCGCCGTCATGGCCGGCACTGACACGAAGCCCGACGATCTGGCCGGTCTGGAGGCCGGGCTCGACGCGCTGGACGCCGCGCAGGTGCGCCGCACCCCGGTGCGCGAGGTGCTGCTGCGCAAGATACTGCCGCCGGTGCTCGCGGTGGCGCTGGTGATCATCGTCTGGCAGCTGCTCGTCGAGGCCCAGGTCACGGACGACTACAAGCTGCCGTCACCAGCCGCGGTGTGGAACAGCGCGTCGGACATGTGGCTGCAGGGGACGCTGCTGGAGGTCGTCTGGACCAGCTTCTCGCGCGGTCTGCTCGGCTTCCTGATGGCCGTGGCCATCGGTACGCCGCTGGGTCTGCTGGTCGCCCGGGTGAAGTTCGTACGGGCCGCGACCGGCCCGATCCTGTCCGGGCTGCAGTCCCTGCCGTCGGTCGCCTGGGTGGCACCGGCCGTGATCTGGCTCGGGCTGAACGACAAGATGATGTACGCCGTGATCCTGCTGGGCGCCGTCCCCTCGGTCGCCAATGGGCTGGTCTCCGGCGTCGACCAGGTGCCGCCGCTGTTCCTGAGGGCGGGCCGTACGCTCGGCGCGACCGGGCTGCGCGGGACCTGGCACATCGTGCTGCCGGCCGCGCTGCCCGGCTATCTGGCCGGTCTCAAGCAGGGCTGGGCGTTCTCCTGGCGCTCACTGATGGCCGCCGAGATCATCGCTTCCTCCCCCGATCTCGGCCTGGGGCTCGGCCAGTTGCTGGAGAACGGCCGCAACAACGCGGACATGCCCGGCATCTTCCTCGCCATCATCCTGATTCTTTTCGTCGGCATCGCGATCGACCTGCTGATCTTCAGTCCGCTGGAGCGGTGGGTGCTGCGCAGCCGCGGTCTCCTCGTCAAGAACTGAGCCACGCCATGTCCGCCCCGGTCCTCCTCGTCATCGCCCACGGCAGCCGCGACCCGCGGCACGCGGCGACCGTGCACGCGCTCACCGCGCGGGTACGGTCGCTGCGGCCGGGGCTGCGCGTGGAGACCGGTTTCCTGGATTTCAACGCGCCGTCGATACCGAGGGTGTTGGAGCGGCTGGCCGCAGAAGACGCGGGGGACGTCATCGCGCTCCCCCTGCTGCTCACCCGGGCTTTCCACGCCAAGTCCGACATCCCCACGGTGCTGCACGAGGCCCGGACCGGACTGCCTCGGCTGCGCATCCGGCAGGCCGAGGTGCTCGGCCCGTCACCCCTGCTGAATGCGGCACTGGAACGGCGGCTGTACGAAGCCGGGGTCCGTCCCGGTGACCGAAGTTCGACCGGGCTCGTCCTGGCCTCGGCGGGCTCCACAGACCCGGAGGCGATCGCAGTGATCGCTGAAATCGCGCGGGAGCTGCGGCACACCGGTTGGTGCGCCGTGCGGCCTGCGTTCGCCTCCGCTGCATCTCCCGCGGGGTTCCCCCGCACCGAGGACGCGGTACAGGCCCTGCGGGCCGAAGGTGTGCGGCGGGTGGCGGTGGCCCCTTACGTCATCGCACCCGGCCGGCTCCCGGACCGTATCGCCGCGGGCGCGGCCGGGGCGGATGTACTGGCCGATGTCCTGGGTCCGTCACCGGAGTTGGCGCGACTGCTGCTGACCCGGTACGACGAGGCCCGTGTCCCGCTCGCACGGCCGGCGTCGCTCAGCGCGTAGAAACTCGGCACGCAGAGGCCGACGTTCATCAGCCCACGTCCAGGCTGCCCGTGCGGGTCCGCTTGAGTTCGAAGAGGTCCGGATTCCCGGCAAGTACCCGGAAGCTGTCGAAGACCCGCGCCGCCTCCTCGCCACGCGGTACGGCCCGCAGGACCGGCCCGAACCAGACCGAGCCGTCGACATGGATCGTGGGCGTACCGACGTAGGCGTCCGCCTCCGGATCCTTGCCGGCGTCGTGGCTGCGCCGCAGTGCCTCGTCGTACGTCCCGCAGTGCGCGGCGGCACCCAGCGCGGCGGGCAGACCGAGCTCCGCGAGGGATTCGGCGATCACTTCGTCGAAGTCCTCGTTCTTCTGCTGGTGGATGCGGCTGCCCATCGCGGTGTAGAGATCGCGGAGCACAGCATCACCGTGGTCGGCGGCCGCCGCGACCGCGACCCGCACCGGACCGATCGACTTGTCGACCAGTTCCCGGTACCAGTCGGGGAGTTCATTGCCGATGTTGTGCAGGTAGAGGCTCATGACGTGGAAGCGGAGCTCGATGTCGCGCTGCTGCTCCACCTCCAGCATCCAGCGGGAGGTGATCCAGGCGAACGGGCAGGCCGGGTCGAAGTAGAAATCGACGACGGCCCTGCCCGTGTCCGGGGTGCGGTGTGTGGTCATGCGTCGAGCCTAGCCAGGTATTGGCTTACTGGCCCGGGCCATTCACCGTCCGGTCAACTGGGCCACTTTCAGGCCCCGGTCCAGTGCGGGTCGCGGCCGCTGTGGGCCAGCGCCCGTTCGAACACCGGCGCCGATGCGGGCACCGTCACCTCGTCGGCGAAGCCGTCGTACTGCCGGTAGAGCGCGGCGGTACCGTCGACGACATCGAGGACGTAGGCGGCCGCCGCGTCGGAGAGCCGGACTTCCTCTCCGATGGCGCGGGCCACGTCCCAGGTGTGCAGGGCCGTCTCCTCGATGAGCATCGCGGCGATCTCGGAAGCCGGGGAGGTCGAACCCCCGAGGTCGATCTCGCCCTCCCAGACCGCCGGGTCCGACCAGGCGGCGACGGCGCGGTCCAGCTGCACCGCGTATTTCTGCGCCCAGTCGGCGTCGGCGGTGAAGTCACGGGTGGTGAGCTCGTCAGGGAGGTCCTTGCGCAGGGCGCGGTGCTCCAGGCCGTGGGAGGTGTACAGCACCCAGTGGTTGATGAGTCCGCGCAGGTCCCAGTCGCCGCAGGGTGTGGCGGGTACGTCGAGCTGTTCGGCGCTGATGGAGCGGGCGATACGGGCCGCCTCGGCAGCGCATTCGGTCAGATGAGCGTGCTCGTTCTTCATGCGCCCCACGCTAGGACAGGTCCCTGCCGCCGTATTGAAGAAAGGCGACGGCGGCCCGGACCTGCGCTTCGGAAGCTCGCGGCACAAGCCGTTCTCGCCGGCCAGGGGTTCTTCCGCTGTCTCACGTCGATGGCACAGCTGATCAGTCTCAGGAACGTGGCGTTTCCTCACGGTCTCGGCCGACCAACCGGGCCCGGCAAGCCGCTGAACTGCGGGCTCTCCGTTCGACGCCGCGTTCGATGCCGAGATCGTGAGATTGTGCCGCGAAAATTGAGACTGGTGTAGGGTTCGCGGATCCGTGAGCACCGGTTCCTGTGGGAACGTCGGAATCCGGACTGGCTGAGCAGGGGCCATGACGGTCGATCATGAGCAATCGGGCTCAGCCCGAGCGCAGGCGAAAGCCGATCGGGCCGATCCGGGTCGGTGCCGTACAGTTCACCGTACCGTCGCGGGGTGGAGCAGCTCGGTAGCTCGCTGGGCTCATAACCCAGAGGTCGCAGGTTCAAATCCTGTCCCCGCTACTCAGACGTGAAGGCCCGGTATCCGCCGGGCCTTCACTGCGTGTGGGCCCAAGCTGTAGAGGCGGGGGCAACGCCGTCGGCTGGGCCCCAGGAAGGACAGGACGGCATGAGTACAGCAACCGTGGTCGGCAGTGGTCCCAATGGCCTCGCTGCCGCCATCACCCTGGCCCGGGCGGACGTACAAGTCACGGTGGTGGAGGCGTCCGACGAGATCGGCGGCGGCACACGCTCAAGCGAAGCGATCCTTCCCGGCTTGATCCACGACCACTGCTCGGCCATCCACCCGATGGCTGTTGGATCACCTTTCCTGCAGTGCCTCGACCTGGCCGGCCACGGGCTGAAGTGGGTGTTGCCGGAGATCGACTGCGTGCATCCGCTCGACGGCGGCACTGCCGGGGTGCTGCACCGCTCGGTCGCCGAGACCGCCGCCGGTCTCGGCACCGACGGCCGACGCTGGCAGTGGCTGTTCGACGGCCCGTCAGCGGCCTACGACACCTTGAGCAACGACATCCTCGGCCCACTCCTGCGCATGCCGCGGCACCCCGTTCGCCTCGCCCGCTTCGGCACACCCGCACTCGCCCCCGCATCGCTGCTGGCGAAGCTTTTCTCGACCGAAGAGGCAAGGGCTCTCTTCGGCGGGGTCGCGGCCCACGCCTACCACCCCCTGCACCGGCCGCTCAGCGCCAGCATCGGACTCGGCATCCTCACCGCGGGACACCAACACGGCTGGGCCGTCGCCGAAGGGGGATCGCGCCGCATCACCGAAGCCATGGCGGCGCTGCTGCTCGACCTCGGTGGGGAGATCCAGACCGGCGTCCGGGTGCGATCGGTCCGGGAGCTGCCACCCGCGGACCTGACCATCTGGGATGTGGCGCCCACAGCCATGGCAGACATCATGGGCGACCTGCTGCCGCCGCGCGTCGCTCGGGCCTACCGACGATTCCGGTACGGCCCAGGGGCGTTCAAGGTCGACTTCGCCATCGAAGGCGGCGTCCCCTGGACCGCCGAAGCGGCGCGGCGGGCAGGAACGGTGCATCTCGGCGGCACGTTCGCCGAGATCGCCGCCACCGAGCGTGAGATCCACGCCGGACGAATGCCTGGCCGACCGTTCGTCCTGGTCGGGCAGCAGTACCTGGCCGACCCGCAGCGGTCGGCCGGCAACGTGCACCCGCTGTATACCTACGCCCACGTTCCGAACGGCTATTCCGGTGATGCCACTGAAGCGATCATCGCTCAGATCGAGCGATTCGCCCCGGAGTTCCGGGACCGGATCATCGGCACCGCCGTTCGCACCACATCCGGATTCGTGGAGTACAACCCGAACTACGTCGGCGGCAACATCATGACAGGCGCCAAGAACATCCCCCAGCTGATAGTCGGGCCACGGCCCACCCTGCACCCCTACGACGCCGGAGTGCCCGGCCACTACTTGTGCTCCGCGGCCACCCCACCCGGCCCCGGCGCGCACGGAATGTGCGGCGCCCATGCCGCCGCACGAGCCCTGCGCCACCTCCGCAGAGCATCAGGCTCGTAAGAAGCCGTTGCCGACCGTTACCAGTGCTCGTGATCATCCGGAGACACCGGCCCGGTGCGAAGCGAACGCGGACTGGCTCACGACCTTCCAGCTGCCCACCTACGCGCCCGACTTGAACCCGCAAGAGGGTACCTGGTCGCTGGCCGAGCACGACATCGGCAACCTCGCCGCCGCTGACCTCAGCCAGATCACACGCGCCGTGAAGCGCAAGCTCAAGATGCCGCAGTGCCGACCGGAGGACATCGACGGTTGCCTCGCCGGCACCACCCTGGCCCTGGACGCGTGAACACGCCGATCGGTCGAACGGCGATGGGCCCGGCACGATCGGAGCCAAGAGCCCCTGGTCAGATACGGTGACGGGATGACCGAGAGCCTGCCTGCCGACGTAGCCGACGTGCTTGCGGCAGCCTTGAAAACGGACAATCCGGTTCATGTCGCGCTCCGAAGACAGGTTCCGTATCTCAGCGTGCGCGCGCTGCACATGCGGGTGCGGTACCGCCTACTTCGAACTCGATACCAGCATGACAGAGCCCGCGCCCAACGGCCCCGGCACTGTGGTGGCGGCCGAAGCGCAGCTCGTCACCGAGGCCCGCGAGTGCCCCGGTGAGGTCCTGGTCTTCACGCAGGGCGGCTACCTGTCGTGGCTGGAAGTCTGTTCATGGAGTGACGACATCGAGGTGACACTGGCCGCCGCGCGTCACTGGCTGCAGCCACGTTCTTGCTCCCGAACAGCACCAACGGTCTCCGATCTGCACGAAGCCACGAACCGACCGAGATCACGAGTTCAGAAGTCATCGGACAGGAGTTGGCCGCTGGTTACATTCACAGGCCGGGCAGCGGCTACGGTGCTGTTGTGATGATCAACGGGGAGGACACGGCATCCGGGACCGCGCTGCTGATCGCGGCAGCCCCGGCCGGCAAGGACTGTCTCATCGACGCGACCAGCGTCCTGCCCTCGCTCGCGGCGGTCCCGCCCAGCATCCTGACCGGCACGACGGCGGCCACCATCGTCGAACTCGCCGACCCGACCGACCCGCAGACCGTCCTCACCCGCATCCGCGCCGCAGCCGCCACACCCGGCCCACTCTCCCTCTACATCACCGGACAACTCCACCTCGACCACAAGCAGCGCCTGCTCCACCTCGCACTCGCCCGGACCACGCCGAGCACCCTGCGCTACACCGCATTGCCCTGGCACTGGCTGGCCAGCGAGCTCAAACTGCGCCGACCGGGCACCACCACCGTCGTCACCGACGTGGTCGCCGCCCCGGACGCCTGGCAGCAACTCCGTACCGAGGGCCTCGTCCTCGGCTACGGAATCCGCGTATACGGCCGGATCACCCCGCCGCCGCCACGCCGTCAAATCGCAGAACCGGCCTACCTGAAGGCCCTCGCCACCACCTGGCGCAGCGGCATCAACCCGCCGCTCGCCCAGCTCCACGAACAGGCCGCCGCCCAGGCCGGCCCCGACGGCGCGCTGTTCCTGGCCATCGACAACACAGCCCTCCCCGCCTCTGCGACGTCAGCCGTCCAGGTACCGAACCGGCCGCACCAGGAGCCTGTACCTGTTCCGACGGCGCCTGCTCCGATTCCGGAAAACACCGAGGTGGCCGAAGAGGACCCGCTGCCTGCGATTTTTACCGCCGCCCACGCAGGGCGGCACGGCGAGGCCGCGTCGCTCGCGGCCATGTGGGAGGGGTGGGCCCTGCGTACCTACGGCGCAGGCTCCGTGCAGGCCATCCACTGGCTGGAGGTCCGGGCCGACCTCGCTCGCATAGCCGACGATCCGGCGCGCAGCTGCGAGTTGTGGATGGCTGCCGCCGACGCCCGCCTCGCCCGGCAACAGCCCCCGGACGACCCCGCCGTAGAAAGCGCCGTAGACCGCGCCCACCACCAGTGGCAAGAACTTCGCGACCCACAGCGGGCACGGGAACTCGGCCCGCCCCTGGTCTCATTGCGCCGACACGTTCCTGGCCGGCGCTCCGGGGCGGTCGAAGCCGTCCAGCGCCGACTGGAACTGCTGCACACCATGCCCCCGGTGAAGGCCCGACCTGCAACATCCTGACCAGCGACAGGGGCGTCCCTCACGCGCCCGGGTCGAACCTCCCGTTCGGACGGCCGATGAAGCGGAGCAAGGGTCGTCCCTCGTGCCAAACGCTGCAGGAAGGGGGTCGTCCCTTGCGCGCCCGGATTGAACATGAGCGCCTTCGCCCGCATGAAGAACTGGAAGATCCTGCGCGGCTGCCGCCTCAAAGGCGAAGGAATCCACCACGCCATCCTCAGCGTTGCCCGCCTGCACAACTTCGCCCTCGCCGAGCAGGGCTGGGTGCGTGCAGCTGCAAGGCGGAGGAGGGAGGCAACGCGATGGGGTCTCCCCTGCTCGAGCGAAGCCGAGAGCTCGGGGAAGCTGTCGGCTGACGACAACGCCGGAGGGGGTCCCCCCTGGCCCTTAAGGCCTTGGGGGAGTGCGTGCCCAGCCCCGCGACGCCGCCCCCCATTTGCCGGTCGGTCTTAGTATTCCCGTTATGTCTTCCACGTCACACCCTCTCGATGATGTCTTCCTGCTCGGCGGCGAGCTGCCCGTACGCCGTCTCGGCTATGGCACCGCCCAGCTGACCGGCCCGGGATACTGGGGGCCGCGCGGGGAGCGGCGGGACGCCGTGGCCGTGCTGCGGGCGGCCGTCGAGCGGGGTGTCACGCTCATCGACACCGCCGACAATTACGGCCCCGGGCTGGCCGAGGAGCTGGTGGCCGAGGCCCTTCGCCCGTACCGCGAGCATCTGGTGATCGCGACCAAGGGCGGTGTGGTGCGCACCAGCGACAGTGCCTGGCACGTCGCGGGCCGTCCCGAGCAGTTGCGGGCGATGTGCGAGGCCAGTCTGCGGCGGCTGCGGACCGACCGGATCGACCTCTACCAGTTGCACCGGCTGGACCTGGACGTACCCATGGCCGACCAGCTGGGCACCCTGGATGCGCTGAGGCAGGAGGGTAAGATCCGGTACATCGGTCTGGACACCCTCACCGCCGACCAGCTGGAGCAGGCTCTCTCCCTGACCGGGATCGCCTCGGTGCAGAACCGCTTCAATCTCCTCGACCGTTCGTCGGACGCGGTCCTGAAGGTGTGCGAGGCCCACCACCTGGCTTTTCTGCCCTGGTTCCCACTGGCCAACGGTGCTCTGACCGGCGAGGCAGCCGCGGCGCTCACCGGTGTCGCCGATCGGCACGGTGCCACCCGTGGGCAGATCGCCCTCGCCTGGCTGCTGCACCGCTCCCCTGCGCTGTGCCCGACTCCGGGCACCGGTTCGCCCGTCCATCTGGCGGAGAACCTGGGGGCGCGGGAGATCCGGCTGTCCGCCGAGGACATGAGCTGCCTGGAGGCGCTCGCACCCGCATGAAGGAGTACCCGCACGTGACCACACGTACCACCGCCGCTGTTCCCGCCCCGGCCGGTGCTTCCGGTTCTCCCGCCGCCGTCCCCGTGGTCCGGGCCGAGGGTGTCTCGCTCGTCCGGGAGGGCAATGTTTTGCTCGACTCGGTCTCCCTGACCGTACGCAGCGGTGAGCACTGGGCCCTGCTCGGTGCTAACGGGGCCGGCAAGAGCACGCTGCTGGGGCTCCTCGGCGCCGTCAACCACCCCACCAGGGGCTCGGTCGAGGTGCTGGGGCGAACCCTCGGGCGGGTCGATCTGCGGGAGCTGCGGTCGCTGCTCGGGCATGTCGATCCCCGCCATCCGCTGCGTTCACCTCTGTCGGTGCACGAGGTGGTGCTGACCGGTCTGACCAACTCGGTCGAGCCGGTGCCGCGCTGGTCCGCGAGCCGGGAACAGCGGGCCCGGGCGGAACGGCTGCTGAAGATGCTCGGCATGGGTGGCAGGAACCGATCGCGCTGGCCTGCGCTTTCGCAGGGTGAGCGCGGCCGTACGCTCATCGCCCGCGCCCTGATGCCGCAACCGAGGCTGCTGCTGCTCGACGAGCCGGCCACGGGGCTCGATCTTGCCGCCCGTGAGCAGTTGCTCGACAGTCTGGACACGCTGCGGGAGGAACATCCGGAGCTGGCGACGGTCCTGGTCACACACCATCTGGAGGAACTGCCCGCCTCGACCACGCATGCGATGCTGCTGCGGGGCGGCCGGTGTGTGGCATCGGGCCCGGCCGACGAGGTACTGACCACCGATCAGGTCAGCGGCTGCTTCGGACATCCGGTGCGGATCTCCCGTACGGACGGCCGGTGGACGGCGCGGGCGCAGCGCGTCACCCGTCGCTGAACGGGTTCATCCGTCGGCGTCCGGACCGGCGTTCGCGGTATCCCCGAACGGCGTGGCCTGGTGGAAGTAGAGCACCCAGCCCGCGCCAGTCAGTCGCCACAGCGAACTTCGGTGGGCGAGGTGCCCCTTCGTCTCGGTGTCGTAGGTGAGGTGGACGCATTCGTCGTCCAGCTGGACTCCGCGCATCCGGGACGCGGTGAGCGGGCCGGGGCGCGGGGCGTTCTCGGCGGTGAGCGAGGCGATCATCGTGTCACGGTCCCAGACCCGGCCTGCGGAATCGATCTCGCGGTACTCGGGGTGCAGCACCTGGGAGAGGAGTTCGGCACAGGCGCGTACCACCGGGTCGAGGAGGCGGAGCTCGCCCTCCACCGCTGCGGCCACGCCGGGGGACGGTTCGCTCACGTGCGGGCTCCGTCGTTTGCGGTACCCGTCGGCGCGGTCATCTCCACCAGCTTGACCACGGTGTTCCAGTTGCGCGAGGTGGTGATGACGCCTTTGGTGAGGGATGGCCGGGACAGGGCATCGGCGAGTCTGGAACGGCCCAGTCCGTCGGGGGCGTAGAGGTAGAGCGCGCGGTCGCCGAGCCGGAACTCCTCGGGGAGGAAGGCCGCCGGGTCGATCCCGGCGAAGCGGTCGGCGTCGACCGGCTGCCCGTAGTACGTGATGTGCAGCTGCTTGCCTTCCAGTTCGGCGGCCGGGAACGGGCAGGCCGCGGCAACTGCCGTGAGGTAGGCGCCGTCCCGGACGAGGCAGGGGACGGGGAAGCCGAACCGCTTCTCGATGGCCCGCTCCAACTCGGCGGCGAGTGCGTTCTCGTCGTCCGACGCGCTGCTGAAGACGGCGTTGCCGCTCTGCAGGTGGGTACGGACGTCCCCGTGGCCCAGTTCGGTGAGCAGCGTGCGGAGTTCGGCCATCGCAACCTTCTTGTGGCCGCTCACATTGATCCCGCGCAACAGCGCCGCGTACATCGTCATGGGCACACCATAGGACGATCCGTCCACGCAGTGCGGCCGCCGCGCCCCGTGGGGGAGGGCGCGGCGGCCGCCGATTGCGTTGCGTCGGGCGTGTGCCGCCCGGTCACGGCTGCGGGGGTCGGTTACTCAACGACCTTCAGCAGCTTGTTCGGCGTGCCCTCGGTCGCGTTGGAGATCGCGTCGGGGGTGGCTCCCTCGGTCAGCGCCGTGGCGACCTCCGCCGGGGTGGCGTCCGGGTGTCCGGAGAGGTAGAGGGCGGCGGCACCGACGACGTGCGGGGTGGCCATGGACGTGCCGGAGATGGTGTTGGAGCCGTCGTCGCTGTCGTTCCAGGATGAGGTGATGTCGGATCCGGGGGCGTAGATGTCCACGATCGAGCCGTAGTTGGAGAACGAGGACTGCTCGTCGTCCACCGTGGACGAGGCGACCGTGATGGCCTCCGGGACGCGGGCCGGGGAGCTCTCGCTCGCGTCGGCCGAGTCGTTTCCGGCGGCCACCGCGAAGGTGACTCCGGAGGCGATGGCCTTCTGGACCGCGGTGTCGAGCGCCTCGTCCGCGCCGCCGCCGAGGCTCATGTTGGCGACCGAGGGGCCCTCGTGGTTGGCGGTGACCCAGTCGATGCCCGCGACGACCTGCTCGGTGGTGCCCGAGCCGGAGTCGTCGAGGACCCGGACGGCGACGATCTTCGCCTTCTTGGCGACCCCGTAGGTCGCACCGGCGATGGTGCCCGCAACGTGGGTGCCGTGGCCGTTGCCGTCGTCGGCGCTGTCGTCGTTGTCGACGGCGTCGTAGCCCGAGGCGGCCCGGCCCTCGAACTCGTTGTGCGTGGTACGGACACCGGTGTCGATGACGTATGCGGTGACGCCCTCGCCCGCGCTGTCCGGGTAGGTGTACGCGTTGTCGCCGGCCGTCTCGGCCTGGTCGATGCGGTCCAGCCCCCAGGAGGGCGGGTTGTCCTGGGTGGTGTCGATGTGGAACTTCTTGTTCTGGACAACCTTGGAGACGGCTGGGTCGGCCGCCAGACGCTTGGCCTCGGTCAGTGAAAGGCCGCTGGCGGAGAAGCCGTTGATGGCGGAGTTGTAGTTCCGCTTGAGCTTGCCGCCGTACTCCTTGGCGAGCTTCGCCTTGTCGGCCTTCTGGTCCAGCATCACGATGTAGCTGCCCGAGACGGCGGTCGCCGCGTCAGCGCCGTAGACGATGCCCATCGCGGGAGCCGGCGCGGCTCCGGCGATGGAGGTGCCCAGCAGGGTGACTCCGGCCGCTGCGGCCGCTGCGGTTATCGCCGCGGTCAGCTTGATCCGACGTGCGCGCTTGTGAATTGCCATGAAGAGGGGTCTCCTCGTCATTCTTTGTGGGGGGATTGACCCCCCGGCCGGAAGATCTCCGGGGGGTTGGCTCGAAACCCTCGCCGATTGACGCGCTCAGATCAAGACCTTCATGCGGCTGTGACTTACTCAACAAGGTTTCGTAATAAGAAACCGGCCAGCTGCACCCACGTCGTGCCAGTCGTGGCAACATCCGTCACACGTACGGGGCTCGCCGCTCCCGCAGCGGCGACCCGCGCACTTCGCAAGAGGTAAGGCGGACCCCGCCGGTGCACCCGGGTGGGCGAGGAGACGACTTGATTCCGCCCCCGTTCGTCAGGCGGGCAGTTCGGCCTCGATGAGGTCGGCCGCCCCCTTCGTGCCGCCCTCCCCCGCCATGCGCTCCCGCACGGCCGCGGCCCTCTTCGCCACCTCGGGGTCACCCACCAGGCCGAGCACGGCCGCCCGCAGCGACTCGGGGGTCACCTCCGCCATCGGGAGATGGCGGGCGACGCCGAGCGCCTGGAGCATGTCGGCGTTGCCGAACTGGTCGACGGCCTGCGGCACGGCGACCATCGGGGTGGCGGTGGCGAGCCCCTCCTGACTGCCCCCGGCGCCCGCGTGGGTGATGAAGGCATCCGCCTGTTTCAGCACGGAGAGCTGCGGCACCCAGGAATGCACCTCCACATTGGCCGGTACGTCGCCCAGTTCGGCGGCGTCGACCCAGGTACCGATCTGGAGCACGACGTGCCAGCCGGGCAGAGAGCCGAAGGCCGTGACGCAGTCGCGGTAGAAACCTGGCTGGTTGGTGAAGGTCGAGCCGAGCGAGACCAGCAGCACCTTCTCGGCACCCTCGGGGCGCTGCCACTCGCCCTGGTCCGCGCGGTCCCCCTGGCAGGCGCCCACGAAGGTGTGGACCGCCCTGTCGACACGATCGGCGTTCGGCTGGAGCACCTCGGGGATCAGGACGACCGACCGCGGCGGCCGGCCGACGAACGGGTCCGGGTGCCGGTCGATCCCGTTCCCGGTGAGCCAGTCCTGGAAGCGCCGGTAGTACGCCCGCCCGCGCTCGGACCGCTTCAGCTCGGCGGTCATCGGCTCGCCGACCTCCTCTTCGTATCCGTCCCAGGCGACCAGGTTGGGCGAGAGGGAGACGGCGGGCACACCCCAGCGATGGGCAAGGACTCGCGCCGGGTAGGAGGTGATGTCGTGCAGGACGAGGTCGGGCTCGTCCCCGTCGAAGGCCTCGATGAGCTGAGGCAGGGCCTGGACGGCGTCGTCGAGGAAGGGTTCGAGGTTGTCGATGAGTTCGGTACCCCAGGCGTCCGGGGCCTCTTCGGTCGGCAGCACCGAGGTGTAGAGCACCGGTTCGGCGCCGGTGGCGGCGACCTTCTCGGCGAACGACGCCGGGATGGCGTAACTGACGCGGTGCCCACGGGCGACGAGCTCCCGGATGACTTCCAGGCTCGGGTTCACGTGCCCGTGGGCGGCGATGGAGAACATGGCGATATGGGCGCGCTCGGTATTCGTCATGCCCTCACCGTAGGCGAGACGATACGTCTCGTGCATTTGGTTTTCGGGGTGCCTCAGCGCTGATAGCGGGCCAGCACCCGGTTCCCGTCGTCGACCAGACGTTTCCTCAGCTCTTCTGCGCCGATCGCCCCGCTGTAGTACTCCTGGAGGGCGGGTGTGGCGACCTTGTCCTTCCATTCCGGGTAGCCGCGGACCGACTGGGCGGGCGCCGGCCGCAACGCCTTCGCCACGGCGACCCCGGTCGACCAGCCGTCCTTGTCGGTGTGCAGGGCCGGGTCCGCGAGGGCCGTGGTGCCGGTCGGGAGCATCCAGTCGCCCTTGGCCAGGCGCACCATGTTCTGCGGCCGGAGCAGGAAGTCGATGAACTGCGCGGCCTCCTTCTTGTGCGGGCTGGCCTCCGAGACGGAGAGGGTCTGCGGACTCACCCCCTGGGCGAGGCCCCCGCTCCCGGCCGGGGCGGGCAGGACGGTCCACTCGAAGCCCTCGGGGGCCTGCTCGACGACTTGTTGGCGGTACGAGAAGCCGAGCGGAACCATCGCGTACTTACCGCCGAAGAATCCGGGGAGGGTGTCGGAGCCGCCCATGCCGAGCGCGGTGCGGGCGGCGCTGTGATCGATGTCGACCTGATCGTGAATGGTGCCGGGGACGACCTGGTCGCCCTCGCCCGCGCGGATGGTCACCTTGCCGTCGGCGTCCGCATGGAAGAGCCGGCCGCCGGCGGAGAGGCCGAGGTTGAGGGTGACGGAGACGGGCTCCTTGAGCGGCCAGGCGACGCCGTATCTCCCCTTGTCCGTCAGCTCCTTGGTGATCTGCCTGAACTCGGTCCAGCTCCAGGGGTTGCCGGGGGTCGGAATACGGACCCCCGACTCCTTGAGGATCTTGGTGTTGGCGATCAGGACACGGGGCTCCTGGAGGAACGGCACTCCGTAGACGCCGTCGCCGAAGGTGGTCGTCCGCCAGCTCTGTTGCGGGATGTCGGCGGTCAGCCGGTCCGGCAGGAGCGTCCGCAGATCGGCGAGGTAGCCGCCGTACGCGAAGTCGGCGAGGTCGTCGGAGGCGTCATGGATGACATCCGGCGCCTCGTCACCCTCGAAGGAGGTGAGCAGCTGGTCGTGGACGGTGTCCCAGCTGCCCTGGACGTAGTTGACATGGATGTCGGGGTGGGTTTCGTTCCACTCCTTCACCAGTTGCTTGTTGGCGTCGACGGACTCCTTCTGCCAGGCCAGCGACTGGAAGCTGAGCTCGGTCCGCCCGTTGCCGTCCCCGCCGTCGCCCGTCCCCGCGCAGCCGGTGAGCAGCAGGGCCAGCGCGGTGGCCACGGCGCCGGCCGCCGTCCGTAGTGGACGCATCAGCTCTTCACCGCCCCGGCCAGCATGGAGCCCGTGATCCGCCGCTGGATGATCGCGAAGATGACCAGCGAGGGAAGGGTCGCAAGGAACGCGGCGGCGGCGAGCGGTCCGAGGTCGGCCGCGCCCTCCGCCCCGATGAAGTGGGTCAGTACGACCGGCAAGGTCTGCTTCTCCGGTGTCTTGAGCAGGACGAGTGCGAAGAAGAACTCGTTCCATGCGGTGATGAACGCGAAGAGTGCGGTGGCGACGATGCCGGGGGCCAGCAGCGGGGCGGTGACCGAGACGAGCGTCCGCAGCCGGCCCGCGCCGTCGACCGAGGCGGCCTCTTCGACCTCGGCGGGCACGGCCCGTACGTACCCCACCAGCATCCACAGCGCGAAGGGCAGCGCCCAGACGACGTACACCATGATCAGCCCCCACAGGGTGTTGATCAGATGGAGATTCTTCAGGACCAGGAAGAGCGGAATGATCAGCAGGACGAACGGGAACGCCTGGCTGACCACGACCCATCCGGTGGTGGCCGTCGAGAGCCTGGAGCGGTGGCGGGCCATGACATAGGCCATGGGCGTGGCGATGAGCACCGCGACGACAGCGGCGCAGAGCGCGGCGATCAGCGAATTGGCGGCGGCCTGGAGCAGCGGCTGTTCGTCGAATGCCTTGCGGAAGTTGTCCAGCGTCGGATGCTCGGGGATCCAGGTCGGGTGCAGGGAACCCAGTTCGCGCGCCGGTTTGAAGGCGGTGGAGATCAGCCACAGGAACGGGAACGCCAGAAAGACGAGATAGCCGAGCAGTGCGACGTACTGTCCGGCGCGTGCGGATCTGCTGGTACGCAGGCTCACCGGTCCTCGCCTCCCCTGAGCCGGCCGACGAGATACACCGCGAGGATCACGGAGATCACCGCGACCATCACACAGCCCATCGCCGCGGCGTAGCCGAACTGTCCGTAGCGGAAGGCCTCTTCGTACGCGAAGAGCATCGGCAGCCGGGTGCGGCCGCCGGGCCCTCCGTTGGTCAGCACGTAGACCAGGGCGAAGGAGTTGAAGTTCCAGATGAAGTTGAGCGCGGTGATGGAGAGCGCGACCGGTCTGAGCACGGGCCAGGTGACAGTGCGGAAGCGGCGCCAGGCACCTGCGCCGTCCAGGGCGGCCGCCTCGTGGAGTTCGTGCGGGGTGTTCTGCAGCCCGGCCAGGAGGGCGACGGTGGTCTGGGGCATGCCGGCCCAGACGCCCACGACGACCACGGCGGGCAGGGCGGTGGCGAGCCCGGTGAGCCAGTCCCGGCCGTCGCCGAGGCCGAGATCACGGATCGTCTCGTTGAGGATGCCGGCGTCCGGGTTGTAGACGAGCCGCCACATGATGCCGACGACCACCTCGGGCATCGCCCACGGAATGATCGCCAGCGCCCGAGCCAGCCAGCGCATGCGCAGATTCTGGTTGAGCAGCAGGGCGAGGCCGAGCGCCAGTACGAACTGCGGGACGGTGACGCCGACCGCCCACAGCAGACCGATCCGGAACGAGTCCCAGAACAGGGCGTCGTGGAGCAGGTCCTGGAAATTCAGCCCGCCGATCCACTGGGTGGAGCGGGTGCGGCCCGACTGGGCATCGGTGAAGGCCAGCGCGATGCCGTAGAGGAGCGGGCCGACACTGAGGATCAGGATCGGGATCAGCGCGGGCAATACCAGGAACCAAGTGCCGGCGTTCCGGCTGACCGGCCGGGTCTGCTTGTCATGCGGACTGCCGGGCGGACCGTTCCTTCCGGATCGTACGGTTGCACTCGCCAATGTCATGAATTCGCCCCCTTGCGTCATTCGATCGGTTTCATACCGTTCTGGCCGCTCAGGTGACCCTCGCCATCGTGCTGACGGGCCGTCGGTTCGTCAAGGCAGCCTGCACAGATGCGAAAATCGGAGCCATGAACGAGATGCGTGCGCGCGAGGTGCTGACCGCCGCCGGACTGTCCGGCGGCGCGGAGTTGCTCGCGCTGGGTGAGAACGCGGTGTTCGCCGTGGACGACCTGGTGGTCAAGGTCGGCCGGGACGCCGTGCAGAACCCGGAACTGCGGGACCGGGCCGAGCGCGAGGTGGCCGTCGCTCAGTGGCTGGCCGCCTCCGGTGTCCCCGCCGTACGGGTCGCCGAGCCCGGGGCGCGGCTGGTGGAGGGCCATCCGGTGACGCTCTGGCACCGGCTGCCCGACGCCGTACGCCCTGCCGAGCCGCGCGATCTTGCCCCGCTGCTCACCCAGGTGCACGCGCTGCCCGCCCCGGAGGGCTTCACGCTGCCGCGCCGTGAGCTGCTCGGCGGCGTCGAGCGCTGGCTGCGGCTCGCGGGCGACGCGATCGATCCGGCCGACGCCGACTATCTGCGCGGCCGGCGCGACGGGTTCGCGAAGGCCGCGGCGGCCCTTGCCCCGCACCTGCCGCCGGGTCCCATCCACGGCGACGCGCTCCCCCGCAACGTCCACGTCGGCCCGGACGGGCCGGTGCTGGTCGATCTCGAGACCTTCTCCGCCGATCTGCGCGAGCACGATCTGGTGGTCCTCGCACTCTCCCGCGACCGGTACGGCCTGCCCGCCCATGCCTACGACGCGTTCACCGAGGCGTACGGCTGGGACGTACGCACCTGGGAAGGATGCGCGGTTCTGCGCGGCGCCCGCGAGACGGCGAGCTGCGCCTGGGTCTCCCAGCACGCCCCGGCGAACCCCAAGGCGCTGACGGAATTCCGGCGCAGGGTGACGTCACTGCGCGAGGACGACCCCGAGGCGCGCTGGTACCCCTTCTGAACGGCGCTTCCCGTCGCACGGAATCGCTACCGCGTCCCAGCACCTCGCCGTCCTGGAGGACTTCCGGGACTTCGTGCGCACGGTCCGGCCGGACACCGGCGCGGCTTCGTAGGACGTCCCGCCGGAACGGCCCTTCTTGTACCGACAATCCGACCCTCATAGGTTGACCTCATGGGATTCTTCGACATGCTGACCGGAACCAAGCGCCCCGAGGACGGGGTCGCGCCACGCTCAGCCGAGGAGTTGCGGACAGCCCTACTCAGCCTCAACCGGCCGGATGTCCCGTACATCATCCGCGACGGCGCAGCGCATGACGCCAATCTGGTGGCGGAGTGGCGGATCGCCGAGCCAGCCTGGCAGACCTTCTTCATCGGGTCCCAGCTGACGCACGCCCTCCGGATCCGGATGCGCCTGGTCGAGGAGGTCCCTGAGGTGCGTGCCGTCGAGGAGCAGTGGGAAGTCACCCGCGTCGGGAATCCTCCGCGGCTGAAGACTTCGGCGGAGTACGCGCGCGGCTCGGGCAGGACCGTCTCCCGCCGCTGGACGCTCCAACGCGGGGAGAACGGCCGCCTCGAAGCGACGGAGACATTCAGCTTCGACAGCGCGCAGCTGACCAACCCCCTGCGGAAAGCCGCCCTCGAGTCGGGCTGGACCTGGCGCGGAGTGATCTTCGGTAAGCTGTGAGGTCTGCGGGACCACGACTCGCCGCCCGGCCCCGCGGCCTCCCCCGCCTTCCGCGGGGACGCCCGTCCCTCCGGGCTCCTGCCCGGACCGGGGTCGGCCCGGCATGTTCCCACCTGTTGCCGGAGGTGGGCCGACCGCCCTCCGGCGGCATCCGCGGAACACAGTCCCACGTATGTTTCCGGCGACTGCCTTGATCATTCGGAATGGAGCACCGATCACCATAGCCCGCTCGACCGCAGCGAAGTGGAGCCTCTCGGCCGTGGCCGCCGGCGCGCTGCTCGTCGGCTGCTCGGCGTCGGTCAGCGCCGGAAAGTCCGAGCCGAAGCTGTCCTCCGACAAGCTGGCCGCCTCGCTCGCCGACAAGCTCGCCTCCACGACGGGCCAGCCGAAGCCGGACGTCACGTGCCCTGAGGACCTCGCCGGGAAGGTCGGCACCGAAACCCGGTGCACGCTCGCCGCGGACGACGGCAGCACCCTGGGCGTGACGGTCACCGTCACCTCCGTCGACGGAAAGCAGATCCACTACGACTTCAAGGCCGACGAGACGGCTTCGCCGGCTCCGAACTGACACCCCTCGCCCGTCGGATCACCCTCAACCGCCTGCGGGCTCCCGCCTCCGGGGGATGAGCGGCCAGTCCGGTTCGACGACCGCAGCCGGATCCGCGGTGCGCCGGAGGTAGGCCTGCAGGGAGAGCGACTGCTCGGCCGCCGCGCGCACCTGAAGACCGTGCAGGTCCTCCAACGGCATCACTCCGACGGGCTGGTGCTTCTCCCCCATACGCCGCACCACGCGGGCAGCGGCCACGGCGTCCGCCCTCGCGTCGTGCGCGTCGTCGAGCGACACCCCGTAGTGGGCACACAGCGCGTGGAGGGCCCGCTTCCCCTTCCGGTACTTGTCGACATGCTTGTCGATCACCAACGGATCGATGACGGGCGAAGGCGCGTCGCCCAGTCGCTCGCTGACCGACTCGACCGCGTACCGCCGGCACTCACGGTCGAGCAGGGACAGGTCATAGCGTGCGTTCATCACCACCAGCGGCGTCCCTGAGCGCAGCCCGTCAGCGACGGCCCGTGTGATCTCCTCGATCGCGGAGGCGGCCGGCGCCCCGTGCTCGCGGGCACATTCCGTCGAGATGCCGTGGATCGCCGATGCCTGCTCGGGTATGGCCACACCCGGATTCAGCAGCCAGGTCCGCTCCTCCGACACGGATCCGTCCGCCTCCAGCCGGACGACCGCCGCCGTCACGATGCGGTCGGTCTCGACATCCGTCCCCGTGGTCTCCAGGTCGAACGCCAGCAACGGCCCGCTGATCCAGCTCATCGGACCGCCCCCGCCCCGACGGCCGCGGCGGTGGCGATCCGGGCCTCCAGCGGGTCCGTGCCGCTCGCCTCCGGGCCGAAGCCGACCCGGCACTCCTGGTGCCAGCTCATCCCGTACCTCCTTCTGTGGTGCGTTCTCCCAAGTGATGACCACCTTCGCACGCACCACTGACAACGCTGGAAGGGGCGTCAGGAGACGGGCCTGGAGTCCGTCCAGACCGACTCGAACTCCTCGCGGTACGTCTCGAACAGCCCGTGCTCGTTGTCCTGCCCCGCCCTGACCACCGCATGCCCCCCGCCCCGCAGCACCAGCACGGGCGCCTCCATGCCGCGTGCGCGCCGCAGATACGGCTGGACGACCCCGACCGCGTCCGCCCCGTCGCCGTCCACCAGATAGGCCGTGAAGCGCGGCGTCTCGTCGAAGACATGGATCTCGAAGGCACCCGGATCGCGAAGCTTGGAGCGGACCCGGCGCATATGGAGGATGTTCATCTCCACCGACCGGCTCAGCTCGCCCTTCTTGAGACCCAGCTCCCGCTCCCGGCGCTTGACCGCGCTGCTCGCCGGGTTGATGAAGAGAAGCCGGACCCGGCAGCCCGACTCGGCGAGCCGGATCAGCCTGCGGCCGGAGAAGTTCTGCACGAGCAGGTTGAGTCCTATGCCGATCGCGTCGAGCCGGCGCGAACCCCCGAAGAGATCCTCGGCGGGCAGCTGGCGCTGGAGCCGCACCCGGTCGGAGTGGACGGAGACCACGTCCGCGTACCGGTCGCCGACCAGCTCCTCGACGGCGTCGACCGGGAGCCGGTCGGCCGACGGGACCGCGGCGCCGCTGCCCAGGATCTCCAGGAGCCGGGCCGAGGCGCGCTCGGCCTGGGCGAGGACCGCCTCGTTCAGAGCGCGGTTGCGGGAGACCACATTGCGGGCGACCTCCAGCTCGTCGAGCGCCAGCTCCACCTCGCGCCGGTCGTCGAAGTACGGCTCGAAGCACGGCCAGTGCTGGACCATCAGCTCACGCAGCTGCGGCAGCGTGAGGAAGCTGAGAACGTTGTCGTCGGCCGGGTCCAGCAGATAGCCCTTGCGGCGGGAGACCTCACGTACGGCGACGGCGCGCTGCACCCACTCCTGCCCGGCGGGTCCGGCGGCGGCCACCACCCAGTCCTCGCCGTGGACCGGCTCGTAGATGGGCCGGAGCACCGCGGCGACCACGGCGCGCAGCCGCTGCTCCACGAGATTCAGCCAGATATAGGCCCGCCCGGCCCGCTGGGCGCGCGTGCGCACCTCGCTCCAGGCGTCCGCTCCCCAGTCCAGTTCCGCACCGATCTCCATGGGCTGCGCAAGTGAGACCGCCCCGGGCGGGGCATCGGTTGAGTCCCCCTCGTGACCTGTGTCACCTGGGGGCAGCTCGAACCCTCCCGAGCTCACCCGCGCACCGCCTTCCACTCCCCCACCAACGATCAAGGAAGGGTACTCCGCGAGCGGGAGCCGGTGCAGCCGGATGCACAGGCTGCTTCCTCAACTCCCCTATGACACAGGCAGGTTCCCCACGGCAAGATCTGCCGTAGTGAGCGGATTCATAGTGATTGAGCACCTCATCCGGGGCCCTGTACCGGGCCTGCGGCCGGCTCAGGGCCCCGGATCCCGGATCCGGGCGACACGGATAGGCCCGATGTTGACCGGACCGCGCGACGTCCTAGGTAGCCGCACCTCTTTCGGGGAAGATCTGGCTCAAGCAGCCCGCAAGCCCCAGGCACCCGGATCAGAAGTGGAAGGGTCAACCTATGCAGGTCTGGCCGGGACAGGCGTATCCCCTCGGTGCCACGTACGACGGCGCCGGGACCAACTTCGCGGTCTTCTCAGAGGCCGCCAACCGAATCGAGTTGTGCCTGCTGCACGACGACGGTTCCGAGACGGCGGTGGAACTCAGGGAGACCGATGCCTTTGTCCGCCATGCCTATCTGCCCGGGGTGATGCCCGGTCAGCGGTACGGGTTCAGGGTCCACGGGCCGTACGAACCGGAACGCGGCATCCGCTGCAATTCGGCCAAACTGCTGCTCGACCCGTACGCCAGGGCCGTCGCCGGGCAGATCCAGTGGGGCGAGGCGGTGTACGGCTATCCGTTCGGCCGGCCCGACGCGCGCAACGATCTCGACTCGGCGCCGCACACCATGACCTCGGTCGTGGTCAACCCGTACTTCGACTGGGGCGACGACCGGCGGCCCCGTACGGACTACCACCGCACGGTGATCTACGAGGCCCATGTGAAGGGTCTGACGATGCTCCATCCGGGGCTGCCGAAGGAACTGCGCGGCACCTACGCGGGGCTGGCCCATCCGGAGGTGATCGCCCATCTGACGGAACTGGGTGTCACGGCGATCGAATTGATGCCGGTTCACCAGTTCGTCCAGGATCACCGGTTGGTGGACGCGGGGCTGGCCAACTACTGGGGTTACAACACCATCGGTTTCTTCGCCCCGCACAACGCGTACGCCTCCTGGGGGGACCGCGGTGAACAGGTGCTGGAGTTCAAGCAGGCCGTTCGGGCGCTGCATCAGGCCGGTATCGAGGTGATCCTCGACGTGGTCTACAACCACACCGCGGAGGGCAATCACCTGGGTCCGACGCTCTCCTTCCGGGGCCTGGACAATGCCTCGTACTACCGGCTCGCGGACGACCAGCGGTACTACATGGACACCACGGGAACCGGGAACTCCCTGCTGATGCGCTCGCCGCACGTGCTGCAGCTGATCATGGACTCCTTGCGGTACTGGGTCACGGAGATGCATGTGGACGGCTTCCGCTTCGACCTGGCGGCCACCCTGGCCCGGCAGTTCCACGAGGTCGACCGGCTGTCGTCGTTCTTCGATCTGGTGCAGCAGGACCCGGTGGTCAGCCAGGTGAAGCTGATCGCCGAACCGTGGGACGTGGGCGAGGGCGGCTACCAGGTGGGGAACTTCCCGCCGCTGTGGACCGAGTGGAACGGCAAGTACCGGGACACCGTGCGGGACCTGTGGCGGGGCGAGCCGCGGACCCTCGCCGAGTTCGCCGGGCGGCTGACGGGGTCGTCGGACCTGTACCAGGACGACGGCCGGCGGCCGCTCGCGTCGATCAACTTCACCACCTGCCACGACGGATTCACGCTGCACGACCTGGTCTCGTACAACGACAAGCACAACGAGGCGAACGGCGAGGGCAACCGGGACGGCGAGAGCCACAACCGGTCCTGGAACTGCGGCGCGGAGGGCGAGACGGACCAGCCGGAGATTCTGGAGCTGCGCGAACGGCAGATGCGGAATTTCATCGCCACGCTGATGCTGTCGCAGGGCGTGCCGATGCTGAGCCACGGCGACGAGTTCGCGCGTACGCAGCGGGGCAACAACAACGCGTACTGCCAGGACAACGAGTTGTCGTGGGTGCACTGGCCCGACCCCGCCGAGGCAGCGACGGACGATGCGGACGAGACCGATCCGGCCGAAGAAAACGGTCTCGGAAGCAGTCTGCTGGAGTTCACCCGGGCAATGGTCTGGCTCCGCCGCGACCATCCGGTCTTCCGGCGCCGCCGGTTCTTCCACGGCCGTCCGGTCGAGGGCACACACGACGAGCTCTCGGACATCGCGTGGTTCACGCCCGAGGGCGGCGAGATGAAGCAACGGGACTGGCAGGCCGCGCACGCCAAGGCGCTGACGGTCTTCCTCAACGGCCATGCGATCTCGGAGCCGGGGCCGCGCGGCGAACGGATCTTTGACGACTCGTTCCTGCTGATGTTCAACGCGAGTGCCGACACGCTGGAGTTCTCCGTTCCGGTGAATCACGGCCGGCAGTGGCTGGTGGTGGTCGACACGGCGCGCCCCACCGGCGTTCTTCCCGGCTCGGGGCCGAAGGTGTCGGCGGGCGAACGGGTGATGCTGGTCGGACGGAGCATGGCGGTGCTGCAGCGGCCCGCCTAGGGTCTTTCGTTTGGATCCGGCCTGATCCAAACGAAAGACCCTGGGTCCGGCCTTCCGGCCCGGCCGTCGACTCGACGACACCGCCGGTCGAGCCCTTTGCGGCGTTCGGTGACACAGGAGCCCGCAGGCTGGGTACGTAACGGCGCATGACGCCCACCGCCACCTACCGGCTGCAGCTCCAGCCGGACTTCCCGTTCGCGGCCGCCGGACACGCCGTGCCGTATCTCGCCGCGCTCGGCGTCTCCCATCTGCATCTGTCCCCGGTCCTGGAAGCCGTGCCCGGCTCCAGACACGGGTACGACGTCGTCGATCACAGCCGGGTACGCGCGGAACTCGGCGGTGAGGAGGGGCTGCGGGAGCTGGCCCGCACGGCGCGTGAGCACGGTCTCGGACTGGTCGTGGACATCGTGCCGAACCACATGGCCGCGGTCCCCCGCCACAACCACGCACTGCGGGAGGTGCTGCGCGAAGGCTCCGAGTCCCCGTACGCCCGCTGGTTCGACATCGACTGGGCGGCGGGCGGCGGCAAGGTGCTGCTGCCGGTGCTGGCCGGACGGATCGGCGACGAGATCGACAGGCTCCGGGTCGACGGGGAGGTGCTGCGCTACGGCGAGCAGGAGTTCCCGCTCCGGACCGGCACCGCTCGTCTGCCGCTGCCCGAGCTGCTGGATGCCCAGCACTACCGGCTCGGCTGGTGGCGGCTGGCCCGCACCGAGCTGAACTACCGGCGGTTCTTCACCATCTCCGACCTCATCGGGGTGCGGGTGGAGGACCCCGAGGTCTTCGCCGCCACCCACGGCAAGATCCTCGAACTGGTCCGGGACGGAGTCGTCGACGGGCTGCGCATCGACCACCCCGACGGGCTCGCCGATCCTGCGGCCTATCTGGAGCGGCTCTCGGCGGCGACCGACGGGCGGTGGACGGTGGTGGAGAAGATCCTCAGCCGTACCGAGCCGCTGCCCGCGGGCTGGGCCGTCGCGGGGACGACCGGGTACGACGCGCTGCACCGGATCGACGGCCTCTTCGTCGATCCGATGGGCGCCGCGGAGCTGCTCGGCCGCTACCGGGAGTACGCGGGGCCCGCCGGCGACCGCGGGGGTGACTGGACGTCGACCGTCCGCCGGGCCGCGTACCGGGTGGTGACGCATGAGCTGGCCGCCGAGACCGGGCTGCTGACCCGGCTCGCCGTACGTATCTGCGCCGAGGACCCCTCGCTGCGCGACCACGCACCGTGGACGCTGCACACCGCCGTGTGTGAACTTCTTGTACGCGTACCCGTCTACCGCCCGTATGTGACACCCGGCGGGCCCCGCACGAAGACGGCTGAGACGGCGCTCTCGGATGCGGCCGTACGGGATGCGGAGGCGGTGTTCTCCGTTCCGGAGGAGGCTTCGGCCGTCGAGGTCGTGCGGGATCTGGCCGTGGGGCGGCTGGGCGAGGGGCCCGACCGGGCGGCGTTCTGCTCCCGGTTCGCCCAGACCGCGTCGGCGTTGCGCGCCAAGTCGGTCGAGGACACGGCGTTCTACCGGTACGTACCGCTGATCTCGGCGAACGAGGTGGGCGGTGATCCCGGGCAGCCTGCGGTGACGCCGGAGGAGTTCCATGCGTTCTGTGCCCGGCTGGCGCGCGACTGGCCGGCCACCGGCACGGCGCTGACCACGCACGACACCAAGCGGAGCGCCGATGTACGGGCCCGGGTCGCGGTGCTGACCCAGTGCCCGGAGCAGTGGTCCTGGCTGCTGGTGGAGCTGGGGCGGGTGACTCCCGCGACCGCTCCCGATGCGCAGTTCGCCTGGCAGGCCTGGCAGACGGCCTTCGGCTGTGTGAAGCTGCCGGTCCGGGAGATGGCGGGCCGGCTGGAGCCCGCACTGCTGAAGGCGGTCCGCGAGTCGGGTCTTTTCACCAGCTGGACCGAGCCCGATCCGGCGTACGAGCGGGCGATGACGGACTTCGTCGCGGCGGGACCGGCCGCTGGCAACGGCCCGGTGCGCGAGGCGCTGGAACGCTTCGCGGGCACGCTCGACCCGTACGTACGGGCCAATGTTCTCGGCGCGGCGCTGGTGCAGCTGACGATGCCGGGTGTGCCCGATCTGTATCAGGGCACGGAACGGGAGTACCTGGCGCTGGTCGACCCGGACAACCGGCGGCCGTTCTGCCTACCGTCCGGGGACGAGGCCTTCAGTGAGAAGCGGGAGCTCACCGCGGCGGTGCTGCGGCTGCGGCGCGAACGGCCGGAGGTGTTCGGCGAGTCGGGTACGTACGCCCCACTGAGCGCCCATGGCCCGGCGGCCGCGCATTGTCTGGCCTTCTGCCGCTCGGGCGAGGTGGTCACCGCGGTGACCAGGCTGTCGTTGCGGCTGGCGGAGTCGGGCGGCTGGCGCGGGACGGAGCTGACGCTGCCGGACGACGGGCCGTGGACCGATCTGCTGGCGCCCGGCCGGAAGTTCACCGGGGCCACGGTCGCGCTCGTCGAGCTCTTCGCGGAACGTCCGGTGGCGCTGCTCAGCCGGGTCGGACGAGAAGGGCTCGCGGACCGCGCGTGAGCACCCCCGTGCCGGCCGGGCGGAATCCGTCCGCCCAGCGGAGCCGGGGCATCGCGTCGAGGAGGGCCCGCAGGCCCTGCTGGGCCTCCAGCCGGCCGAGCACGACGGCCGGGCAGCCCGCCGGTCCGGTGAGGGACCGGCCCTGGTCGTAGCGGAAGGGATCGAAGAGGTCGGGTGCACAGAACCGTTCCGGATCGCGGCCCGCCGAGCCGATCAGACAGGCGACGGGTGCCCCGGCAGGCAGCGTGCCGCCGCTGAGGGTGACATCGGTGACGGTGCGGCGCAGCACGACCTGGACGGGCGGGTCGCGGCGCAGCGACTCCGTCCAGGCCCGGACGGCCAGGGCGGGTTCGATGCGCAGCGCGGCCAGGAGGTCGGGGACGTCGAGCAGGTTGGCGAGTAAGGAGGCGAGCGCGGTCTCGCGGAGGCCGGTGTGCCGGATGCACGGTGTGGTGGCGGTACCTCCCGGTCCGGTGCGGGGCAGCCGGGTCGCGTACCGGCGGGCGGGCGTGTCGGCTGCGGAACCGGCGGGCAGCCAGCGGCAGAACTCCTCGACGAGGTCGGCCTGTTGGCGGCCTGCGATGCGGTGCGCCAGCACGTAGGCGGTGCGCTCGATCCGCTCGGCCATGTGACGTGGCACTGAACCGGTCGCGGCCCTGCGCTGCTTGCGGGGCGTGCACAGGGTGCTGCCGTGGCAGAGTCCGAGGGGTGCGGGGCCGCCGCGGGGCGCACTGTCGTGCGGGAACCCGGTGAACCGGGGGTCGCTGAGGGCCGTGGTCACATCCGCGTACCGGCTGACCAGCCAGGCGCCCAGGGGCGCGTCGTAGCTGAGCGGGTATTCCTCGCGCAGGATGCGGTAGAGCCGGTACGGGTCGTGTGCGGCGCCGGGTGCGAGCAGGCTGGGGCCGGTGCCGGGGCGGGATCCGCGCGCCGTCCGGCCGGCCCGGCGGCCGGGGTCCGGTGCGGGTATGCCTTCGGGCGCGTCGGCCTGCATCGGTACCCCGGCGTGTAAGGGCGCCGGTGTGCGGCGCGATCCTCACCAGCGGATCACCGACAGGGGCGTTGCGCAGTCGGTGTACGGCCGTCCGGGTGACGACGGTGTGCCCGGTCGGGCCGGGTACCGGTCCGTGAGCGACCGGGGGCGGAACGGCCGGGAAACGACGAACAGATCCGTGAACGCGGCGGCGGTCCCGGTCAGCTCGACACGGAGGGTGCGGCCGTGCTGGACGTCCACGACCGTCCGGGCGCTCTCCGACGCGGTCGGCGAAGCCTTTTTCACCCTCGCCGGCCGCGGTCTCCATCAGCAGTCCTGATGCCGCCTCGCCGGGCCCGCGTCCGACTCAGGCAGGGGGCCCGAGGACGGGCGCGGAGAGCCGGAAGCTCATCCGTCCGAAGCTCACCTGGTCCCCGTCTCGGACCGGGACCGTACCCGTGACCCGCTGTCCGTTGACACAGGTGCCGTTGGTCGAACCCAGGTCGCGCAGCAGCCAGCGGCCGCCCTGCACGGTGAGTTCCGCATGGAGCCGGGAGACGGTCTCGTGGTTGAGCCGCAGCCCGTTGCCCGGATCGCGGCCGATCAGCAGGGGGTACGGGCTGGGAGTGGGGAGCAGGAGTTTCGGGAGGCGTTCGGTCTGCCAGACCCGGCGCACCCGGCCGGGAAAGCCGGACACTCCGCTCACGACCCGGAGTATCCGCCGTGACCAGCGGTCTTCGCTCTCCAGGTCGGCGGTGAGCGCCTCCAGATCCTCCGAGCGCCGGGCGGTGAGGGCCAGTTCCATGCGCCGCATGAAGGTGTCGTGGGACAGCTTGCCCTGTGCCGCGCCGTCTCTGAGCACGCCGAGAACACGGTCGCGCTGGGCGTCGGACAGCCGCGCGGGATACGTGTGGAACTCGAAGGGGGACGTCACGGAGCCAATTGTCGGGCCGACCGCCCCGGAGTGTCCAGAACAACCGTTCCTAACCAGCGTGCATGAATGGGTCCTGGACCCACTGTTGCGTGCTGGGCGCATCCCGAACGGTGTTGGATGCACTGGGTTGCCGCTCTCTCGTCCCGTTCGGCGGCACGCCTCCAGGGGCGTGGTCCGTTGCGGGTGGGCGGGTTCCCTCACGCCATCGGGAGCGATGAGCCAGCGTTCCGCTTCCCAGCGTTCCCGCCACTGCTCCTCGGTGAGCCGGGCCTGGGTGAGGTGGTGGCGGGTGTTCAGGAGACGTCTGCCGCCCCGTACCACCCGGACGCGTCCGGCCTGCCGGTCACAGACGGCGGCGGCGTGCCGGGCTTCCAGCGCCGTGAGACGGCGGGGGGCCGAGTTCATCGCGGGCGCCACCGACCGGGGCAACGCGCCGATGGCGGTCGCGTTCGCCCGGGCCGGCCATCGCATCAGCCAGGAACGCATCCATCCGGTGTGAGTTCAGGGACGAGTTCCGCCAGCCAGTCCAGGCGCAGCTGCTGCTCGGCGGGGATCGTCGCATCCTCGCCGCGCGGCCCCACATTGAGCAGCAGATTGCCGCCCGCGGACGCCGTCTCCCGTACCAGCGAGTCCAGCGCGTCCCGGCCGAGGAACGCCTCGGGCGGGGAGTTGCGGTTGTAGCCGAAACTGTGGTCGATGCCACGGGTGATCTCGTACGGGCCGGGGCCGGTGTAGCGGGCGAATTCGGGCGTACGGAAGTCGTAGTACGGGGGTTTGCGCGGGACGAAGCCTTCGCCCTGGGCGATGGTGCGTCGCTCCCAGCGGTCGTACAGGGCCTTGGCACCCGGGAGTTGCAGTGCGCGCCGCATCGGTGCGTACGGGAACAGCCGGTCGTTGACGACGCCGTGCGGGACGGTGAAGCGGTAGTACTCCACCAGCCGCTGGACGTCGGAGCGGGAGCCGGGCCAGGCGATGTCGTTCCAGAGGATGTCGGGGCGGTAGCGGCGGATCAGTTCGCGTATCTGGGCGCCCGCGTACGCGGGGTAGCTGCCGCGCGGGACGGCCGAGACGGTGTCCGCGCCGGTACCGATGGGCCGGTCGTCGAAGGTCCAGTCGAGGCCGCCGGAGTAGTAGACGCCGAAGCGCAGGCCCTCGGCCCGTACGGCTTCGGCGAATTCACCGACCACGTCGCGCGAGGTGTGCCAGCCGGTGCGGTGCGGGTTGCCGACCTCGGAGGGCCAGAGGCAGAAGCCGTCGTGGTGCTTGGTGACGAGGACGGCGTAGCGGGCGCCCGCGGCGCGGAAGCTGCGGGCCCAGGCGGCGGGGTCCCAGGTGTCCAGGGCGTCGTTGAAGTCGCCCCCGAAGGCGGTGTACGGGCGGGTGCCGTAGGTCGCGCGGTGGTGGGCGGAGACGGGGCTGTCGGGGAAGCGGAGCGCGTTCTCGTACCACTCGGCGTACGACGTCCAGCCGAGCGGCGAGCGACGGCCCGCCAGGGGCAGCTCGTCCGCGGGGACGTACGGAGGGGCCCAGCCCGGTACGGAGGCGGGTGTCCAGTGCACGAAGATCCCCAGTCGGGCCCGGGACCACCATGAAGCAACCATGGCGCGAAGTATTGATCACACAGGGGGTCGTTCGTAAGATCCGGGCACCTCCGGGGCACCTTGCCGGACCCTGACGAGCTGATGGCGAGCGGCCGATGATCCTGGACGATCCCCGTGCGGAACCGCAGCGCCGCGTAGGCGGTGGCTGGATCGGCGGTCTGGCGCTGGCCAATCTGGGCCTGTACATGGCTTTTCTCACCCCGATCCAGGTGCTGCTCGCGGAGCAGATCGACGATCTGAGCTCGTCCGGCAAGGAGGTCGCACTCGGCTGGGCGACGGGGGCCGGGGCGCTGGTCGCGGTGATCGCCAACCCGGTCGCGGGCGCGCTGTCGGACCGTACGGGCGGACGGTTCGGCCGCAGGCATCCGTGGATCCTGGGCGGTGCGCTGGTGGGCGCGGTGGGTCTGGCGGTGACGGCGGCGCAGACGACGGTGGTCGGGGTGGCGCTCGGCTGGTGTCTGGCGCAACTGGGGCTGAACACGATGCTGGCGGGCACCAGCGCGGTGGTTCCCGACCAGGTGCCGGTGCGGCAGCGGGCGGCGGTTTCGGGGTTCATCGGCATACCGCAGACGCTGGGGCTGGTCTTCGGGGTGCTGCTGGTGTCGGTGGCGGTGACCGGGACCGGTTCGGGCTACCTGGTGCTTGCGGGGCTCGTGGTGCTCTGTGCACTGCCGTTCGTCCTGATGACCCGCGACCCGGTCGTGCCCGGGGTGCGGGGGCCGGTGGTCCGGCTGAGGGACTTCTGGGTGAGTCCGCGGCTGTATCCCGACTTCGGGTGGGCATGGCTGACCCGTTTCCTGGTCCAGCTGGGGAATGCGATCGGCACGCTCTATCTGCTGTATTTCCTCAAGGACGCGGTGCATTACCCGGATCCGGACATGGGCGTGCTGTATCTGACGCTGCTCTACACCGGTGGTGTGGTCGTGACGGCGGTGGCGGGCGGGATCGTCTCGGACCGTCTGGGCAAGCGGAAGATGATGGTCAGCGCCTGCTCGATGGTGATGGCGGCGGGGTCGCTGCTGCTGACGTTCTGGCACACCTGGCCGGCTGCGATGGCGGCCGCGGTGGTACTCGGGCTCGGCTACGGCATCTATGTGGCGGTCGACCAGGCGCTGATCACCCAGGTCCTTCCGACGGCCGTCGACCGGGCGAAGGACCTGGGGGTCATCAATATCGCCAACTCCGCACCGCAGGTCCTCGGCCCGGCACTGGCCGCGCCGATCGTGGCGTACGCGGGTGGCTATGCCGGGCTCTACCTGGCGTCGACCGTGGTGACGGTGGTGGGCGGGGTGCTGGTGTGGCGGATCAGGTCAGTGGGCTGAGCCGCCGGTGCCGGTCTTCTGCGCACGGATCAGATCGCGGTACCAGGCGTACGAGTCCTTGGGCGTCCGGCGCAGCGTCTCGTAGTCGATGTGGACCAGGCCGAACCGCTTGCCGGCGCCCTCGGTCCATTCGACGTTGTCGGTGAGCGACCAGGTGAAGTAGCCGCGGACGTCGACGCCCGCGTCGATGGCCGTCCGCAGTGCCTTCAGGTGTCCTTCGAGGTAGGCGATCCGGCGGGCGTCCCGGGCCGGCTCGTCGACGGCGCAGCCGTTCTCGGTGATGTAGAGCGGCGGGAGCCGGTCGCCGAAGCGGCTGTGGAGCTGGACGAGGGTCTCGCGCAGGCCGTCGGGGACGACGGGCCAGCCGAAGTCGGTCTTCTCGTAGCCCTCTATCTCGCGGATGCCGAAGGGGAGTTCGGCGGGCATCTCGAAGCCGGAGAAGGATTCCAGGGCTTCCGGGTCCGGGGCGCCGACAAGGGTGGGGTTGTAGTAGTTGACCCCGTACCAGTCGATCGGGGTGGAGATGGTCGACAGGTCGTCCTCGACCGGGCCCGGCATCAGCGCGGCGAAGTTCTCGTCGGGGTAGCGGCCGGTGAGGATCGGGTCGGCGAACATCCAGTTGGTGATCGTGTCGTACAGCTGCGCGCCCAGGCGGTCCTCGTCACGGTCCCCGGCGGTCCAGACGGGGGTGTGCGAGACGGCGATGCCGATGTTGTCGGCGCCCGCGCCGCGCAGGGCGCGGACGGCCAGGCCGTGGGCGAGGAGCTGGTGATGGGCGGCGGGCAGGGCGTCGAAGAGGAGGGTGCGGCCCGGTGCGTGCTCGCCGAGGGCGTAGCCGAGCATCGTCACTTCGGCCGGTTCGTTGATGGTGATCCACATCGGTACGCGGTCGGCGAGGCGCTCGGCGACGATGCCCGCGTACTCGGCGAAGCGGTAGGCCGTGTCCCGGTTGAGCCAGCCGCCCGCCTCGTCCAGCGGCAGCGGGGTGTCCCAGTGGTAGAGGGTGGGGGCCGGGGTGATGCCGTGGGCGCAGAGTTCGTCGACGAGGCGGTCGTAGAAGTCGAGCCCCTGCGGGTTGATGGGTCCGCTGCCGCCGGGCACCACGCGCGGCCAGCTGACGGAGAACCGGAAGGCATCGGCGCCGAGGCCGGCCAGGAGGGCGACGTCCTCGCGGTAGTGCTGGTGGAAGCCGGTCCCGCGGGTGGTGTCGGTGCCGTCCTTGATCCGTCCGGGCTGTGCGGCGAAGGCGTCCCAGCCGGAGGGGCCCTTGCCGTCGGTATCGGACGCCCCTTCGGTCTGGAACGCGGAGGCGGAGGCTCCCCAGAGGAAACCGGGCGGGAACGACGGCACATTCATCTCGGCCTCCACAGCCGTAAGAGGGAGTGCGTATTGAGTAGTGCGTATTGAGCAGAACCTGGCGGGGCAGTGATCAGAACCAGACCTTAATCGCCAGTAACGGGCTCGATCCAGTGTCGCGAGTCAGTCGTCGCGGCTGATGCCGACCATGGGGCACGGGGGCGAGGAGACGAGGAGCGTTGCATGCTGTTCGAGGTATGGGCACCGGATGCGGACTCGGTCGGACTGCGGCTGGCGGGTGCGCTGCGGGCAATGGGGCGTGATCCCGTACGGGCCGGCTGGTGGACCGCCGAGGCGGAGGCGTCGGACGGAGACCGCTACGGCTTTGTGCTGAACGGGGGCGTGGACGGCGGGGCCGATGGGCCCGTGCTGCCCGATCCGCGCTCGCGCCGTCAGCCGGACGGGCCGGACGGCGAGAGCGCCGTCGTCGACCACTCGGCGTACACCTGGCGCAATGACTGGTCGGGCCGGGGGCTCCCGGGCGCCGTCCTGTACGAGCTGCACATCGGTACGTACACCGACGAGGGCACTTTCGACGCCGCGGCGGCCCGGCTCGGCCATCTCGCCGAACTGGGCATCACCCATGTGTCGCTGATGCCGGTCTGCCCCTTCCCCGGGGCCCACGGGTGGGGGTACGAGGGGGTTTCGCTCTGGGCCGTGCACGAGCCGTACGGCGGCCCGGAGGGGCTTAAGCGTTTTGTCGACACGGCGCATGGTCTCGGACTCGCGGTCGTCCTGGATGTCGTCCACAACCACCTCGGCCCGTCCGGCAATCACCTCCCGGCCTTCGGCCCGTACTTCACCGAGACCCACCACACACCGTGGGGCGCGGCGGTCAACCTCGACGCGCCCGGTTCGGACGAGGTGCGGGCGTATCTGCTGGGCAGCGCGCTCGCCTGGCTGCGCGACTACCGGCTCGACGGACTGCGGCTGGACGCGGTCCATGCCCTGGCCGACGCGCGGGCGCTGACCTTCCTGGAGGAGCTGTCCACGGCGACCGACGCGCTCGCCGCCGAACTCGGCCGTCCGCTCTCGCTGATCGCCGAGTCCGACCTCTGCGACCCGCGGACGACGACACCTCGCGAATCGGGCGGCATCGGCCTGCACGCCCAGTGGAACGACGACTTCCACCACGCCCTGCACACCGCGCTCACCGGTGAGTCCCAGGGCTACTACGCGGACTTCGCCGCCGCCCCGCTGGCCGCCGTCGCCAAGACCGTGACGAGCGCGTTCTTCCACAACGGTACGTACTCCAGCTTCCGCGGCCGTACCCACGGCCGCCCCGTCGACATCGCCCGCACCCCGGCCCACCGCTTCGTCGGCTACGCCCAGACCCATGACCAGATCGGCAACCGGGCACTGGGCGACCGGCTCTCCGCCACGCTCTCGCCCGGTCTGCTGGCCTGCGCCGCGGCCCTCGTACTGACAGGGCCTTTCACCCCGATGCTGTTCATGGGCGAGGAGTGGGGGGCCCGCACCCCCTGGCAGTTCTTCACCGACCACACCGATCCGGCGCTCGCCGAGGCGGTCCGGGACGGCAGACGGCGGGAGTTCGCGGCGCACGGCTGGGCGGCGGACGACATTCCGGACCCGCAGGACCCGGCCACCCGGAACCGCTCCTGCCTGGACTGGAGCGAACCGGCTCAGGAGCCGCACGCCCGTCTGCACGCCTGGTACCGCGAGCTGATCGCACTGCGCCACACCCTGCCCGACCTCTCCGACCCGGACCTGGCGTCGGTGCGGACCGCCCACGACGAACAGGCGCGCTGGCTGGCATACCGGAGGGGAGATCTGCGGATCGCCGTCAACCTCGGCGAGAAGCCGGCCACGATCCCGCTGGGCGGCGGCCGGCGCCGCAGAGCCGGAGGCAGAGTCGTGGCCGCGTGGGTGCCGGTGGAGGCCCCGGAGGGCGACGGGCTGCTGCATCTGCCGCCGGAGTCGTGCGTGGTGCTGGCCGACGACTGATCTCCGGGGACGCACGGTAGAACCCTTGCCTTCGGGTGCGCTCCAACTCGTACGGTCATGGCCATGAAACAGCCGATTCCCGCGCGGCCCGCAACCGGGCGAACGGGGGCGACGACTGGCGGCGCCGGGACAACGAGGAGACCTGGCAGGTCGTGGACGCCGTCCTGGCCGTGGCCGAGGAAGCCGGCCGCGCCCCGCCCAGGTCGTACTCCGCCGGCTCCTCGGGCGGCCGGGCGTCACCGCCCCCATCATCGGGGCGCGCACGATCGAGCAGCTCACCGACAATCTCGGCGCCGTGGGCCGGGAGCTGACGGCCGACCAGACGGCGAGGCCGGACGCGGCGAGCGCCCGCCCGCTGCCGTATCCGTACGACATCCTGGAGCGGCTGAGCGACCGCGACCGGTAGGGCCGGGCGCTACTCGACGATCGCCAGTTCGCGCGCGGTGCTGTTGAGGCGTCGGCCACCGTCCTCGGTCACGGTCACGATGTCCTCGATCCGGACACCGAACCGGCCCGGCAGATAGATGCCCGGCTCCACGGAGAAGCACATCCCGGGCACCAGCGGCTGCTCCTCGCCCTCGATCATGTACGGCGGTTCGTGGGTGGTGACGCCGATCCCGTGGCCGGTGCGGTGGATGAAGCGCTCGCCGTATCCGAACTCGGTGATGACGGCGCGGGCCGCGCGGTCGATCTCCTGGCAGGCGACGCCGGGCCGGACCGCGTTGCAGCCGGCCTCCTGGGCCTCCCGCACGATGTCGTGGACCCGCTGCTCCTCGGCGGTGGGTTCGCCGACATGGACCGTACGGGAGGTGTCGGAGCCGTAGCCGTGCTTGAGGCCGCCGAAGTCGAGCACGACCATGTCGCCCTGCTCGATGGTGCGGTCGCCCGCCTCGTGGTGCGGGTTGGCGCCGTTCGGGCCGGATCCGACGACGGTGAAGTCGACCTGGGAGTGCCCGAACCGCTTGAGCAGATCGGCCAGATCGGCGGCGATGTCGGTCTCCTTGCGGCCGGCGAAGCGCACCTTGAGGATCTCGCCGTACGTGGCGTCGGCGGCGGCCCCGGCAGCCGCGAGCCGCTCCAGCTCAGCGGCGTCCTTCACCGCGCGCAGCATCGGCAGGGCCTCGCTGAGGGAGACGTACGAGGTGTCCGGAAGCGTCCGCTGCAGCCCGAGCAGATGCATCGCCCAGGCGTTGTCGCTGACCGCGAACCGGCCCGGGCCGTCGAGCAGCGGGGCGGTGACGGCGTACGGGTCCTTGCCGTCGGTCCAGTCCCGGAAGGTGAGGGCGGGCGCCCCGACGGCCTTCTCGGCGTCCGGGGCCTCCAGGGTCGGAACGACCAGGACCGGGTCCTGGCCCGGTGTGAGGACGAGGACGGTGAGGCGTTCGGTGTTCACGGGCTGGTAGCCGGTGAGGTGGACGAGATCGGGTCCGGGGGCGACCAGCACTCCCGCGAGCCCGGCCTCGGCGGCGCTCTCGGCGGCACGCGTCATCCGGGCCCGGTAGTCGTCGGCGGTGAACGGTACGGGCTGGTTCGGGCTGGACATGCGGACCTCCTGGCGACGCGACACGGCATACAGCATCCTGCCCGTACGTGCCCGTCCACGCGAGCGGGGGTCAGGATTCCGGGTGCAGCCGTACGACGAGGCCGGCGCGAGGGCGGCCCCGTTCGACCAGGCGTGCGTTGGGTTCGTCGGACCCGGCCACCCATTGCTCCGCGTACGGCCGGGGCTTGCCGAACCGCACATGCCGGTCGACGAGCCGGCGTACCCGCAGAGCCGGTTCGAGTTCCAGGAACCAGGCCTCGTCCAGCAGCCGGTGTACGGACGCCCAGGCCCTTTCGTCGTGCAGGAGGTAATTGCCCTCGGTGACGACCAGCGGGATGTCCGGGGGTACGGGGACGGCCCCGGCGATCGGCTCCTCCAGGGCGCGGTCGAAGGCGGGGGCGTACACGGTGGTTTCCGGTTCCGGGAAGCGCAGGCGCCGGAGCAGGGCCGCGTAACCGGCGGCGTCGAAGGTGTCGGGGGCGCCCTTGCGTCCGGCGCGGCCGAGCCGTTCCAACTCGGCCCGGGCGAGGTGGAAGCCGTCCATGGGGACGAGGACGGCGAGACCGCCGAGAGCGTCGACGAGCCGTGCGGCCAGGGTGGACTTCCCGGCTCCGGGCGGTCCCGCGATGCCGAGGATGCGGCGGTGGCCGGGGACGGCGAGGCGCAGGGCGCGCGCCGTCAGCCCGGTGAGTTCGCTGATGTCCATGCGGGGCATTGTCCCGCCGCGCGCCCGACGGATGTCATGGCGTGCGGACTGTGCGGTTCCCGCAGAGGCGGGTAGTGTTACGTATAACGAACTGGCTCGACTGGCTCACCACACCATTGCCCGCCCCGTCCGAGGAATCTCATGCCGCACATCGCCCTGGTCACCCTGGTCGTCCGCGACTACGCCGAAGCCGTCTCCTTCTACACGGACGCCCTCGGCTTCGAGCTGGTGGAGGACACCGACCGGGGCGACGGCTCGCGCTGGGTGGTCGTGCGGCCGCGCGGCACGGAGGGGACGGGACTGCTCCTGGCCCGCGCCAAGGACGAGGCGCAGCGGGCGAGCATCGGCGCACAGACGGGCGGCCGGGTCGGCTTCTTCCTGCACACCGAGGACTTCGCGGGCGACCACGCCCGGATGCTGGCCGCCGGGGTGCGGTTCCTGGAGGAGCCGCGGCACGAGGCATACGGATCGGTGGCGGTCTTCGAGGACCTGTACGGCAATCGCTGGGATCTGCTCCAGCCCACGCGGGCCTGACCTGCGGCGCCTGCGTCCGCGGGAGTTGTCGGTGGTCACCGTTACGTTGGGCACATGACCGATCGTGCCGTGCCGGTCGCGCGCCCCACGACCGACACGGCTGAACGCACGGCCCGGGCGGAACCGTACGCAACCGGCCCGGCTGGCCAGTACCCCCGTCGACCGGGCACGGCGCGCGTCAGCGCGTGCCCTTGCCCTCCAGATACGCCAGCACCGCAAGCACCCGCCGGTGCACCGTGCCGTCGTCCGGTTCCAGGCCGAGCTTGGCGAAGATCGATCCGATGTGCTTGCTCACGGCCCGTTCCGTCACCACCAGTTCGGTGGCGATGGTGCCGTTCGCCTTGCCCTGTGCCATCAGTTCCAGGACTTCGCGCTCGCGCGGAGTGAGGCTCTGCAGGGGCTGGGCCGACGACTTGCGGGTCAGTAGCTGGGTCACGACCTCGGGGTCGAGCGCGGTGCCGCCGCCCGCCACCCGGTCGAGCGCCTGGAGGAACTGATCGACGCGGCCCACCCGGTCCTTCAGCAGGTACCCGATGCCCTGGGCGCCCTGGGCGAGCAGCTCGGCGGCGTACGTCTCCTCGACGTACTGCGAGAGGACCAGGATCGGCAGTTCGGGCATCTCCGCGCGGGCGGCGAGTGCGGCACGCAGCCCCTCGTCGCGGAAGGTGGGCGGGAGCCGTACGTCGAGCACGGCGGCGTCCGGGCGGTGTTCCAGCAGGGCGGGCAGCACCTCGGGCCCGGTCGCCGCGTCGGCCACCACCTCGTGGCCCGAGCTGGTGAGCAGCAGGATCAGCCCCTCCCTCAGCAGCACGTTGTCCTCGGCGATCACGATCCGCACGGCAGCTCCACTTCGATGTGCGTCGGCCCCCCGGTGGGGCTGTTGATGCGGGTGGTGCCGTCGAGGGCGGCGATCCGTCGCCTGATTCCGACCAGCCCGCTGCCGGCGCGTTCGTCCGCGCCGCCGTGACCATCGTCGCCGATGGCCACCCGCAGGGTGCCGGGGGTCCGGTCGATCCGTACGGTCGCGGCTGTCGCGCCGCTGTGTTTGCTGATGTTGGTGAGGGCCTCGGCGATGACGAAGTAGGCGGCGGCCTCGATCGCGGCCGGCAGCCGTCGCCCGTCCTCGACACCGTCGATCTCCGCGGTGACGGGCACGCTGACGTCGGCGGCCAACGCCCGTACCGCACCAGCCAGACCACGGTCCGTCAGTACGGGCGGATGGATGCCGCGCACCACATGCCGCAGTTCCGCGAGGGCCGCCTCCGCGCCGTCCTGTGCCTCGTCGAGGCGGATGCGCGCGGCGGCCGGGTCGCGGTCGAGGAGCTGCTTGGCGAGGCCGATGCGCATCGACAGGGCGACGATCCTGGCCTGGGCGCCGTCGTGCAGATCCCGTTCGATGCGTCGCAGTTCTGCGCCGTGCGCCTCGACCGCCCCGGCCCGGCTCTCGGTCAGCTGGGCGATCCGGTCGGCCAGTGCGGTGGAGGGCGAGGAGGTCAGCAGGGAACGGGTCCAGCTCGCCGACAGATCCGCGAGTACGCAATGCCAGCGCAGCACCCATCCCCGGCGCGCGGGCAGCGGCGTCCCGTACTCGTCGGCGGCCCGCCGGTCCAGCAGGTGCACGACGGGCAGCGCGGCCCCGTCGACGAGGAGCCCGACCGGCCACAGCACCATCGTGAGGTAGCCGAGGGCGTTGCCCATGAGCGCCTGGATCGGCAGCCAGAGCGCGTCGCGCCAGACTGTCGGGTCGGTGAGTACGCGTCGGACCCGCTCGGAGAGTTCACCGCCGTCCAGCGGCGGATACGGCGTCAGCGTGAACGGCACGCCGAGCCGCGCGGCTGCCCGGCGGCGCTCGAACTCCGCGAACCGGCGCAGCACTTTGGCGGCCTCGGGCAGGGCGGGCAGCCCGATGATCACGGCGGCGAACATCAGGGCCGCCACCACCAGGAACGTGCCCACATATGCGAGCAGCGCGATCGGAACGCCGATGAACAGATAGCGCGACGCATCCCACGAACGCCTGATGGCGACCGTCAGCGGGGCGGGAGTGGTGCTCATGACACAGCACGTTACGGGGAGTCACCCGCCACCGGAGTGGGGGCCTCCCCCTGACCGTGGTGGAGCTGGCTGAACCCCCTGTCCGGGAGCGCGCACCCTCGCCCGGACACCCCCTTCTTCATAGCGTTTATTCAGGTCGGAAAGGTCGAGGCGGAGAAGGAACGGTGGAGTCGACGGTGGACACGATCACAGCGGTGCGGGCCACCGCGCTGAGTCTGGAGTCGGTGAGCCGACGCTATGGAAGGCATGGCGGCGGCCGGGAGGCGATCGGGCTCGACGCGGTGAGCTGTGCGGTCCCGGCCGGGAGCTTCACCGCGGTGGTGGGCCCCTCGGGATCGGGGAAGAGCACGTTCCTGCAGTGTGCGGCGGGCCTGGACCGTCCGACGGCGGGGACGGTACGGGTCGGGGGCACCGATCTCGGCTCGCTGTCCGAGGCCGCGCTGACCCGGTTGCGCCGGGACCGGATCGGATTCGTCTTCCAGTCGCACGCCCTGAATCTGGTGCCGTCGCTGAACATCGAAGAGAACGTCGTGCTGCCGCTGGTGCTGGCGGGCGCCGATCCGGCGGACGAGCGGGTGTTGACGCGCGGCCGGGATCTGCTGGCCCGGGTCGGCCTGACGGGTCGGGGTGCGCAGGGCCCCGCGACGCTCTCGGGCGGCCAGCAGCAGCGGGTCGTGGTGGCGCGGGCGCTGGTGACCGAACCCGATGTGATCTTCGCGGACGAGCCGACGGCGTCCCTGGACCCGGAGTCGGCGTTGCTGGTGCTCGGTCTGTTGCGGGACGCGGTACGGATCGACGGCCGAACAGTCGTCATGGTCACCCATGATCCGGTGGCGGCTAACTGGGCCGACACCGTGCTGACGATGGACGGCGGCCGGCTGCGATGAGCACGAGTACGGGCGTGGGCACGAGTACGGACACGCGAAGGCCTAAGGCGGATGTGCGGTCCGGGGTGCGGCGGGCGTCAGCGTTCCTCGCCCGGCGTTCGCTGAAGACTCATCGCCGGGCCTGGGCCGCGGTGTTCGCGGCGACGACGGCCGCGGCTGCGCTGATCGGCGCGTTCGCTCTCGTCCTCGGTTCGCTGCTGCTGGCGCAGCCGCCGGTGGAGCGTTATGCCGGGGCCGACGCGGTGGTGGCGGCCGACCAGAAGGTGACGTATACGGCGAAGCCGTGGGGCAGCGAGCCGCAGACCGCGACGACGTATCTGTCGGAACGCGTCCGCCTCGACCGCTCCGCGGTGGCGAAGGCGGCCGCCGCGGACGGGGTCGCGAAGGCCGTCGCGGACGATTCGGTCCCGGTGGCCGTGGACGGCGGGAGCGGTGGTACCGGGACCGACGGGGCTTCGGCTGTCGGCCGTTCCTGGGCGGCCGCCGCACTCACTCCGTACCGGCTGACGGATGGACACGCGCCGAGGACGTCCACCGAGGTGGTCATCGACAGCGCGCTGGCGACCGCAGCCGGGAGCAAGCCCGGCAGCCATGTGACATTGCAGGTTGACGGGGCTCCCCATCCGTACACCGTCAGCGGTGTCGCCGACACCGGTCACCGGGGCGCCGCCCCCGCCGTCTTCTTCACCGAGCAGCGGCTGACCGCGCTGGCCGGACACCCGGGCACGGTCGACGCCATCGGCGTCGTCGCCGAGAAGGGCGTGTCCGCCGACGAACTGCGGGCGTCGCTGGACACCGCACTGCCCGACCGCACACACGGCGACCGCGAGGTCCGGGTCCTCACCGGCTCGGAACGCGGGCAGGCCGATTACGTCGACGCACTCGGCACACGGGGCGATCTGCTCCCGCTGCTCGCCTCCATCGCGGCAACGGTCCTCATGGTGGCGCTCCTGGTGATCGCCACCACCCTCTCCCAGGCGGTCCACCAACGCTCCGGTGAACTGGCGCTGCTGCGCGCGGTCGGGGCGACGCCCCGGCAGCTCAGGTCGGCAGTCGGCCGCGAGGTGAGCCGGGTGGCATGCGCCGCCGCGGTGCTGGGCGGGATCGGGGCCGTACCGCTGGGGCTGCTGATGCGGTCGTTGCTGACCACGGACCCGCTGCCGCTGCCCGTGCCGGTGTGGCTGCCGTTCGCCGCGGCCGCCACAGCCGCGGTGCTCGTCGCCTCGGCGGCCCGTCCGGTGTCGATGCTCGCGGCCAGGTCCATCACCAGGCTGCGGCCCGCCGCGGCGCTGCGCGCGGCCCGTGCGCCCGAGCCTGGCGAGCCCGGCCGGCTGCGTACGGCCGCAGGAGCGGTGCTGGCCGTCGCGGGTGTCGGTTCGGCGGGCGCGGCGACGGCGCAGGGCGGGCAGGCCGCCGCGGTGGCCGCCTCGGGTGCGGCGACCTCGCTGATCATCGCGGTGGCGCTGCTCGGTCCGTGGATCGCCCGGGTGGCGATGCGGGTGCTCGGTACACCGGTACGGCGCGCGGGCGGGGTCTCCGGGTTCCTGGCCGCCAAGTCCGCCGCCGCGCACAATCGGCGCCTCGGCGCGGCGATCACCCCGATCGTGCTGGTCGTCGCGTTCGTCTGCGTACAGCTGGCGGCCAACTCCACGCTGGAGCGGGCCTCCGACCGGCAGACCGCTGCCGCGCTCCGGGCGGACCTCGTGGCGACCGGTCCGGCCGCCGGACTGCCGGCCGATGCGGCGCAGGCGGTGCGCAAGGCTCCCGGGGTGAAAGCGGCGACCGGGGTGCTGCGCTCCAGCGTCGTCCTCGCCCATCGTGAGATGGGCGATCCGAAGCTGGACCGGTTCCCCGTGCTGGGTGTGACGGCGGACCAGCTGCCCGGCACGCTCGATCCGCACGTCACGGCGGGTGATCTGGCGGACCTCATCGGCAGCGGCACGGTCGCGGTCGGCAAGGACCGGGCCGCCGACCTCGACATCGGCACCGGCGACACGGTGAAGCTCCGCCTGGGTGACGGTACGGAGGTACGGCTCCGAGTGGTGGCGCTCTACGAACGGGCCCTGGGACTCGGCGAGTTCATGCTGCCGCGTGAGGCCCTGGCCGGGCATGCCTCGGCACCGCGCGACCAGCAGATCCTGATCCGCTCGGTGGACGGCGGGTCGGCTTCGGCCTCGTCCGCCGCGCGCGCCCTCTCCCCGTACACGGGTGTGCAGGTCCGCACCGCGACGGCGGACGACGTACGGATCGCCCCGCCGTCTTCGGACCAGGACAACGCCCTGATCATCATCGGTGTCGGGGTGATCGGCGGCTTCGCCCTGCTCGCGGTGATCAGCACTCTGTCCCTGATCACGGTGGGCCGCCGCCCCGAATTCCGCCTGCTGCGGATGGTCGGCGCGGGCCGCCGCCAAGTGAGGCGGATGCTGCTCCTGGAGACGGGGCTGGTGGCGGTGGCGGGCCTGGCGATCGGCACACTGGTCGCGGCGGTCCCGCTGGTGGCGTTCGCGGTGTCGACAGCCGGTTCGGTGCCGTATCTGCCGCCGGTGCAGTACGGGGTGCTGGCACTGGCCGTGACGGTGGCGACGGGTGCCGGGGCGATGTGGCCGGGGTCGTCCGGCGGCCGGTTCGTCCTCAAACGCCGAGTCTGAACCCGTCCGACGGTTGAGGATGACGCCCGCCGCCGACGCGCGTCACGGGAGGCGGACGCCCCGCCCCCGGCGCGCGTCACGGTGAGGCCGGCAGCGGCAGCGCCGCCTCCCGCACCGCCGCCGTGGCCAGCGCGTCGAGCACCGGCGCGATCAGCGGATGCCCCTCCGCGCCGTGCCGCACCGCGGCGAAGACGCGGCGGGTCGGCGCGCTGCCCTCCACCGGCCGCACCACCACCCCCGTGAGGTCCATCCCCCGCAACGCCGAGCGCGGCACCAGCGCCACCCCGGCGCCCGCGCCGGCCAGCGCGACCACCGCGCGGAAGTCGTCCGAGGAGTGCTCCAGCCTCGGCTGGAACCCGGCGAACTCGCAGGCCAGGACCACCACGTCATGGCACGGGTTGCCGGGGTACGGACCGATCCACGGGTCCTTCTCCAGGTCGGCGACCGCCACCTGTTCCTGGCAGGCCAGCCGATGCCCCACCGGCAGCACCGCGTCGAACGGCTCCGAGTACAGCGGCACCCGGGTCAGGCGCCGGTCGTCCTCGCCGGGCGCGCCCCGGTACTCGACGGCGACCGCGACATCGACCTGCCGGTCGAGCACCATCGGCACGCTCGCATCGCCCTCGGCGTCCTGGACGCGGACCCGGATGCCGGGCGCGGTGAGCGTCAGTTCGGCTATCGCGGGGGCCAGGACCAGGCCGATGCCGGTGGCGAACGCGGCGACCGTGACCGTACCGGCGTCCCCCGCGCCGTACGCGGCGAGCTCCGCCTCGGCCCGTTCCAGCTGGGCCAGCACCGCGTTGGTGTGGTTCAGCAGGATCTCCCCTGCGGGGGTCAGGCGGGCGCCGCGCGCGTTGCGCTCGACCAGCCGGTGCCCGGTCTCCTGCTCCAGCGCGGCGAGTTGCTGGGAGACCGCGGAGGGCGTGAGATACAGCGCGGCGGCTGCGGCAGTCACCGTGCGGTGGTCCGCCACCGCACGGAGAATGCGCAGCCGCCGTGCATCGATCATGTGACCCATTGTCCCAGGTCACGGAGGCAAACCTGCCGCCCGGGTGAGGCTGTCGGAGGGGGATGCCGGGCGGGGCCCGGACAGAGACCCTGACGGCACCCCCGTCCGGGGCGCTACTCCCCCAGCGCGGCCCGCGCGTCGACGAACGCGTCCACGGCGCGGTTCACATCCGCCGTGGAGTGCGCGGCGGAGAGCTGGACACGGATACGGGCCGCGCCCTGCGGGACCACCGGGTAGGAGAACCCGATCACGTACACACCGCGCTCCAGGAGCAGCTCCGCCATCCGGCCTGCCTTCGCCGCGTCCCCGATCATGACGGGGGCGATGGCGTGGTCGCCGGGCAGGACGTCGAAGCCTTCCTCGGTCATCCGGGTACGGAAGAGCGCGGTGTTGGCATTGAGCTGCTCGCGCAGGTCGCCCGCGGCCTCCAGCAGGTCCAGGACCTTGAGCGAGGCCGCCGCGATGACCGGGGCGAGCGAGTTGGAGAAGAGGTACGGGCGGGAGCGCTGGCGCAGCAGCGCGACGATCTCGGCGCGGGCCGCGACATAACCGCCGGACGCACCGCCGAGCGCCTTGCCGAGGGTGCCGGTGATGATGTCGACGCGGTCCATCACGTCGTGCAGCTCGGGCGTTCCGCGGCCGCCGGGGCCGACGAAACCGACGGCGTGCGAGTCGTCGACCATGACCATGGCGTCGTAGCGCTCGGCCAGGTCGCAGATCTCGCGCAGCGGGGCGACGTACCCGTCCATGGAGAAGACGCCGTCGGTGACGATGAGCCGGCGCCGGGCCCCGGACGCCTCCTTCAGCTGCGTCTCCAGGTCGGCCATGTCGCGGTTGGCGTAGCGGAAGCGCTTGGCCTTGGAGAGACGGATGCCGTCGATGATGGACGCGTGGTTGAGGGCGTCGGAGATGACCGCGTCCTGTGGGCCGAGGACGGTCTCGAAGACACCGCCGTTGGCGTCGAAGCAGGAGGAGTAGAGGATCGTGTCCTCCTGGCCGAGGAACGTGGAGAGCCGCTGCTCCAGCTCCTTGTGGACCTCCTGGGTGCCGCAGATGAAGCGGACCGAGGCCATGCCGTAGCCCCAGCGGTCCAGCGCATCGTGGGCGGCGGCGATCACGTCGGGGTGGTCGGCGAGGCCCAGGTAGTTGTTGGCGCAGAAGTTGAGCACCTCACCGGGGCGGCCGCCCGCGGTGACGGCGACGGTCGCGGACTGCGGGGTGCCGATCACGCGCTCGGGCTTGTGCAGTCCGGCGGCCTCGATCTCGTCGAGGGTGGTGCGCATGTCGTCGCGTACGGAGTCGAACATGAGGGGTGTCTCCCAGCTGTCTACGAGGGCGTCGGGTCAGGAGGTCCAGTCGAGGATGACCTTGCCGCCGCGGCCGCTCGCCGCGTCGTCGAAGGCTGCTTCGAAGTCTCGGTAGCCGTACCGGCCGGTGATCACGGGGGCGAGGTCGAGGCCGCCCTCCAGCAGTACGGACATGGCATACCAGGTCTCGTACATCTCGCGTCCGTAGATGCCCTTGATGGTGATCATCGAGGTGACGATGCGGGACCAGTCGACGGCGAACTCCTCGGACGGCAGTCCGAGCATGGCGATCCGGCCGCCGTTCGTCATGTTCTCGATCATGTGGCGCATCGCCTCGGGCCGCCCGGACATCTCCAGGCCGATGTCGAAGCCCTCGCGCAGTCCGAGGCGCTTCTGCCCTTCGAAGATGGTCTCCTCGCTGACGTTGAGAGCGAGGCTGACGCCGACCTTCCGGGCCAGTTCCAGCCGGGCCTCGCTGACGTCGGTGATGACGACGTGACGGGCGCCCGCGTGCCGGGCGACCGCGGCGGCCATGATGCCGATCGGTCCGGCGCCGGTGATCAGGACGTCCTCGCCGACCAGCGGGAACGACAGCGCGGTGTGCACGGCGTTGCCGAACGGGTCGAAGATCGCGGCGACGTCGAGGTCGACGGGGGTCCGGTGCACCCACACGTTGGACGCGGGCAGGGCTACGTACTCGGCGAACGCCCCGTCCCGGCCGACGCCGAGCCCGAGCGTGGAGCGGCACAGGTGGCGACGCCCGGCCAGACAGTTGCGGCACTTCCCGCAGACCAGATGGCCCTCGCCGCTGACCAGGTCGCCGACGTTGATGTCGACGACATCGGCGCCGGTCTCCGCGATCTCGCCGACGAACTCGTGGCCGAGGACGAGCGGGGTCTTCACGGCCTGCTGCGCCCAGCCGTCGTAGTTCCGGATGTGCAGATCGGTGCCGCAGATGCCGGTGCGGAGCACCTTGATCAGTACGTCCGAGGGGCCGATCTCCGGTTCGGGCACGTCCATCAGCCAGAGTCCCGGCTCGGCCTTCTGCTTCACGAGTGCCTTCACGGCTGCGGCTCCCTGCGCTGGTACGGCGTTGAGTGCCCCGGACCGGGGCAGCCTTGAGGAAGCCTGCGGCCCGGGGAAGAAAAGAGGGACGGCATGGCAGCACGCGTCGATCGGCTGCCGCGCACCATCCTCTGCCGTCACGGAGAAATCTGCCGCACCCCGCGCCACAGGTCCATCGAGGTTTTCTTAAGCGCGCCCGCAGTTCCGCTTCATGCCGGGCCGTTGGCTGTGCACAGCGCCGTCGTCGGCGCTGGTGCGGGCGCCCGCCCCGCCTCCCGCTGCGTTCACCGCCTGGACCTCGCATCCGCAGGCGCTGTGATCTCGGCCGACGGAGTCGGCAGGATTCCGGAAAGGCCTCCGTCGGGGTCACGAATCTGGTGGGATGGTTCCTCATACGCGAGTGAGCACGGGGGCTGATGGTGGGGCTGGAGTTCGGGCATCACCTCGGGATGCCCGGGGCCCTCAAGGGATTGCCCATGGCACCGCTCGTCCCCCGGTATCACTCGCTCGTTGCCCAGCTCAGTGCATTGGGTCTCCGTCATGTCGGCGAGGCGCTCGTGCGGCAGGGCGGTCAGGTGCGGGTCCTCGACGGAGTGTTCGTCCAGCGCCCGAGGCATGGCTGGCAGCACGTCGACAGCTCCTGGCTCCGGCAGTGCCGGGCAGATCGCCCGGGTGCGTTCGTACCACTGTTGACACGGTTGCAGCACCTGCACGCCGGTGATCCGTCCGCGCTGCGCCGGGTACTCCTCTATCAGCTGATCGCGCTGGTGCAGGACCACCCGCAGGGCTCACGGCCGGCCACAGTGGTCTCACTCGGCGTCTGTCCGGACGAGGCCGCGGCGCTGGCCCAAGCTGTCAGCACACTCCAGCGACTCGATCCCGAACAGCGGACCGCGGCCGAGGGGCTGGAGGACGAGTGGCAGCACGGGCGGACACGGAGCGCCGCCCGGCTGGCAGAGCGGCTGCCCGCAGCCGGTGCGGGCGATCGTCTGCTTGCACATCGGATGTCATCCGTGGCGTCCCGGGCCCGGCTGGCCGATGCCACGCTGGATAGGGCACACCGGCTCGAACAGGCGGGCGATCCCGGAGCGGCCGCTGGCGAGTACCTTCGGGCTGCCCGGCTCATGAACGACTGTCCCCGCATCCTGCGCGGTCTGATCCGGACACACCGGCCGCCCGAAGGGGAGCCCGGCCCGATGGCCGTCGACCTCGGCCCGGACTCCGTACAAGTGACCTGGCCTGGTGCCACCGCAGCCGCGGTCGAGGCGGACACGCCTGCCTGGCGGGTCATCAGGTTCACCCGCAAGCCCGGCGGTGACCCCGCGCTGACGGAAATCCAGATGCGCACGGGAGCGGCCGCGTGGGTTGACAACGACCCTCCGCTCGGCCGGGAGGTCCGTTATGCGGCGCTCCCGCTGCACGGAAGCCGGATTGATGGACAGCCCCTCGTATCGGGAAAGCTGCTCGTTGTACCGGAGGTGTCCGGGTTCCAGGCAGTCGACGGCAAGGCCCGTATCGAGGCACGGTGGAGTCAGCCGTCCGGCGCGCTTGGCGTCCGCGTGCGACTGACCGGTCCCGATGGCCGTATGCGCGAGATCGAGCCCCCCGAGAGTCGGTTCATGGCAGACGGGCTGGAGCCCGGGGAGTATCTGATCCATATCGGTTGCCGGTACCGCGCGGCCGGCGGAGGCCAGGTCGCCTCGCCGGGCATCAGCCGCGGAGTCACTGTCCACCCTTGGCCCTCGCCCGTGCTCGCGCTGAACGCCACCGGCGCGGACGGGCGTGCGCACTTCACCTGGACCGGCGGCGACGGCGCCAACGTACGTCTGGTCGAGTGGCCGGGCGAGCCACCGGCACCGGGCACGGAACTGCGCACGCCGCCCGCCTCCTGGCCTGCCGCGCTGGGCTGGGAGACATCGTGCGGTGATCTCATCCCGCCGCCCGGCACCGTCACCCGAGTCGCTGCCCTGGCGATCCTCGGCAATCGGGCGGTGGCCGGTCCGGTTCTGCGAATCGAGGCGCCGCAGCCGGTCACCGCCGTAGTGGCGGAACGCATCACCGGAGGCCGGGCCCGCATCACGTTCGGCTGGCCTCCGCAGGCCGGTGAGGTGACCGTCGTGCTGGACCAGGACGGTCAGAGCACCGAACACCGAGTGACCCGGAGCATGTTCCTGCGCGAAGGGCTGTCCGTCCCGGTCTCTCCGTCGCGGCTGAACATCCGAGTGGTCTCGGCACCTCGTACCTCGGACACGACCGTGATCGAGCCCGCAGCCGCCCGGACCGCACTCCCCGCGGAGGTCACGGTCGCGTACCGGGTCATGCCCGGCCCCCGCAGACTGCTGCACCGCGGCCCCACGACCGTTCAGGTGACTCTGGTGTCACCGGACGGTGAAGTCCTCACCGACCTGCCGGAGTTCGTCCTGGTGGCACGGGCCGGTGAGGGCCGTGCCCCACTCCGGCCTCACCGCCACACCGACGGCACGACGGTGTTCCGGCTGAGCGGTGAGGAACTGCACCGCGCCGGAACGGTCGAGCGCGAGCTCGCCGCCAGTGTCTGCCGTCCTCCGTATGCCCTGCGCGGCTTTCTTCTAGGCGGCCGGGCCGCCGACATACGGCTCGACGAGCCCTCCCCCGCAACCCTGGTGGTGCATTGACGTGACAACCGTCATCTGTCCCTACTGCTTCGACCGGTCGGCTGCCGTGCGGCTGCCGTACCGCTGTCTGATGACGGCCACAGGGGTACGGGGCGGCAAACCCTGTGACGCCGAACCTGACGATCTGTGGGCGGAGTTCATGGGGCCGAGCATCCCGGCTGCGCTGCGGCTGCGCGGCCCGGTGTTCACGGCGTCCCGCGGACTCGCGGGACTGCGCGGGCCTGGATCGCGGACGGCGTGCCCCGGCTGCGGGGTCTCCACTCCGGTGCGGGTCTGCCGCAGCTGTCACAACGACTTCCCCAGCGACTACTGCGATCAGGACAGCCGCATCATCGCCCTGGTCGGCCCCAAGGCCTCCGGCAAGAGCACCTACGTATCGGTGCTGCTCAATGAACTCCGCAATCGGGTGGGGCGGGCCTACAACGCATCGCTGGCCGCGATGGGCGGAGAAACCCAGCGTCGGGACCGGGAGATGGCCGAGGATTTGTACGACCGGCTCCGGCTGCCGGACGCCACCCGGCCAGCTGCCATGGGGTTCAACGACCCCTTGCTGTACCGGCTGAGCCTGCCGCGTCGTGGGCGGCTCGGCGACGGCAGCAGACACACCGCACTGGTCTTCTTCGACGCGGCGGGCGAGGACCTGAAGAGTGCCGAGGCCATGGACCGATACACCCACTATCTGGGTGCGGCCGACGGCATCATCCTACTCGTCGACCCGCTCCAGATCGGTTCCGTACGTGACCGAACTACGTCCGGCGAAGGGCCGCCGCTGCCCGCCGTGGAGACCCCGCCCCAGCAGATCGCCGCCGATCTCGCCGCTCAGCTCCGGGCGCACGGGCGCGGCGGATCGCGCGGTCGTGTCACTACGCCGATGGCTGTCGCCGTCACGAAGACCGACACACTGCGATCACTGCTCGGCCCGCACTCGCCGCTGCTTCACAACGCCTCGCACACGGGTGGGGCTCTGGACGAGGAGGACCGGCTGACCGTGCACGAGGAATTGCGTTCGTTGCTGGACAGCTGGGACTCCGGTGTGCTCTGCAGACAGCTGGAACGCGACTTCGCCGAGCTGTCGTTCTTCGGCATCTCGGCGCTCGGATCGCCGCCGCCCGCGCATGCTCCGGCGGATGCCCCCAAATCGGGACCCCAGCCGCTGCGCATCGAGGACCCGCTGTTGTGGCTGTTGGCGCGTCGGGGCCTGATCCCGGTACGGAAGCCGAGCCGGGACAGGACAGGGAAGGTCGGCACGTGGGCCTGAGTCAGCTGCACTACACCTCCGCGCCGCCCGGCCCCGACGGGTCCGGGTTCCGCTTCACGGCGGTCTCGCCCGATCTGCCGCAGTCGGTACTCCGGGAGGCCGAATCGGTCATCGGCTACGAGCCACCGCGCGACACTCCACCGCGCCCCACTGCCGACGAACTCCTCTCATTTCCAAAGGCGTTCAGCTTCACTCTGCTGTCCGACGGCAGCCGGCTGCTGACCCGTACGGTCTACACCGGGGCCGACTACAGCGGCCGCTGGGGCAACTTCCACGCACATGGAGTCCATCTGCCCGCAGGGGAGTCACTTCCCGGCGGCGCCCTTCCCATCACCACCTGGGACTCCGCCTGTTGGGCCGACTCCACACCGCAGAGCAGGTCCTTGGCCCCGCTGGACGCGCTGCCTCCCGGGGGCGGCCTCGACCGGACGGGCCTCATCGACTTCGCGGTGTCCCGGGGTCCCTGGCTACCAGGATTCCTGGCCGATCTGCACAGGCAGGCCGAGGACGAGACGGCACCGCAGATCGTCCTCGTCGAGCGGGACAGCGCCAGTGTGGCCCTCTGGGTGGCCTTGGCCAGCGCGGCGCTGCCCCGGGAGAGCGCCCACCGGCTGACATTCATCACGTACACGCGGCGCCCCCAGCTCGCCCGGCAGCAGCTCATCGGCGTGCTGCCGGACGATGTGCGGGGCCTGGGCGGGTATGAGAGCCGCTATCGCATCCACGACTGCACCGGGCGCCCACCGGCCTCTGCGGCGCCCGGCGTCTGGGCCGCATCCGCCGCACAGATCTGGCTGAATCGGGCACCGGAACTCTTCACCCGGGCGGCCGCGCTGTCGGCCGCTCCCTTCGCCCCCGGCCCGCCGGCCGTGGTCGCGCTGCTGGCCGGGATCCGCCTGGAAACCGGCGGACGCACCGCGGCGGCCGAATGGGCACTGGAGCATGCCGTGTCGCTGGGCGAGGAGTCGCTGCACCGGCTGATCCAGATGCTGTGCGAATCCGCCGGGGACCGTACGGCCGCCGAGTCGTCCGTACTCGCGGGGCTGTTCGAGATGCTCGACGGCAGGGTGGCGGCTGCGACGATCGCGCCCCTCGCCGCTCTCGGGCTGGTCGAGGCCGTCCGCACGGTCGGTTCACCGCTCGACCTGTCCCGCGCTCGCGCGCTCACCGAAGAGCAGACACAGCGTCTCGCTGCCGAACTCGCCCCGGAGATACGGTCAGGCATCGCAAGCACCGGCTCCGGGACCGCCAACGGCCTAGAAGTTTCCCGGCCGGTGCAGTTGCTGCGTGTCGCAGGTCTGCTCGCAGTGGACTGCTCCGACCTTCTGCCCGATCTCGTCCGGAGGCTGGCCCGTGCGCTCCTGGCCGACCCCGAAGCGGCGTACACCGGTGTGGTGCACGAGGCACTCGACGAGCTTGTCGACCTGCGCACGGCGCTGCTCGACAAGCTCGACCACCTGGCGGCAGGCGACCCTGCGGCAGTCGCCCGGCTACTCGCCCTGGTACCACTCCCTCTCACCGGGTCGCAGGAACTGCCTCATCTGTGGATGTGCGCCCAGGCACGCAAGGCGACGGCGCAGGACAGTGACCGGGTCACGACTCTGCACGGCGTGCTGCGAGCAGCGAGAATCTCCCCGTTCGCCGAGCCGCTCGTGCTGCGTACCGCCTTCCGGCTGGTGTGGGCCGACGCGGTGCCGAGCGCGGGTGACGCCCGGCTGGTCCTCGGTGAGACGGGCGCGGTCGCCCACGTGGCCGCGGACACCTGGTCCTTACTCGTCGAAGCGGCCCTGAACAGTCCGGCCGACGACCGTGACGCCCCCGATCTCGCCCACGACCTGCTGCGCTGCTTCCAGTCCGAGCTCGAACCGTCCGTCCGCGCGGCGTTGCTCCTCCTCGAATTCGCCCGGGACCTGCGGGCCGGGTCCGCGGGATCGGGCTGGACAGACCGGGCACTGGCACTGCGGGCAGCCGCCGAGCCGGTGCGGCCGGCCGTGCTGGAGCAGGCATTCGGGGCACTCGCCCACTGTCTGCTGACCGAGTCCCGCCCCGACCGGGAGCTGTACGCACTCGTTCAGAGCGGTGACACGGACCTCTGCGCGGCCTACGGGCGGGCCGCCCGCGAGGCCTCCGTGCGCGACCGGCTGCGCACTGTGCCCGCGTATGCCGCCGCCTGCTTCACCGACTGGAGCTCGCATCCGCATGCGGGGCGGGCCTGGACCGAGACCCGGGCCGCTCTCCTCGACGAGGTGCTGCGCCCGGTGGTCCGAGCGCTGTCCGCCGGGGAACTGGTCGCCCTCGAGCAAGCCCTGACGGCCGTGGGGGGCCATTGGCTGGAGGACTTCCGGTCCTGGAACCGGCCAGGGGCATTCGGCAGGCTCGGTCTGCGCTTTGCCGGGCGGGTGCGCCGCGCAGGCGTCGACGCACTGCGACGAGGCGACGCCGAGCCGCCGCGGAAGGGCAGCCGGCCGTGATCACGTACCTGCTGGCTTCGGCGATCCGGCTCACTGTCGCCGTCACCGTGTCACTGTGTGTCTTCCGCACATTCTGGGAGTTCCTCAGCGTCGCCCTGGGCGCCTCCGCGCAGGTCCTCGGCCCGCGGCAGCCGGGGGTTCCCGATCCGCGGATTCCGCACGTCGGTTCCGAGCCCGCACATCGCGCCTACTGGTCGCATCTGATGTGGCTCGATGCCTGGTCCGCCGTGCTGGCAGCGTGGGCAGGCGTCCAGCACCGGCTTACGGCCGACTGGCTGGGCCGGGTGGTCATGCGGCTGCTGCGCGGGCAGCAACCCTCCACAGGGCTGCGGTACAACCACCCGCTCAGGCGTGTTCTGACCCGCGTGGTCGCCCCCGGAACCGCTTTGGGCGCGGCCTCGGGCGCACTGCTCGCGACGCTGGTCGTCTCGCTGGTATTCGTCGTTCTCGGACTCCTGCTCGGCCTGGTGCTGGCCGCAGCCCTGACCGCCGTAGCCGTGTTGCGCGTTACGGACAAAGTCGGCCACGTCGTCCGATCGATCCGCATGAAGTGCCCCTACCCAGGCTGTTACCGGCCGTTCCCTCTGGCTGTCCACCAGTGTCCGAAGTGCGGCAGGCTCCATCGTGAGCTGCGTCCAGGACGCTACGGCGCCGTGTGGCACGTCTGCGCCTGCGGGCGGCGGCTGGTGACCACCTCGCTCGCCGGACGGGATCGGCTGACCACCCGGTGCCCTCACTGCGACCAGCAGTTGCCTGCCGGGATCGGTGGTCTACGTATCGTCCACGTGCCGCTCGTCGGCGGGACATCGTCGGGCAAGACCATGCTGATGGCAGCCGCGGTCGCTGGTCTGCATTCCTGGTCCGGCGAGGGCCGGTTGAAAGTCGAGTACGCCTCCATGGACGACCGGCGCGACGCCGTGGAACTGACAGCCCGGCTGAACGGAACAGGGTGGGCGCTCAAGACGCAGGGCGGCCATCCCCGTGCATTCATGCTGCGTCTCGCGTACGGCAGGCGACGGAGACTGCTGTATCTGTACGACCCCATGGGCGAATCGCTGCGTGATGCGGCTGCCGTCCGCGAACAGCATTATCTCGCCCACGCGGACGGCATCATCCTGGCCACGGACGTGCTCGCCGACGGGCAGGTGCGCCGAACGCTACCGGTTGCGGACGCTGAGCGAGCAGACGCGGCCCATCCTTCCGAGCAGGGGCCCTTGGACACGTATCAGCGGCTGACTGGGGAACTGGCGGCGCTCACCGGCAGGCGCAGACGTCTGCCGGTGGCCACCGTGGTCACCAAACGTGACGCACTCGACCGGATCGATTCCTTGCGCGTGCCGGCCACCGGCATCGACGGCTGGTTGGTGAACATCGGTCTCGGCGCGCTCGTCCGCGGCCTCCGGCACGACTTCGGTGCCACCCGCTTCTGGTCGGTGAGTTCGTTTGCGGCCACCGGTGCGGGTGCCCTGGACAGCGAGCAGCGGCGGGCGGCAGAACCGGTGCTGTGGTTGCTGACGCGCTCGGGACTGCGGGTCGACGCACTCCTCGCCCACACGACGCCCCCGGGTGCGGAGTCGGTGGACGTGCCCGGCCCCCGCAACGAAGCCGTACGGGATCGATCAAGCTCCTGACGTGGACAGATACGGCTCGCTAGGGTCGACGAGGTAAGGGAAGGGGCGGTTCACGGCCATGTCTGCCGTCACGCCGCACATCGCACGGGGGCGCCGGCTGCTGCTCGCCCTGTTCGTCGCCGGGACGGTGATCACCTGCACCGCGCTTGCCGGGGCGGCCCTGTACTCGCTGGGCCGGCTGGTGGGCCGATGACCCGCCGTCCAACGACGAACCACACAACAGAGCGTACGAAGAGGAGGACATCGAGTGAGTGACATTCCCGGCGGTCCGATGGCGAACCGGCCGGTCCACTTCATCTGGCTGCTGGACTGCTCCTACTCCATGCAGGGCGAGAAGATCGGCCAGCTCAATTACGCGATCCGGGAAGCGGTCCCGGAGATGCGGTCCGTGGCGCACGACAACCCGGCCGCGCAACTGCTGTTGCGTACTCTGACGTTTTCCACCGATGCCAGGTGGCTGCACCAGGCCCCGGTCCCGGTCGACGACTTCACCTGGCAGGACGTCCAGGTGGACGGGATGACGAATCTGGGCGAAGCGCTGGAAGTCGTCTCGCGCGAGCTCCAGACACCGCCGATGCCGCAGCGCGCGCTGAAGCCGGTGCTGGCCCTCGTCTCGGACGGTGTGCCGACCGACGACTGGAAAGCCGGGCTGAAGGCTCTGGACGCCACCCCGTGGGGCAGAAAGGCGGTGCGGGTCGCCATTGCCATCGGTGCAGACGCCGACCGGAGCGTCCTGCAGGAGTTTCTCGGCAATCCCGAATTGCAGCCGCTGGACGCCAACAGTCCCAAGCAGCTCGCCGCAGCGATCCGCTGGGCCTCGACCGCCGCGGTCAAGGCGGCTTCGCAGCCGGTGGCGGGTCCGTCGGACGCGGGAGCCAAGCAGCCGCCGTACGCGCCTCCGCAGTTGGACGACGACGATGACGACGTCTGGTGAGCGGGCAGTCCACACCGCTCTGGGAGACGCTCGACCACAGCGCGCGGGGAGTCAACAAGCGTCGCAACCAGGACTGGTGCTCGATCGAGGGGGCCGGCACGGCCGAGGATCCGCTGATCCTGGTGGTGGCCGACGGCCATGGTTCGGCAGTGCATGCCCGCAGTGAGATCGGCGCCCGCTACGCCGTGGACCTGTTTGCTGTGCAGGCCCGGGAGTTCGCTTCCCTGGTCAGGACCGAGGGCCCGGAAGGTACGCGCAGTCTGAGCTGGCTGATGAATTACGCGCGCAACGAGGTGCCCCGCCGACTGATCGCCGGCTGGCAGGAGGAGGTCCTGGGCCACTGGTCTCGCCACCCGGCCGAGAGCATGTGCACCGGCGGGACCGAACCACGTGACGACCAGAAGCTGTTGCTCTACGGAGCGACCCTGATCGGTGCCGTAATGACCTCGCACCTCTTCGTGGCCTGGCAGCTCGGCGACGGCGAGCTGACCGTCGTCGAGGAGGACGGCAAGGTGTCTCTGCCGCTGGCGCCGGCCGAGGCGGATCTGGGTGATGAGACGGAGTCCCTCTGCAGCCGCCACGCCTGGCAGCTGGTAAGGATGCACTGGGCTCCGATTGTGACGCAGGACCGCACGCCCCGGATGATCGCCGTGTCCACGGACGGTCTGTCCAAGAGTTTCGCCTCGGACGAGGGCTTCACCCAGTTCATGACCGGTCTCGATCAGCGGCTGTCCGAGGACGGCCTGGAAAGTGTCCGGGCCGCCCTGCCCGAGTGGCTGGGCAAGGCCGCCCGGTACTCGGGCGATGACACGACGCTGGTGGCAGCTCGGCGTCCGACAGACGGCGCCACGGATGGCAGCTCCACAGAACACAACATCACAGAACCCAGTGGTACGGAACACAGCGTCACGGATCACGGCACACGGATGACGGAGAGATGATGACCGGCATGCTCGACGGCGGGACCCGCCTCACTACGGACGACGGGGAGGAGATCCGAGTCATCGAAATACTCGGGGCCGGTGGTCAGGGTGAGGTCTACCGGGTGGATTCACCACACGGCGAGCGAGCCCTCAAGTGGTACTACCCGAGCTGCGCGACACCCGAGCAGAAGTCCATTGTCGAGGAGTTGGTGGCGCGCGATTTCGATGACGACCGCTTCCTGTGGCCGACCGCGTTCGTCCCGTCGGGACCTGAAGCGTTCGGCTATCTCATGGATCTGCGGCCGGACCGATTCAAAGGCCTTCCCGCTCTCTTCCGGCGCCAGCTGCGCACCAGCCCGCGCGCACTGCTGACGGCAAGCCTCTATACGGTGGAGGCGTACCAAGCCCTCCATTCACGAGGCATCGCCTACCGCGACATCTCCTGGGGAAACATCTTCTTCGACCCCAGCACGGGTGACGTCCTCGTCTGCGACAACGACAATGCCGTGGTCGAGGGTGGCAGCAGCGGCATCTCGGGCACGATGGAGTTCATGGCGCCGGAGCTGGTTCGCGGCGACCCGGGAGCCAAACCCGGCACCCAGACGGACCTGCACTCACTCTCCGTGCTTCTGTTCATGCTCTTGATGAACCATCACCCGCTGAAGGGCAAGCGGGAGCTGGACATCCACTGCCTCGACGAGGCGGCGGAGAAGAAACTGTACGGAAGGCAGCCGCTGTTCGTCTTCGATCCACAGGACGATGGGAACGCACCCGATCCCATGGAGCACTCCACGGTGCTGCATACGTGGGCGGCGGCTCCCGCAGCCCTGCGTAACCTCTTCACCCACATTTTCACTGCCGGTCTGCGCGATCCTGCTGCCAGGGTCCGCGAGTCCCAGTGGCGCGACGCCCTGCGGTCCGTGCTGGACGCAGTCGTGGAATGTGCGAACTGCGGCCGTCAGAACATGACCCAGCCGGGAGAGACCTCAGCTGGGACCTGCTGGTCCTGCGGTCGCGCGCTGACGCTGCCGCCCCGGCTGGTCATCACCACCCCGCCGCCGAAGGCCGAACGTCATGTCCGGCTGCGCCGCGGCGCGCGGGTGCACGCGCACCACCTGTCTCCGGAGCCGACACGGCACGACTACAGCGACGCGACGCTGATCGCCGAGCTGACCGAGCATCCCCAGAAGCCGGGCAAGTTCGGCCTGGCGAACCGTTCGTCGGCGCCATGGACCGGCACCCGTTCCGACGGTACGACCCAGCAGATCGCGCCCGGACAGACCGTCCCGCTCCGTTCGGGCCTGGAGCTGAACCTCGGCGGAACTCACGCCACCGTCCACGCGAAATGACGTCATGGGGGCGGGACGGACTTCATCCTGCCCCCACGCATCCCGGTCCTGTCCCGGTCAGAGCCCTACAAGGCGGCCGATCTCCTGGACGAGCGCGATGCCGCTACTGCCTGCCGCCAGCCCGAGCGAGATGGTCTCCAGCGCCTGCTTGACCCGCCCCTGGTCGGCGGGCCGTCGCTCCTCCTCGGCCTGTACGAGCTCGCCACGCACGATCTCTGCCTGTTCGGCGAGCTCCGGCCGGTGTTCCTGGCGCAGTTGCTGTACGAGTTCAGCGGCGAGCCGCAGCGTCTCGGCCGGGCTCGCACCCTGATGAATCTCGATCTTTCCGTTGTCACCGAAATTGCTCGGCCCGGAAATCTGGCCGTGGAAGTTGAAAGTACTCATTGCTGACCTCTGCCCCTGATCGTCGATGGACGCACACGCTTCGCCGGGCCCGGTCAAGGCGTCCCGCCAGAAGCTCCGGAGGGCTGCGCCCCCTGTTGACCGTAATTGGCCGCAATCTGACCGTTGTTACCGAAGTTGCTGGGCCCATTGATGTCGCCGGAGATGTTGTACGTCTGCGTGGTGATGACCTGCTGGGCCCGGTCAAACGAGCCCGTATCGACATGATGATCATTCAGAAAGCGTTCGGTGGCGATGAGTACACCCTGCTGAAGTCGGTGGAGGAAGTCCTGGGAATCCATGCGTTCGGCGTGTCCCAATTGGTCCCAGGAAGCTACCCGGTCCCGCAGACTCCCCGTTGCCCCGTAGTCGTAGAGGGCGTGACGCTTGGTGATCTCCTTGCGCGATTTTTCCAGTTCGCGCGCTCTCCGGTTGAATGCGGAGCCGCGCCGGCGAATTCGCCCCGGAGCGCCTCGCAGTGCGGTCCAGGTGTGTGAGGTGGCGAACCGGACCATGTTCCACCACCGTTCGAACCCGTCGCGAGGCAGGTAGTCCGCCCGGTAGTAGCGGCCGCCGATCGGAGGAATGACGTAGGCGGCAACCTCCCAGGAGAGGCTGGGGTAGTGCAATCGCGCCCGCAGATACATCGACACGATGGCCCGGCCGCCCTCGCCGACCCGCTCCAGGCTGAGGTAGGTGCGCATTCCCGCACCGGGATTGAGCAGCCCGGCCTTCACGAGCGGCCGGGGGATCCGTGAGAGAGGCGGGCCCAGCGGGTCGGGCAGCACGTCCGCACCGAGGTACCGCACCTGGGGGCCGAGCACATAGAGCCGGTTCTGGGAGCGAAGTCCCTCCAGCCCCGCAACGTTGGCCATCTCCTTGGCCACATACGTGTGAAGATCCACCGCATCGAAGGGAACCAGAGCCAGCTTGCCGCCACCGGGCGCGTCAGCGGGCCGACTGACGTCGATCGGCTGCCAGACGGCCTCTTTGATCTTCCTTCCGCTGCCCACGAAGGGACAACTGAGCTCGGCGCTCTGCGTGTACGGCAGGATGTTGAGCCGCTTGAGGTCGCGCAGCCTGGCCTCGGTCTCCTGGTCGACCTCAGGAGCGAGGTCCAGCGGGCGTCCGGCCGAATAGCAGACGTCGGTGGCCGCTTGCCGAGACTGGTTCTCCGTACGGTGCACAAGCCACCACGCGAGGCCGATCACGATGAGCACCCCAACGGCGCCCGACATCACCACCGGGGAGGCGCCCTGCACGATCCCGGCCAGGGCCCCGATCACCGACACCCACAGTCCGGCGAACAGCCAGGCCAATCGGGCGTCCCGGGTGTCCATCCGATCGACGGCCTGGTTCCCGTGCCGGGCCAGTGCCAGCAGGTTGACGCCGAGCGGCAGGCCGATCGCAGTCATGCGGTCCGCAACGAGCTCCTCGCGTACAAGGCGGGCGAACTCGTCATCCAGATGCACCGCGGAACACAGGCGTCTCGTCACCGCGTCCTTGTCGTACGTCGGTAGCGCAGGTACATGCCGCATCACTGATCGCCCTCCCCCGGTCCCCCTGTTGGGCGCTCCTCCACAGCCTTGCTCGCGGACGTTCCACCGTACGCGCCGAGCCGCTGCGGACGGCCCTTGCGGATGAGGGTATATCCGAAGCCCCGTGCGACGGGCCGGCCGCCCTTGAAACGGGGTGACCGACCCTCCGTACCACGTAAATAATCAGTCGCCGAGCTCCTGCGGCGGGTTGTCGCGGCCCGGCACCTCATGGGGCGCCAGGACGCGGCTGTCGCCCGGGTACGGCTTGGTCCATCCGGTGGACGCGTACAAGGTGATCCGGTTCAGCTGGGCCGGGTTCACCTGGTCCTCGACGGGGTGGAGCCGCCCGTGCTCTTCGCCTGGATCGCGCTCCAGGCCTCCCACTGCGCAGCGATCTCCCGCAGATGGGCGGGCACCTGCGGGCGCTGCGCACCGCTGCCGGCCGACTTCGCGGCAGCCGCCGAGGCCGGCTTCTTGAGCCCGTAGTCCAGCGGGATCCGGTTGGGCATGCTGGTGTACCGAGTGGGGCCGCGCACGATCCTGGTGAACATCGACGCGAACACCTCACCGTCCGTGACCGGTGGCGTGGGCCTGTACGCCCGCGTCTCCTCCCATGACCAGAAGGCCGACCTGGAGCGGCAGACCGCACGCTTGTCGGCATGGGCCGCGAAGGCCGGGCATAAGGTCGTGCGCGTCGAATCCGAGATCGCTTCGGGCATGAACGGCGCCCGCGTCAAGGCCCGTCGCCTGCTGGCCGACCCGGCGGTGACCACCGTAGTGGTGGAGCACAAAGACCGGTTGGGCCGTATGAACGTCGAACTCGTTGAGGCCGCTCTGGCTGCAACCGGCCGTCGACTCGTTGTGCTGGATGACGGCGAGGCCGAAGACGACCTGGTGCGCGACATGGTGGAGGTTCTGACCTCGTTCTGTGCCCGCCTGTACGGCCGCCGCAGTGCGAAGAACCGTGCCAAGAAGGCACTGGAAGCGGCGGCTGCCGATGGCTGACAAGAAGAAGCAGCTCCGTACCATCGGCCCGCCGTTCGTTGCTGTCGGCCCGTCCGGTGTGGCGTTACGCGACCGCCTCAAGCACCTCACGCCAAAGGACGAGAAGGTGTTGCGTCTGGTCGGCGAGCACCAGGGCCGCCTGGCCTCTCTCGACCTCAAGGCCCGTTGCGAAGCCGGGCACAAGCACGACAACGACGCGTGGGCATCCCGGAAGCGTGACCTGACCGAGCAGTCGTCGTCGCGCATCGCGGGTGCGATCACGAAGGCCACGCACGACCAGTACAGCCTGGCCCGACGCTGCCTGCTCGCCCATGTCCACAACCTTGAGGCCGGTATCCGCACGCTGCGACACCGCCTGTCCCTCCCGATCGGGGAGAAAGGACAAGCGGGCGCCGGGCGGGTAACTGCGGTACCAGGTACCGAATTCGTGCTCGATGTAGTCGTTGTTGTCGGCCCGGGTCAGCCAGTTGTGGCCGTCGGCGGAGAGCGTACCGACGTCGTAGAAGTTGTCGTTGACGCCGAACTCATCCGCCGGGGCGTGCTGGTTGGGTGTGACGGTCCGGCCGAACTGGGCCAGGGACGGATCACTGTCGCCCTTGCCGATATCACCGAGCACCTGGTCGTAGGTGCGGTTCTCCTTGGTGATCAGGAAGATGTGCTTGATCTTGGAGGGGCTGCCGAGCTTGGCCGGGATGACCTGCTCGCGGTCGTGCGCCGAGCCGTAGGTCTGCTTCCGCTTCAGCAGCTTCACCCAGTCGTTGTTGATGAAGACCCGGTGGGTGAGTGCCCCGAGCTGTCGTTTGGACGGCATCGGGAAGGTGGTGACGGAGGCGGTGTCGTCGTACGTGTTGTGACCGGTCGCCGTACCACCGTTGTTGGGTCCGGCGCTCGGGCCCTGGCTGTTCTGGCTGGGGACGCCGCGGGTTCCGATGCCCTTGGCGTTGGTGACGACGACGTCCCCGGTGGCCCGGCTCACCTGGACGCCGCTCGGGTACCAGTCGGCGGGGATCAGTCCTTCGTAGCGCCGCGCATCCTGCCGGTTCTGCTGCTCCCTGTCGCTGCCGGCTCACAAGTCGACTACGACGAAGCTCACCGGGTGTTTGAGGGTTGTGATGGTTGGCTGATGGGGGGCCGCCCTGGTGCAGGGGGGAGCACCGGGGCGGCCGGTCAGGAACGGTTCACGGTGGACCCCGCCCAGCCTCTGGCCGGGCGGGGTCCACGGGCGACTGGCAGCGGAGCAGGGGCTTGCGCTCAGTCGAGGCGGTGTCGCCTGGCCGATTCAGTGTTCCTGGAACAGCGACTGGGCATGGTTCAGGCCATACCTGGCGACATCGGTACCCAGTGTGACCCCGGCCTCGTCCGCGAGTCGGGTGTGGATTCCCAGCCAGACCCGCGCGTCCATGTTCTCCAGCGTGAGCTGGTGCCACGCGGTGTAGGTGCGGACGACGCCTGGTGCGGTGCCGCTGGTCAGCGTGAAGGGGGCCGTGCGCGGTCCTACGAGGGCGGTGAGAACGGTTTCCGTCGCGCCTGCGTAGGTGTTGTGGCCGCTGGGGTAGTCCGGGTGCGCCGGGGTGGTGCGCAGTGGGGTCCATGACGGGTCGGCGGGGATCTTGCCGACGCCGGTTCGGATCGCGGTGACGGGGCGCCACAGCGGGTAGGCGTACTTGCTGTCGGAGGTGGCGATCTGGGTGTCCACCAGCGTGGCGTTGGTCAGGGCGACGAGTTCGGCCTGCTTGAGCAGCGGCTGGCGGGAGGTGGCGGCGAGCGCGACGCGAATCGGTTTGGTCCACAGGGCCGGCGAGGAGTCGAACCAGAAGTTGGCCGTGTCGGTCTGCCGCGCGGTGCGCACGGTGCTGTTCAGCTCGCCGAAGTCTCGCACCTCCTTCAGGTCGGTCCGGTACCGCTTGGACGTCGGAGCGGGAGGCGCGGGCAGTCGGAACTGGCCGGCGCTTTTCAGCAGGAAGGGCCGGGCGAACCGGCTGCCGTTCTGGATGGCGGGGGCGTACGCGGGCGGGGTGGGTTGCCAGACGCCTGGCGCGGCCGGCGGCACGGTGAAGGGGGCGTTCACCGAGGCCGCATCGAGGCCGTCTCCCTCGCGGTCGTGCAGGACCTTCAGCGCCTGCCGTTCGCCGGCTGCGACGCCCAAGGTCTCGGCCGGGCCGTCGGGGGTCTGATCCAGGGTCTGCTGCAGGGCGGCATCCAGCTCCGGGGCACGGGTGGGCACCAGCTCGACCAGGGCGCGGTGCACCGCGGCGGCCAGCGCGGCGTCCTGGTAGTCCCTACGGTCGACCCCAGACGGCACGTGTTGCAGGGCCCGCGCTGCCGCAATCCAACTGACCGCCCAGGTACGGCTGTTGGTCACCGGAGGCAGAGATGAGCCAGCCGTCGCGATCGTGTCGGCTGTGGTGTCGTACCAGGCGAGCGCCACAGATGTGCGACCGTGCCCTGGCGCAGGGGCGGCGGCGACGCTCGGCGCTGCGCCGGAGGCGACCAGCAGTGCCGTGGAGGCCACCAGGGCCGCACAGGTCTTCGGGGAGTTCATGGGTGTAGCTCCTCATGGTGGGGTGGGGGCGGGTGTCGGCGCGCCCGTCCGGCAGTCATGTGCGACAGGACGTGGAGAATTGAGGACCTTGCACCGGCCGCAGCAGGTTCCCGGACGAAGCCGTGGGGCCTTGGCCCGGGAACCTGCGGCGCACGGTGCCGTGTCGGCCCGGACGCCCTGCCCCGGATAGGGATGCCGCTGCGGGCAGGGGCGGTCTTCGGCGTGGCCGGGCGTGCGCCGGCAATGATGTATCCGGCGAGCCCAGGAAGTACCCATGCATGTCTGCAGCCGAGTGGCGGGTGTCCGCAGGGGACCACGCCGGAGCAGCAGACGAAGGCGGGCGAGACGGCATCGTCGTCGCTCCGTCTCATCAGCACCGGCGTGCACTGCGGCACACGCGCAGGCGTTCACAGGCCCAGCAACGGCGCCCTCCTGACCTTACGGGGTTCAGGCGGGGTCGGCGTTGATGTGGAAGGGGACGGTGACGATGTTGGAGGCGACGTCCATCAGACCCAGGTCCTTGGCGTCGGTCTTCCCATCACCGTTGAGGTCCTTCACGACGCCGGGGGCGTCGTTGTAGATGCCGTCGTGGTTGAGGTCGTCGACAACGGCCACGGTCAGGGTGGTGTCGACGTTCTGACCCGCGATGGGGGCGCCGACGATCCAGGTGTCCCACAGTTCGGTCTTGTGCGGGGTGCGGTTGGTGACGCCGGAGAGGTTGAACAGGTTGGCCAGGTTGGTGCCGGGCCCGGAGAAGCCGGGGAGGGTGCTGTTGGTGGTGGAGGTCAGCACGACCAGTCCAGGGATCTTGTCGTCCTGGCCGGTGGAGAACGTGCCGGGGAAGGGGGCGATGTTGTTGTGCGCGGCCGGGCCGGTGAGCTGAAGCCCGTTGAAGCCGGTCTGGGCCAGGGTCTTGCCTCGGAAGGAGAGCTTCAGGTCCACGAACCAGCCCTTGCCCTCCACGCCCGCGTTGTCCCCGCGCTCGGGCGCGAGGACCTCCACCTTGACCGGGTGCTTTCTGGTGGAGGCGGACGTGTCCGGGCTCGATGCGTTCGCGCTGGACAGCCCGGAGGCCGCAGCGCCCAGGCCGAGGACCACGGCCGCACCCGCGCCGAGGGCCCCGCCGAGCTTCTTCTTCCTCATGACGTGTTCTCCTGAGTGTTGGGAGGCTTGCGGTCATGTGTACGACCACCTGCGGCACTCGGTTCAGTCCGCAGGCCGACTGATGTTGCTTTGTTGGGTGACGCGCACCGGGGGCTGGTCACGGTCGTGTTCCGGCGACTCTTTGTCCGTGTGGCTCCGGACGAGCAGGTCGGGCTCCCGCAGGGCGACCCGGGCAACGGACTCGGCGTCGATCGGGTCGGATTTGCCCCGCTCGCGGGCGGAGCGCCGGGCGCCGCCCATAAGCCGGGGTCGCGCTCGCCGGCATCGGCCTGGCGGATCCAGCCGGGCAGGGCCTCGGGATGCACGCCCAACTCGAGCGCCAGACGCTTGATCTGGGGCTTTGGCTCGATGGTGCGATACATCCGCACCGCACGCTCACGCGACTCCAGTGGATACTTCGTCCGCTGCCTGCCGGTGAACTCAATCCGCCGGCTCGTCGTATACGTAGCCGCAAGGGCACACGATCAGTGCCTCAGGACACAAGAAACCGCATGTCGCAGCCGTCCTCGAAGACGGCGCAGCCGGTGCGGTCAGGTATGGAAGTGAGTCGGATGGATCGGATCTGGTTTCGCGCCTCCCCAGGACGCGGACTGTCCACCGCCTGCAGTCCGGGCCCGGCGATGCTCCAAGCGACCCCAGCCTGCGAGACGAGGACATCGAGCGTGACGCCGGACGAGCAGTTGATGACTGCGTTGTACACCGAGCACCACGATGTGCTGCTCTCCTTCGTGCGCAGGTACGTGCGCAGTCCTGAGCAGGCGGAGGACGTCGTGCAGGAGACGCTGCTGCGGGCGTGGCGCAGCATCGACAAGATCGAGCCACGCCACGTCACCATCCGCTCCTATCTCTTCACGATCGCCCGCAACGTGCTCACCGACGGCTGGCGCGCTGAACAGCGACGTCCGGAACTGCTCTACGACAACGAGGCACTCGCGGCTGTACCTTCTGCCGATGATGTGGAGGCGGCGCTGGAGGGGCACGTGATTGCCGCAGCGTTGGAACGCTTGTCCAGTGAGCATCGTGACGTGATCCAGGCGCTGTACTTCGAGGGGCTGACTGTCGCCGAGTCCGCGTCACGGCTCACGATCCCGGAGGGAACAGTCAAGTCCCGCGCCTACTACGCCGTACGCAACCTGCGCGCAGCCTTTGAAGAAATGGGAGTTCTACGGTGAGCACCGACCACGACGACGTGCGCATGCTGATCGGCGCGTATGTGCTGGGCGGTCTCAGCGAGACCGACCGCCGCGTCCTGGAGTCCCACCTGCCCACGTGCCAGGAATGCCGTGACGAGCTCGCGCACTCGGCCCCGCTGGCGGGACTGCTCCGCCGTGCCCCGGGCATGTCCGCGCCCCGCCCCCAGGCCACGCGCGAGGCCGACACCGACGCGGCGCCTCCGGCTTCGTCGGCCGGGCTCGACCGTCTGCTGGAGCAGGTCCGCGCCGCCGATGTCGCACGCAGGCGCCGGGCTCGTCGGCAGTGGCTGGCACTGGCTGCGGCCCTGATCGTGGTCGCCGGGCTCGGAGTGGGGTCGATGCTGCCGTTCCGGCAGTCGACCGGCCCGGCCACGGCCTTCACCTCGGCCGCCGGGTACTCCGTGTCCGGCCGTGCCACGCTCACGGCCAAGCCCTGGGGCACTGCGGTGAGCGTCACCCTGGCCGACCTGCCCGCAGGAGCGCCAGGACCCTTCATCCTCCAGGTCTCCTCGGTGGACGGCCGCAAGGAACAGGCGGCCACCTGGGCGATCACCCCCAACGGCAGCGCCGCCCTGACGGGGGCGAGTACCCTGCACCTTCCCGACATCCGGTCCATCTCCGTGATGGACCATGCGGGACGCATGGTCGCCACGACCCGACCACACTGACCTGCCTCGACCACCATCCCGCGGACCGCTCCACTGCCGGGCCCACGGGATGGTCCCGCCTGCCCTGACGCGGGGCGACACGCCACTGACCTGACGTCGTCGCCCCTGCAGAGCGGTTGCCCCAGCACGTGCGACTCGGGGCAACCGGGCGTGGCGCCGCGCTCAAGCCACCTCACCGCAATTCCCACTTCCCCTCCCTGTTGAAAGGGTTACCCCGTTGACTTCCTCCCCCTCGTGAACGAGGGGGATTCCTACGGCTCGCGCCGTGGGGATCCCCCTCGTGAACGAGGGGGATTCCTACGGCTCGCGCCGTGGGGGTTTCTGCTTCGTCGCCGACTGCCCGCTCGGAGAACTCCGTTGAGGTCTTACACCAGCTCCAC
>NZ_JBVJWD010000037.1:0-79192 GCF_055602785.1 Streptomyces sp. NPDC037301
GCTTCGTTGTGTACGGACCGAGCACACCACGCATCGTCATACCGCCGTGACCAGCACCTTCACCAGCTCACCCGGACTTTGAAATCACCCTGCCCCCTCGTGCTGCCCGGGGACAGTCCTTCCCTGCCGCAATGTACCAACGGCGCAAAGATTCCCCTCCTGTAATGGCTCTCGGACCGGCGGCACCTTCCCACTCCCAGGCTTGAGGACGCATCACGGATGCCCACGCTGGCATCACCGATGTGGCAAAGCCGGGAGCGGTGGTCTGACGCTCGGGCACCATCGGGCACCGCCGTCTTCCCGCTGCCCCGGAAGGCCGTGCCCCCTGACCGCCCGGTATTTCCGCCGTGCAGGACATCCGGCAGTTGCTCTCCCGCAGCGCGGGAAATCAACACCCTTGCCAGCAAAAGAGCTCTGAAAGGGGGGAACGCCCCCTCAGGATCAACCGGTGGCCACACCCAACCACGCAGGGAAGCGCCACCTCAACTCCGCTGGGAGGAGGCGCGGTTGCCCCACGCCAACGATCCGGATGTCATCCACCTGCCAAGTGAGACACCCCCGCGCCCTGACGAGCCGGGACAAACCCGTTTGGACGAAGCCTTTGATTCGGCTCAGTCAGACCCGGCGCGCATCCCCACGCGCGCCGTATTCAAGTCACTGACCGTAGCCCGCAAGGCAAGCCCACGGGACTTTGGCCAGTTCGCCAGACTCGCCCCCGGTGGTCGGCATGTCACGGTGAAACCCAGCCGCCACAGCCGCAAGGTGGAAGTACGTAATCTCCCTGACGGCTATCCCGCCCTGGACGCAACATACGCCACCCATGAAGAGGCAGGCTGGGCCGCTGGCCAACTAGTCCTTGAGCAGCAGTGGAAGGATGCGGAGCGCCTCGGCAAGGATGTGAGTCCCGGCCCGTATGCCGACGTTACCGCCGACGGAGGAGTGTCGGCGGCCCGCGAGGCACTGCGCATGGCGCTGCAGCACATCGAGGAGGCGTGGGCTGCGTGGTCCGCCTCGCCGCAGAGAGCCCAGGTCACCAGCGCCCGCAGTACAGCGAAACTGGCTCGTGCTCTCGATGAGGCGTGGCAGCAGCGTGGTGGCGATCCGCGCCAGTCGTCCCTGAAGAACCGGGTTTCCGGCCACGTGGAGATCCACCGCGCGGCCATGGCCCTGCGCACCGCGTGGGGTGCCACCGGCTCCGAAGCCGACATGCTGACCCGGCTGGCTCGCCTGTCCGGCTGGGATGCCCACCGCACGGTGGTAACCGTCAACCTCAGAAGCGAAGCCGTTCAGCGCCAGAAGGCAGAACAGGCGGCACAGGACGAAGCCAAGAAGGCCGCACAGGACCAGCAGGCCGAGACAGCTCCTCCGCGACCAGCCGTCATGCCGGCAGACGCGAAACCGGTTGAGGGCGCCCCCGGATACCACTTCACCCGCGCTGGAAACACAATCGATGGCACCCTCACCGTCTACGGGCCCGACGGGACCCCGATCGCCACGGCGCAAGACACCTACGACGGCGTTGTCGGGACGGTCGACGGCGTGCGGATCCCCGGGGGCGCCTGGCGCGGCAATCTGTTTCCGTTCCTTGCCGCCCGCCAGCACCAGGCCGCTTCCATGCCTGCGGACCAACGCGACCGGGTCTGGATCGAACTCACCAAGGTCGGCAGTGCCGTTGCCCACCGCAGCATCAGGGATGACGCACAGGACCTCAAGGCGTGCAAGACCGCAGGACATTTCTACTGGAAGCCGTCGATCAACATGTACGGCAGCGGAACCAACTGGACGCCCCCCACACGGGACCGCAACCTTGCCGCCGCACTCGCAGAGTTCGCCGCCCAAGGCCGCCACGTGCTCGTCAGGTCGGCCTCGCAGGCACAGGAGGAGAAGGAACCAGCACCGGCCGGAATGACACTCGAAGCCCTGCAGCAGGAGCTGAACGACCTCGATCGGACCATCAGTTCCTGGAACACCCGCTTCCGGGGCGGTGATGTGCCCCTGCGGATCTCCTCCGCCATGGCGAGGCGCTCCGTGCTGCGGGCCGAACGGTCACACCGCCTCATCCAAGACCTGAGCCAGCGCCCGGCCCCCGCCTCAGTCCCGGACACTCAGGAGCTGCTTGACGAACGGAAACTGCTCCAGAACCAAACGACCACCTACGCCAACACCGATGCCAGGAAGACGATCGAGACCCGTCTCAAGGAGGTCGACAGCGAGATCAGGCACCGCGCGGCGGTGGAGATCGCCTCGCGCCCCGATCCCCAGACGCTTGAGCAGACCCGGATCACCACCGAGCAGCGGCAACTCGTCAAACTGCGCTCAGACTACGAGCCAGGGTCCGAGGACCGAAGGATCCTCGACGACCGCATCCACGCCCTCGGCGCCGCCTGGTCAGTCCACGAGATGAAGCGGCTCCACGCTCAGAAGGAGCCCGCCGACCTCAACGACTTCGCGCTCCAGGGTGAACGAATGACTCTGCGGGAGCGCGCCGCCGATGTCAAAGACGCGTCGGAGGAATACCTAGCCGCCAGGCGGCAACGCTTGGAGGATCTGCGGGCCGAGGCGGAACGTCGCGATGAACCGACCTACCGCGCGGCAATTGACCGGGTCACTTTCGAAGGCAAGAGCCTGCTCATCGACGGCCAGCGCTACGGCGAGATCGGTTTCAGCGAAACCGATGAAGCATGGCTCGGACGCTACGACCCGGGACTTACCCAGCATGCGCGGCGGACTTTGGGGCGCTCGCGGGCCGCAGTGATCGGCTACACGGTCGGCCACTACGACAAAGACCGTGACATGGAAGGCGCTCGAAAGTGGGGCCCATACGAGTACCTCCAGATCCCTAAGGCCTACAGCACCGCCTACGCCGAGCACGCGGCAGTGCACAGACACCACCGGCCCAAAGCGACGCCCGAGAACCACCACCTCGCCGAACTGATCTCGAACCTGTCACTTAATCAGCACCGCACGGAGCGAATGCGGCTGCCCAGCGGGCTGCTGGCAGAGCTGGAACGCCAGACCCACAAGATTGTGGAGTCCCTGCGGAGCATCAATCTGGACCGTGGCCAGGACAAGAGCGACCGGGACCGGGCTGGCCGGCAGATCAAGGCGACAGCGCCCGTCCTGCTGGAGATTCAAGAATTGCGGGCGCAGGTACGGTCCAAGGGATGGGACGATGACCGCAAGGTCGTCTCCCGCGAGGAGCTGGCCCAGCAGCTCGAAGGGCTAGCGAATGCCTCGGGAAGGGAGGGGAACGAGAGTGGACCAGTACGGGCAGAAGGCCTGGAAACACTGGGAAGACACGTACCCCCAGGAGCTGGCCAAACTGAAGAACCCGCAGGTCTACTTCACGGACCTGGGCATGCAGGCGCAGCGAACGATCGGCGAACTGATGCAGACGATCCAGGAATCGATGCCAGCGACGGACGACTACCAGGAACGCATCGGCCAGCACAACCAGGCACGGGCCATGGCAGAGGAACAGGTCCTGCAGGAGCTGGTGTACGCGCCGCCGCCGATAGCCACGCAGTAGCGCTCCCGCGGTTCGTCTACACCACCCAGGACGACATGGGGCCCGACAGCCCGGTCGCCAAGGCACAAGCCAACTTTGAAGCCATCGCCCTGAAAAGAGAGATCGAATCCTCTGGGCGGGCGCTGACAGAGGCGGACCGCCGGACGCTGGCCCAGTTCTCCGGATGGGGCTCTGTACCGCTGGTCTTCGCGCCCCGCCCCCGGGACTCCGACCCCGTCTTCGGCCCCGGAGGCGAACGCGAAGGTACTTTCGACGCGGCTCTTGAAGACTGGATGCGGTTTGCGCCGGTGCGTGACCGTCTGTGGGAACTGCTCTCGCCCACCGAGTGGCGCACCGCCGCGAGCTCCACCGTGTCCGCGCACTACACCCCACCCGAGATCGCCCGAGCCATGTGGGCAGGATTGGAGGCTTTCGGCTTCGACGGAGGCGAGGGCCTGGACGCCGGGTCCGGCATGGGTGTCTTCCCAGGTACTGCGCCCGAGAATGTGCGCCTGACGTTGGTGGAGAGCGAGGTGACGACCGCTGGCCTCTCCCGCATGGTCTTCCCGCACCTGACCGTGCTCAATGAGTCGTTCGCTGACACCGATATCCCGGCCGGCACGTTCGACTTCGCTATCGGCAACCCCCCCTTCGCGAACATCCCCGTCAGCGACCACGCCAAGAGCCGCAACGGGCACCTGATCCACAACTACTTCCTCATCAAGCAGCTGGAACTCCTGCGGCCTGGCGCCTACGGCATCTGGATCACCTCCACAGGCACCCTTGACTCCAGGCAGTCCCAGGCCCGGGAGGAGATGGCCCGCCACGCAGACCTCGTCGGCGCCCTGAGGCTCCCGGCCCGGGCCTTCGCACGCTCCGCCGGCACCGACATCGTCGTCGACGTCGTGGTCCTCCGACGCCGCATGCCGGGGGAGGAGCCACGAGACCTGACATGGCTCAGGTCAGAGCCCTACCAGGTCGGCGGCAGCACCCCGGACCTCAACCGGTACTTCCACACCCGCCCCGACCACATCCTGGGCACACTGGCGATGAGAAACACCCAGCGCGGCCCAGAACTCACCGTCAAGGGCCGCGCCCAGGTCACCCCGCAACTGGAGGCCAAGCTACGCGCGATCGCAGCCCAGGCAGTGGCCGACGGCCTTGCCTACCGTCCGCACCCGGACGGTCCCGAGCGCCCTGCCCTACGGCTCGAAGAGGCACGGACCAAGCACGCCACTGACTTCTCCGGCCGCCTCTACACCGACGACAACGGCACCATCTGGCAGCACAACAACGGGCTCGCCCCCATCGAAGCTGTCCCCGCCGACGGCGAAACAGAACAACTGCGGCACCTGATCGCCATGCGGGACCTGGCGCTGGAGCTCCGCGCACTGGACGCCGCCGCGGACGCCGACCGCCATGTCGCAGGCCGGCTGCGCGTCCAGCTCAAGGCCGCCCACCGCGACTACACCCAACGATGGGGCCCGCTCTCCCGCCCGGGCCAGCACCTGGCCAAAGCAGGTAGCTCATCCGCTGCTGTATCCGACGAAGTGACCAGGCCGTTGCCCACGGCGTGGGGCTGGTTCCTCATGGACCCGCAGTCCGCCTCTGTCCTTGGCCTGGAGCGCTGGGACAAACAAGCCGACGCGCCCGTCCTCGCGACCATCCTCGACGCGCGCGCCGAAGCCCGCCAAGCAACCCTTGAACGCACCGACGACCCGAAGACCGCACTTGCGGCCGTGCACGGCCGCACAGGCCGGGTCGACCTGGCCGAGATCGCCCGTCTTCTGAACGTCGATATAGTTCAGGCCCGCACCGCGCTCGGCACCGACGTCTTCGACGACCCAGACCCGGAATCCAGCGAACTCATCCCGTCGTGGCTGTACTTGAGCGGAAATGTGCGCGCCAAACTCCAGGCGGCCAAGGACGCGGCCCGCCGCGACCCGGCGTTCCAGGTCAACGTCACCGCCCTGACCGGGGCGATGCCACAGCCGAGAAAGATCGGAGAGTTCAAGGCCAAACTCGGCGCCGCCTGGGTCCCCGAGGAGCTGGTGCAGGACTATCTGCGTCACCGCCTCGGAGACCCGACCCTCGTCGTCGTCCACACCCACGCCGGATGGACGATCAAGGCGCACGCCGTCCTGGATGCGGCCAACGTCCTGCACGGCACGTCCCGCCGACGGGCCGTGGACGTCGCCACTCGTGCTCTCAACGGCGGCTCGACCCAGCTGATGACCGAGGAGGTACTCCAGCTCTCCGGGGGACGTACCCGCACCCTCCGCGTCGTCGACGAGGACGCCACCCGCGAGTACCGGCAGAAGGTCGACGCCATGCGGGCCGGATTCGAGCCCTGGATCCTGGCCGACGAACGGCGCCTGCACACCCTCACCGACGCCTACAACACCCAGATGAACGGCCACGTCCTGACCCGGTGGGAAGGGATGAAACCCACAGCGGAGGGGCTGACCAAAGAACGCACTCTGGCCGACCACCAGAACGCCGCCGCGGCGAGGATGCTGCACTCCAAATCGGTCATCATCGCGCACGAGGTAGGCCTGGGAAAGACCACCACGGCCGTCGTCGGAGCGATGGCACTCAAGCAGGCCGGCCGCGTGCAGCGGCCCTTCGTCGTCGCGCCGAAGAAAGCACTGGGCGTATGGGAAGACGAGTCACGTTTCCTGTACCCGAACGCCCGGATCCTCGTCATCCGCTCCCAGGACCTCACCGGCCCCAAGCGACGTCCCCTGCTGGAGTACCTGCGCACCGACGGACACCTCTACGACCTGCTGATCTGGCAGGAAGAAGCGTTCCAGGCCGTTCCCATGAGCCCGGAGTGGCAGGAATGGTACGAAGAAGAGGAGATCCGGCTCCTCACACAGCAGATCTCCACCGAGAAGAGCCGTCTCGGCATTGACCTGCGGCAAAAGGCCCTCGAAGAGCGCATTGAGCGCCGCCGACAGGAGATCCGCCGGGCCAAGGCCCCCGACCGCCGCCCCGGCGAGATCTACCTCGACGACCTCGGACTCGACTACGCGATCGTCGACGAAGCCCACCGCTACAAAGGCCTCGCCATCAAATCGGGGCTACTTCACAACGCTCCCGAAGACTCCCTGCGCGGCATCCACCTCCACCAGTTCACCACCTGGCTGCACAGCATCCGCAACGGCTTGCCGACCCTCGCTCTCCTCACCGGGACACCCTTCACCAACACGATCGCCGACATACACAACCTGCTGCGTATTGCCGACCAGGAAGTCCTGAAAGCCTTCGCGGTGCTCGTCTTCGACGACTGGGGAATGACGTACGGAGAAGCGGTCACACGCATCGAGCAGGCCCCGGACGGCTCCGGCATCAAGCTCATCGAACGCTTCTCCCGCTTCACCGACCTGCAGTCACTGATGACCATGTGGCTCTCGGTCGCCGACGTGATGCTCGCCGAGGACGCCGGCATCGAGCGCCCCACCATCAAGGGCGGCAAACCCAACCTCGTCCTAGCCGAAGACACACCAGAGCAGAAAGAGCTCTCCAAAGAGCTCATCGTCCGCGGCGCCGCCATCCATGCCGGCGACGCCCGGCGCGAATGGCTCGAAAGCCTGGCCGCATGGGAGGACGCAGGCCGGCCAGGCGGCAAGGAAGCGGCCCCCAAACCCGACATCATGCTGTCCGTCATCTCCGACGGCCGCAAGATCGCCATGGACCCGCGACTCCTGCGCGCAGACACCACACCAGGCCGCAAGGTGACCGTGGTCGCCGAACTCGGCGCGCAGCTCTACGAGAAAACCAAGAACAACCGATACACCTACTCCAAAAAAGACCGTCGCCCCCACCCACGCCCAGGTGGACTCGTGATGATCTTCTGCGACCTGGGCACCCCAGGCGACAAGCGGGGCGCCAAATCGACCGGGTTCATCACCTATGACGCAATCAAAGCCGAACTTGTCCGCCTCGGAGTCCCCCGCGACAAGATCGCCTACATCCACGACGCCGGAGATGCCCCAGAAGCGTTCAACGAGCTCATCGCCAAAGCATGGGACGGACGCATCAACATCCTCATCGGGTCCTCCGAGAAGATGGGCGAGTCCATCAACGCCCAGAACCGTGTCACCGACGTCATCCACATGGATCCAACGCTCACCCCCAACAAATTCGCCCAGCGCGACGGGCGGGGGCTCAGGCCAGGCAACCAGAATGCCGAGGTCGGGATCCATCACGTCGGGACCCGGCACAGCCTCGACAGCTGGGGATACGGCGTCCTCACTTCCAAGGTCGCCAGCTCCCGCGTCGTGATGAGCCGAAACGTCCACCAGGCCCTGCTCCTGGAGATCGACGAAGTCGAGGCCGACTTCGGCACCATGCAGGCAGAACTTACGGGCAACCAGTACCTGCGCCAGATGTTCGACACTCGCGAGGAGCTGCGCACACTCACCTCAGACCAACGCATCACCGCAGGCCAGCGCCTCAGCACCCGCAACCTGCTGAACGAGAAGCAGCAAGAAGCTGCCCGCATCCGGGCAGCCCTTCCCATCCGAGCCGCAGCCCTGCCACGCATCCGCCCCACCACAGGTGACGACTTCACCCTCACCATCTCCGGCGCAACCCACGACCGCTACACCCCCGGAGCCCACGCCCTGCGCAGCGCGGTCGTCCAGGCCCTGACAGCGCACGCGTCTACCGGGACCGTCGGGCCCGCCACGTCGGGCCACTTCGGCGGCCTCGACCTGGCGATCCAGACCGACACAAGCTCAGGCGAACTCACCGCACACCTTCACTTCCCAGATCTTCCCGGAAGCCTCATCCAGATCTCGCCCCAGGACCTGCAGGACGACGCCACCGGCACCAGCCTCATCGGCCAACTGCGAAGCGCGCTGGAGGCAGCCCCCCAACTCCACGACGCCGAGACCGCCGCCCTCCCAGACCTGGATCACGAGATTCGCGATTTGGAGAACGCCCGCTTCAACGACACAGACTACGAGGCACTGATAGAGCGTGCACTGGGGCGGCTGGCCCACCTCGAAGCCATCGTCGCGGCCCACGCCGAGCTCGACAAACTCCCCCCAGCCTCCCACGGCACCGGTACAGACCTCGAAGCAGATCGTGCACGACGACAGGCTGCCCTTGACCAGAATGTGACGCGTCTCAAGGAGTACGACCGAACTGCCGCCACCGTCGATGCCCTGACCCCACTGGTCCAGCAGGCCGTCGAAGTCGGCGGCGAGATCAAGGAAATGACACTGCAGGCATGGGACGAGGTGTCCGGCCAGATCGAATCCGGAGGCAGCGAAGACCCCGCCGCCGACCTTCACTTCCTGGCCGATCAACTCGAGGAGGCCGCCGAAGTGACCGATCACGCCGCTCCCTTGGACCGGCCGCAGCAGGCCGCCACCCACTTCCGGCAGGCTGCCCAGCTCGCCCGGGACGAGGCAAACCACCTGCAGGGGGCCACCACCACGCCACCAGCACCAGCACCCCCTGTGCCCGACACCGACTCCGGGCAGGAAGCCCTCCTTGCCGAAATCAACAAACTCCACGCGGACCTGGAAAACGGGGACCTGCCGTCAGCACAGCGCAAATCCGCCGAGGAACGAGTCCAGGTGCTGCTGCGCGAGCGTCGCCTCTACCTGGGCAAGCCCCTCCCCGAAGACCTGGAAGATCCCGAAGAGCGCCGACGGGCCATGGCCGACCGAGACCGCCGCCTGGCAGAAGCCGAGGCCAAACGCCACGAAGAACGGGCAGCGCAGCTGCGAGGTCAGTCAGACTCGGCACGGGGCCGAGCCGACGACGCCTTCGGACGCTTCGCCGGGGGCCAACCCATCCTGGTGGGGCACCACTCCGAGGGATCCGCCCGCCGAGCACAGGAGCGCGGTGATAAAGCGATGAGCCGCACCCTGGAACTGGAGCAGGAAGCCAAGCAGAGCGACGCCCGTGCCCGCGAAGCCCGCGACCGAGCGGAGATCGCCGGATGGCGGGCACACATGGCCCGCGAATTCCGGCAAGATGACTTCCAGCCCGACGACGTCATCGAGTACACCTGGCGAGACAGCACGCTCCTGCGCGGGGTCGTCAAGCGGCCCAACCCACAGACGATCACCCAGACCGGCTCCACCACAAAGATCGAATACGCGCGGATCGTTAAACGCATCCGCAACGGAGCGGTGGTCAAAGACCCCGGGGAGCTCGACGAAAACCGACTGCATCCGGACGCATCACCAGCCACCGGAGCCGACGCTGCCACACAGATGGCGACATTGGATAGGGCGGGCAACGCGACCACAGACAACGACGCCGCTCTTCAAGGTGTCAGCATCGCCCCCGGAAACACCAGCCACCCGCACACCGACCAAGAGCCCGCACAGGCACCCCGGCTTCAAGCCAACCCTGAAGGGACATCACCACAGGACGGCGCCCCCGCGGATGCCGATACCAGGCGGGTCTCCGCACGCGACGAGAACCATGGGCCGGACAGCGAACTCGCACATGACGCAGCGCTGTTGGACAGCACGCTCCCCGCCCAGATGGACAATGAGGCACTGGAGGCCGAGGGCAGTGACCTGCACGACCTCCTGCAGGCGCTCGCCGGTGCAACGGACCCGCTGGACCTCGCCTACCGCCACCGGGCAGAACAGCGGGCCTGGGAGGTAGCCGACGAAATACGGCGCCGGGAACCCATAGAGGCGGAACGGGAGCGCGGGCAGATCATCCATGACCGTCTCCTGGGGTACGGACTGAGCGACGACGCCCCGACGGTCAGCGGCGGCGACATGGACCAGGCCAGGGACCAACTGCCCCCTGCAAAGCCCGGATCCCCTTCCGACGAGGAGTGGGCCCGGATCGAGACGGAAGCCAGTGCGGGGGAGACCTACCCGCCCACCCCAGAACAGCAGATTGTCATCGAGGCAGTGGCGCGCCGAGGCCTCAACGTCGCCGTACGGGCCCTCGCGGGCACAGGAAAGTCGGCGACGGTCCAGAAAATCTCCCGCAGGCTGCCCGGCAAGAGGATTGCCTACCTCGCCTTCAACCGGAGCGTCGTCGAGGAAGCCAAGGCCGCGAAAGAGGCCGGCAAGTACTCCGACAACATCGAACCGATGACCGCGAACGGACTTGCCTTCAACGCGGTCAACCGACGCTACGTGGACGCAGGCCGAGGCCTGAAGGAACGCCTGCCTGAGAACGGGGGTGCATCCCGGCAAACCGCTCAGCAGATCGCCGACCTGATGCGAGTGTACGACGACATATCCGTCGGCACCCGCCGCCTTCATCCCGCCCAGGCGGCAGCGATGGCCCGCAACATGCTCCAGCGGTGGTGCCAGTCAGCCGACACCGAAGCTGGCCCGCAGCACGCCCAAGTACCCACGTTCCTCGGCGAAGCCAACCGCCAGGCCCTCTTCGAAGCCCTCAAGCCCATCGTCGACCGCATGTGGGCGGACATCACCGACCCGTACGGCACGCTCACCTACGACCATGAGTACATCGTCAAGCAATGGGCTCTGTCGGGCTTCCGGATCCAGTACGACGTCGTCGCATGGGACGAGGCGCAGGACGTCAACCCGGTTCTTGACGGGGCATTGCGCGCTGCGATGAACCAGGGTGTCCAGGTGGTCATCGTTGGCGACGCCAATCAGTCCATCTACGGCTTCCGCGGTGCGACCGACGCGCTGTCCCACTTCCCCGTCGACGTCCAGCTCACCCTCACGCAGTCCTTCCGCTTCGGTGATGCCATCGCCGATGCCGGAAACCGCTTCCTGCGGCTGATCGGCACCCGCATGCGGCTCAAAGGCCTGTCCAGCAAACCCGCCGAGCTAGCCGAGCTCGGACCCGACGACGTGGACGCGGTGCTGACCCGCACCAACGCCACCGCGGTGACCGAAGCACTCGACGCACTCGACGCCGGAAAGCGCGTCGCCGTGGCAGGCGGACTCAAAGAGATCCGCGACTTCATCGCCGCCGTTGAACAACTGAAGGAGACGGGAAAGAGCACCCACAAGGACCTAGCCGCGTTCCACTCATGGCAACAGGTCGTCGACTACGTAGACGACGAATCCGAAGCGGCCGGCTCCATGCGAACCATCGTCTACCTGATCGCGGACGACAAGGAAGGCCGCCTCGACCAGCTCCTCACATCCGAAGGCCTCGCCGATATCCACCTCAGCGAGGACGGCCAACGGCTGTGGGTTGAGGGCACCCAGGCCGGAAACCCCGAACACCAGGCCTTCACCGACTGGCTCAAGGACCGGAAGACCAACGGCTTCGGCAAACTGGTCTACGACGGCAGCTCCCGGCGCTGGTACTACCAGCCCGGGCGTCACAGGGCCTCCTTCGTCAAGGGCGGTCAGACCATCAGCTACTGGGTCAACAACCCTGCCGACAGTCTTGCGGACGCCCGTCGCGCCATTGAAGCGCACATCACCGCCCAGACTCCCGAGCCCGAGCCGGGCCAAGGCGGAATCGTTACCGAGCACCAGAACCCAGACATCACCATCTCCACAGCCCACAAGTCCAAAGGGCTGGAATGGCCACGAGTACGGATCGCCTCAGACTTCGTCGGCCCCGAACTCGACCAGGCGGGCAACATCCAGTGGGACACCATGCCCGAGGACGCCACACTGCGCCTGGCCTACGTCGCGTTCACCCGCGCCACCGAATACCTTGACCCCGGCTCCCTCGGCTGGGTCCTGGAAGCGACCTCCGACAAGGACCCACAAGAGCGGCCCAACGGCATCTACCGCAGAAGGTGGACCACCGAGGACTTCATCCCTGGCCGCACGGTCGCCTACGAAGCCGACGATGGCAGCCCCCGGCGTGGAACCGTCCTGCGCACGGAACCGCCCACCGGCCTCCTGGTCCGAAACGCTGATACCCACGAGGCTGAAGACCTCATCCTGGACCAGGTACTGCTCTGTGACGGCCATCAGCCGCCCCAACTCCCCGTAGCCACCGACACCGAGCTTGACCAGGCACTCGCTGAGGGCCACTACCTGCCACCGCACCTGCGTACCACCGACTCCGCACCGACCACGGCCACCAACCCTGCGACCCCGGCGGTCCAGCCGCCCGCGCAGGCAACCGCCCAGCCGCCGAGCAACACCCCTGCCCCGCCGGTACCTGGCGACGGTCCGGCCACTCACCACACACCAGGACTGCAAACACCCACAACCCCCCAGATTGCTGCTGCCGAGACCGAGGACCTCGCTCGGCGCGCGCACACCTTGATTGCCCTCTACGACAGGGCGCTACAGAGCAACGAACCTGCCGAGCGAGCGCTGCGTACAGCCGCCACTGCAGGCGACGCCCATTACATCCAGGCCTTCGATAGCTGGTTCGCCGATCAGGCACCGGCAGATGCGCCTGCAAACGCAGCCATGCGAGAGGCACTGCGGAACGCGATCGCCCTCGCCTCACAACCCACCCCCGTGCGCCCCTTCCCGGACCGCGTAACCGCGAAGGCCGGATCCACGCTCCTCGCCCACCGCGCCTCGCAGTGGATCGAGAAGGCCGAGAACCACGTCGCCACCCAACACCGAACCTTCAAGGCTTTCGCCAACGCCTGGAAGGGCGCCGACTACGACCGAGACCGCGGCCCCATGGTCCGTGCTGCGCGCCACACCAAGACCCTGATCAAGTGGGTGCAGAAGCAGCACCCAGAGGCTCCTGCCGACTTGATTGGCAACCTCAACCTGCTCGCCAGCCAGGCCGATCAGCTCGTGCAGCGCTGGGAACAGCACTTTGAAGAACCGAAACTCTCAGATGACCTGCGGAACGCCGCGAGAAAGGCCGAGCCCTATGGAGGGCCCCATACTCCGTACAAGACCCTGGCACAGGGACTCTTTCCCGACCGCGACGGTGTGCTGAACACCTGGAAGCGGCTTCGTACTGCCCTGCGTGCCCGCGTCCCGGCAGACGACTTCCTTCTCCTGGAAATGGACGTCCTCACGCTGCGACTCAGGGAGTACGGCACACCCTGGAACGAGGTGACCACCGCAGACCAGGCACGCCTCCTGGCCCACCGGATCGCAGACCGTGACCCCGCGCTGCACAATGCGGCCGCGCAGCATACCGCCGCTGCCTGGACCTACACCACGCGCCTGTTGGCCACGGCCAGTGGGGGAGCCAGCGGCAATGATCTGCTGGTTCGCCTGCCAAAGAGTGCTGAGACGGATGCTACAGAGACCACCCCCCCATCCACCGCACAACAATCCGTCGCTTCCGCCCTGGTACTGCATCACACCCCAACCGGCATCCCCCGCACTTCCATCGAAAACCTGCCGGACGAAGCCGCGGACCTGGCAACATCGCTCGGGTTCCAGCCCGCACCGGCAAAGCCGACAGGCACCTACGCACTGCCGGACCACTGGACGAACATGCTGCGCGGCCGCCGCGCCCACGCCCTCGCCGTCACCCTGAGGCGCGCGGGTCACGCCGTCGCCCTCATCGATGAACACGCACCCGGCTCCGTCGAGAACGCCGCGCCCTTCACGGACCCTGAGGAGCACGCCCAGAGCGAGCACACGGCGGCGGCCGCCATCGTCGAATGGAGCCAGAGCCATCTCGGCAACTACGGCAGTGACGTGCCGCGCCACGACGATGACTGGAGCACCGCCGAACACACCGCGTGGTCCGCGGCCCGCAGCGCACTGAACTCCCTGACTGCCCGGCACCGCGAGCACCAAGAAACTCAGGACACATCACCGACCGCAGGGCCCTGGCGCGACTTCTTGGCAGCAGCCGAGAACCTCGACGAGTGGAACCACCTCGCACCTGCCTCGCGGGCCTCGGCGACGCTCATTGAGGCCATAGACCTCTACCTTGCCCGTTGGGACGCTACGGCCGACACCGCACTGCTTGCTGCCCCCACGCACAACCAGGCGCTCATACAGCTTCTGGCCGGCGACGCCGCACGGGCGCTGGTCGAACGCCCCACCACAGAGCAGCGCCGCAGCGCGGCACTCGCGCGCGTCACCATCGGGGAGCCCGGCGAGAACGGCCGACGGCCCGTGCGCGTTGACGGCGAGCCAACCGGCCATCATCTTGCGGACGACCTCCACGGATGGATCCTCCACCACGACAGCGGCGCAATATCCGATCCGTACGAGGACGAAGACGAAGCGCTCTACGACGCGGTCCGTGCGGCAGACCTCCGCCGCTCCGCGACACCCAGCACACCGGCGGCCACCGCGCTGGAGCCCCAGACCAGCCATCCGGTGGAAACCACTGTCCCCGCAGGGGCTGCGGACGTTCCACGCTGGGACGATGGTGCCCCGCAGCTTGCCGTGCCCGTGAAGGCCGAACCTCTGCCGGACCGTCCTGGGTACTTCCAGCACACCGACCCAGAGACCGGCACCATTGCCGTCTTCGCCGCCCAGCAGTTCATCGGCCGCAGCGAACCATTTACCAACTCAAGAGCCCAGACCCGCTACCGCAATCACCTCGGCGACGACCAACTGTTCAACGGCAGGAGCCCCAGCGACGCGGTGAACAAGATTGCCGACGCTCACGCAGCCCTGACCAGCCCGCTCCCCGAACGCACCGGCCATGCCGAGGACGTCTGGATCGAACACCACGACCAGGCCACACGCATTCACGGGTCAGAGAAAGAGGACCTCGAAGTCTTCGCTGCACTTCAGCTGTCCGGCTCGTTCCGACCCCACTACGAGCGCACAGCGGGCCGCAAGACCTTCCAGTACTGGGCCATGTCCTCCAAGCTGTCGTGGGAAGAGCGCACCGAAGCTGTCGAGCGACTCGTCGCCCTGATGACGTCACGCGGCCGCACCCTCATACGCAAGGACCAGGCAGAACCCGGCGGCGCACCCACCCCGGCCACAGGGCCTGTCGGCAGTTCCTCCCCAGCGGCCCCGGACACCACGGACACGGTGGTCGACACCAGCGACTGGCCCGCGGATGCCGACCCCGTACCTGGCAAGCCCGGGTTCTGGCTGTTGTGGGAACCCGCCCAGGAGTTCAACCCCTACGCCGACTATCACGACTACACCCGTTATGTGCAGATCGGGCATGCCGCCACGACCATCGCCCGTGCCACCAGCCCCCGGGCGGACGGCAAGAAATGGACTCTGCAGATCGGCGGCGACCACCTGACCGGCGCCGCCACGATCGAAGGCACTGCCCAGCACGCAGTGCGCCACTGGCAGTTGCTTCACAGCCCCGCCGCGACCGCAGAGCCTGTCCGCGACCCGATGTGGGTGGAGCACAACGAGACGACCACCATCGTTCACGGCTTCGCCGAGGGCGACGAACAGGCATGGGCGGCCTTGCGTCTGGCGGACTTCGGCCGCGTCGGCAAGACCGACACCATCGGTCTACGCAGGGTCCGCGACAAGGACAAAAACCTCAAGGAGATGCACTTCGGCACCCGAAGCCACAAAACCAGCCTGCTCGTGGGCTCCCTCGCCCACGTCGGACGCATCGTCGAAGTCCACCCCTCCGTCGCAGCACGGAAAGCGGCCCTCGCTGCCCCAGAGCCGGCCCACCTCACGGCACAGGACCAAAAGCAGGTCACCGACGTCCGCGCGAGCACGACAGTAGGCCGCTGGTCCCCTGCCGACTTCCATCCAGGAGACGAAGTCCGCGTCCGCTCCCTCGCCTACTGGCGGCGTGTGAAGGAGGTCGAAGCCGGCGGCGTGGTGACCTCCGACGGCGACAAGGCTTCCTGGCGCGAAGTCCTGGCCCAGCGCCGCGACGGTCAGATCACACGCGCCGACACACCGCCGGACACCAGTTACGCGCGCCCCCTTGCGACCCGGGTGCGCGACCTCGATGACGAGGCAATCAACGCCGAGCTGAACAACCTCACCCTTCCGCCCGCGCGGCCCGAACATACCTCTCTTATCACCGCCCGCCGCAACTCCCTGAAGGCCGAGGCGGAACGGCGCAGCGAGCGCGCCACCCAGGCCGAGGACCAACGGTCCCTCTTCGCCACAGGCATGGAGATCCCCGGAGCCCTTGAGAAGGCCGGTGCTCTCGTCCTTCACGATGAAGACGGCGTCCTTCTTGGCGCGGTCATCTCCGAAGGCCGCCGACATCAGTTCATCAACCGCGACGGCTACCTGCGAGGCTTCCCCGAGGACACACCCGCCCTCGCCCAGGACGCACTCTTCAAAGAGCTGGAGCAACTCGAAGCCGCAGCCCCCGAAGGATGGCGGCCGGCGCCCTTCACCACGCTCACTGCCGGCGAAACAATCCGGCTTCCCGGCACCTGCCGCAGCTGGGGAGACCGGCGCATCAAGGTGCAGAGCGCCACCCCCGGCGAACCCTTCGAATACACCACGGCCAGCCGTACCCCGACCGGCGAGCTGACCGTGACCGGCCTCAGGGACGGACAGCCAGTCACCCACACGCTCAAACCGGACGAGGCGGCCCTCGGAGCCTTCCGCCGCGCAGCGGGGCCGCACGCCTACAACGACCAGCACCGAGTGCTGCACGCCGCGCGCACCCGGATTCGCCGGGCACTAGCAGGCGTCGGACCCATTCCGATCACTGGCGCCAAAGCATGGAAACACCTACAGGCCACCGCAGCCAGCGTCCTGCGCCGACCCGCGACTCCCACGGAGCTCTCGGCCCGACTACCGCAACTCGTCGAAGCAGTGAACGCTTTCGCCCAGACCTACACCACCGACCGATCGGACCAGCAGGAGGAGCTCACGGCCCTGGCCGATGCGGCGACCGCACTCGCTACCACCCTCCAGCACGCGCCTGCCGAACTCCTGACGGAACCGGCCGCCCCCCGACTCCCCCGGGAGACCGACGCCACAGATGACGGGCAACAGCCTTCAGGCCGGGAAGAACCCGTAGCCAGCGACGCCGATCCGGCGGAAGCCGGCCGCCGCCGCGATCCCCTGCCCACCGGCACCCGGCCCGCATCGGAGATGACCGAGTCGGAACGGTCCGAGGAGGAAGCTGCCCTGAGGGCCTACCGCTGGGCCATGGACCACAGCGTCGACCCAGGCAGCACCCCCGACGGCGCCGTATCCCCAGCGGACATCGAACGCCGGAACCTCCTCAATCACCGTCACCGCGAGTTCGCCGAAGCACGACAAACAGCAGATCACTCCCAGCCCGAGCCGGCCACCGAACAGCGACCCTCGCAAGCAGAGACGAGCTCCGTGTCGCTTGCCCCGGCAGGAGCCGCGCGAGACGACACACTCGGTCGAACCGCGTTCCGCGTCAGCAGCGGAGAGCCGTTCGCGTGTGTCCTTCTTCCCGAGCCCCTGGCCCGCCGAGCCGGGAGCGCCGGTGTGGTTGTCGACGAGCACGGCTGGTGCATCGGCCGGGCGAACGACTCACAGGAAGCAGAGAGTGTCGCCCAGGCCTACCGCGATGAGCATGACCGGCTACGAGCAGCGGGGCGCTCGACCGATCACCTGCTTCACAAGCTGACCGATGCTGAGCTGGCATGGATCCACGGCCAGGGCGACCAGGACAATCACGAGTCATCACCGGCAGATGAAGAGCCGAGCGCGGCTGAGCCAACCGCTCCCACCGGGCCCGCCCCCTCGGGCGTCTCCGAACCTGGCGTGCCAGCCGCTGAAGCGGCCGAGCCTCCGACGTCCCGGACACATCCTGGCGCCTTCACCGACATCGACAGCGCGCGCAGGCACTTGGCCACCCTCGACGACTATCGAGCCCGCGCCGTCCTCGCAGCGCTGCAACTGGACAAAGGCCAGCTCACTGCTGACGGGAACTTCATCGTCGCCAAATCCACCTCGACCGCCTCTCGTGAGGGGATTCGCCATAAGGGCCGCTGGTACATCCTTCACGCCCGTACCGCAGTAGTGGTCGGCGGCTTCGACGGGGACACGAGTAAGACAAGCGCCCTGGCCTATGCCAAGATCCTGGCAACGGCAACCGCCCTGCACGGGGCCCCCATCCCCTGGGCCGACTTCTCTGACTACGCCGCGGCCTCAAGCGCGCGCGTGGACGCCAATGCGTCGATGGAGCAACTCACAGCGCAGGAGAACGACCGACAGGCCGAGGCCGAAGACCGCAAACGGGCTGGTTCCCGGTCGGCTCCCCACGCGTTTGCCCGGCGGGCCGACATGGTGGCCCACTGGCGCTCGGGCGGACGACACTCCGCAGACGATGGCAAAACGGGCTCATTCATGCGGTACTGGTCCTCCGATGCGGAGCGCCAGACACTGCACCTCAGCGCCGATGGCCAGTTCACGCTGATCGCCCTCCGAACCGGCTGGGAGGTACGCCCGGCGGGAGACGGCATAGCCTTCAGCGGCGGCGGCCAAAGACTCAAGTTCAATTCGCGAACCAAGGCAGAGACCTTCGCCGTGAACCTGGCCGCCATCCGGCGGTCGGACGGCACGGCGCTGAACTGGGCGAATCAGGATCTCCGCGCCGAGATCAACGGCTTCACCTCGGACCGCGGAGAGCCCCTCGGCGTAACCGTCCTGCGTGCCTACGCAGACACCTACGCCGACGGAAAGGGAATCCCCCAGGGCATCGACCCGGCGGCCCTGTACCAACGCGCGGTAGCTGCGGCGGCCAACAATGGCGCCGGCAAAGACAAGAAGTTCGCCAAAGACGTCAAGGCAGGTGACCTCCTTCACGGAAAGCTCCCTCGCCAAGTCACCTCCGTCGAAAACACCGGACAGGTCTGGCGGATCACGACCTCCGACGGCGAAGTGGATGACTACGCACGGCGTGACACCCTGCAACTGTTCGAGAAGGATGCCCTCGCTGCCCGTGCGACTAACGGCTTCGACGGAACGGTCGCGACGCGCGTTTACACAGCAGAACTCAAGGCAGGCGACGTCGTCGAGTTCGAAGCCTTCGAGAAGGAGATCACCGGGCTGTCCAATTCCGAGCCAGATGAGATCCGCAACTGGAACGGCCAAGGCACATGGCGTGTCGTCGGCATCGTCAACACCGCGGACGGCCCACCAGGCACCCATGACGAAGGCGATGGCCTTCACCTCGACGCGGTGCGTGTCTGGCGCAAAGGGTGGTCCGAAGACGGCAGCGGCTGGCAGGAGCACACACCGGGCACCGACAGATTCCACCTGGACCGCTATACGGCCCCCGGAATCGTCACCCGCCTAAAGGAACACGACGCCGAGACCTGGAATCAGCAGCGCGCGCTTGCACGCGTACGCCGCGGTGTGCGCGCTGAGCATCCGACGCCGCTCGCACCCGCACATCCCGCGCCCTCCAGTGACCACAGCCCCGGCGGCGCAGCAGATCACGCTGCCTACGGCACCGGTCCCACCGCCGAAACGACCCCCGTCTTGCCCCCGGCACGAGTAGCGCCAACGGCTGCGGACACCGCCGCCGCGGAAGCCGAGCTGGCCCGCGCAGAGCGAGAGGCAGTGTTCCACGACCGGGCCGTTCTCAAAGCCATGGGGGGACGGCTCGTAAAGGACGAAACCCAGACCCTCCTCGGCGCGGTCATCAAGGTCGGCGGCAAGTTCGCCGCCATCGACCGGGACGGATACCTCGTCAAGATAGCCGACCGGCAGCGCGATGCCGTCCAGTACCTGTACTGGCACGCCGATACCGCAGAAGGGACCGCGCCCGAGGGCTGGCGCAGAGCAGCTTGGTCCACCATCACCGAAGGCGAACAGATCCGTCTGCCGGAACCGCACCTCCTGTCCACCGCCGATCAACGCACGGGTCCCCTGAGCCACGCCCGTTGGGGAGCACCGGTCACCATACGGACGGTAACCCGCAATCCCGACGGCTCGGTGGCCGTCCACGCCATGCAGGAGAGTGTCCCTCCCGTAGTCATCGCAGCTACGGAAGCCCGCGCAGGAGTGGTCCGGGAAGCTGTCGGTGACCACGCGATGCCCGCAGCGCAGATGGTTGCCCGGCAGGCGCGTGAAGCCATCAGGTCTGTCCTGCAGGGCACCACCACTGATGTCAGCTACCCGATTCCGCACAGCGAGCCTGGACGGAGCATCTGGAACACACATCAGCAACTGCTTCAAGCCGGCGAAACAGTCGCACGACGGCCCGCTTCTGTGGACGAACTACTCTTCCGGCTCGCCGCGGTGACGGGCGGAGCCCGCACCTTGGCACAGGCAGCAACCGGCGCTGGCGAGCGTCTCATCGCAGAACGTGCCGGCGAGGTCGCTGAGGCGAGTGACCACTGGATGACCTCATTGGAAGAGGCCAGCGCCCCGATATCCGAGACGGTGTCGGTGCCGGTCGCCCCCCAGCACCAACCCACCAATGTCCAGAACACCGCTGACATCGGCATCGAAGAAACCCCTGACACTGATGCCGCATCGGCCGACACAGCGCCTCCGGACCCCCAGTCCGCCCCAGACCCTGGGGACACTGAGACAGAGGAGAACGAAGACTCCACAACCGACCCCGCAACACGTCAGCGAGAAAGACGACTGACAAGGAACGCGTGGGCGGTCGACGCCCTCGGAGTGAACCAGGCTCAGGGCGAGGTGTACGAGGGGTACCGCGGGCGTTTCGGCGGCGACTATGACATCACTATGAAGGGCGGCCGGTACTGCTATCGGAGTCCGGGGGGGGCGGATCGCGAAAGATACAGTGTCCGCTTCATGCCCGATCCGACTCGCCCGTGGGAGTCCGAGCAGATCGGAACGGCAAGCAGCATCAGCGAGATCATGCCCGTGATCCGCAAGCACACAGCCAAGCAAACCAACCCACGCGACCCACAAACCACCGCACTGACCCAGGACGAGCAGAAGGCCCTCGACGCAGTGGCCCGAGGGACAATCATCCGAGGCCTGGGCAACTGGTACCGGGTCAACCCGCACGGGCGGGGAGGTAGCTCCGGGACCCACGACGACACGACACGCGCACTGTGGACACTGAGTGGCCTCGGCCTTGTCGAAGTGGCTACCGAGCCGGATCCCGACGACCGTCACTGGGCAAGCCTCACCGAGCTCGGAGAAAGCAGACTGCGCGAGCAGCAGGTCGAACCCGACTCCGAAACAGTCCAGGCTAACCGGCAGGACAGCTCCACGCTACGCAGTGGCGAGCAGGCGCCCGATTGGGTGAAGATGGATCCCCGCGTCTACGGTCTTGAAGGACGCCGGACCGCGCCTCCCTTCCCCCCGGTCGACCCCGTACACGGCCAGGATGAACTGCCCCCCGAGGCATCGCTCCATGACGCACCTCAGACGGCCCACAGCGTGGATACAGGCGAATCGGCAGTCAAAGACGATGCCGTCCCCGCGGCCCCCGAAGGCGAACAGGAACCCAGCACCGAACTCACACCTCCGCATAATTCCGCTGCGGCCGTCGACCAGCGCAGAGACCAGACGCCGGGTCAGACATTGGTCGAGTACGTCTGGAGGCAGAGCCGTTATGGGTGGCCTCCGGCCAAGCCAACCACCCTGCCGAATCTGGTCTTTGCCCACGCATGGCTCTATGAGGCCACACGCTGGACGGTACGAGGTCTATACAACCTGCTGCCCCCACCGATCACCCTGGGGGACGAATTGCTTCAGCTGTTCAACCGACTCAGGGAGCAGCCAGGTGACCGAGACATCAGTGAAACCCTGGCCACCGGTGTGTCCCGACTCAACGATTCCGCCGATGAGATAGCCGATCTGATACGGCAGATCATCCGTCTCGCCGAGGCACGCACGGACCTGCACACCTGGGCACCCATCAGAACGGAACTGGACGAACTAGCCTCCTGGGTAGACAAGTTCCAACAAGGGCTACGGACTGGGGTACCCAGCAAGGAGCCCCGATACGGCGAACACGCACGGCCCGTCCCCGTACAGCTTCCACCTGCCAGCAACGTGCTAGAAGCACGGAACGCACGAGTAGGCGACCAGATCGTGGCGAAGGACGGTCTGCCTGCACGCATCACCGACATACGGAGGGGGAATCCCCACTCAACCCGCATCCGCGCTGATGACGGCGGCGAAAGCATCCAAGTACATCCCACCCACCCACTAGCCCGAGCCGAGCACGTCGACACCGGTGTCTACGACCTGTCCGGAAGCCGCGTCGGCACACGAATTCGGACTCTCTCCGCGAAGGCCGGTGACCGAATCTCTTTTGTCGGCGACTGGCGCACTCTAGACGTGCTGCTCGCCGGCAACGGCACCATCCTCAAGGACATCGACGACGCAGACCGTCCTGCATGGCTGAAGGTCGAAGCCACCGTTGCCGCCACTCATGACGGCACCGAGACCGTTCCGCTGACGGACGTCCTCATCCAGCATCCGAACGGCGCCGTGGAACACGTCGAACATGTCGCGTTCGCACACCCGCCCCAACAGATCGTGCACCTGCAGCGCACCGCTGAGGGGACGGAGCTCACCCGGCACGACCTGATCCCGAAGGCCCTACAGACAGCCCAGTTGGCGGTGGGTGATGTGCTTGTGCGAGAGGGACGTTGCGGCGCCCTCGTGCTGGAATCCCACACCACCGAGCATGGAACCTGGGTGCATCTGCGCGACCAGGCAACCGGCCTCCACAGCCACCGCCACTTTGACGGGGCACCTCTTCTTGGTCTCCCGGCGAATGAGCAGACCACCGCCGCGGCCCACCGAGCCCTGCAGGACCCCGTCGTGCTCGGCAACGACTCGCAGTCCGCAGGAGCACCCGTCACCGATGATGAGAACAGACCCAAGGAGGAACTGCGTCTGTGGGCCTGGGCAAGCACCCAGGCTGACGCACTTGTTCGCGCCCTTCACAGGGCGGATCCCAGCACCATGGACCCGCACACCCTCACCGTCATCTCCACTCACGCCCGTGACCTTCGGCGATACGAACACTGGCGGATGCATCCACAAGCCCTGCTCGCCTTCCGAGACCAACTCCGTCAGCTGCCGGACCACGATTCCGAACTCACCCGCTTCGTCGACGCAGCCGTCGCAGCGCAGGAGTACGGGGCCGCCCGCCTGCAGGCCGACACAGAAGTGCTGTCCAAGGAACGGTGGGCAGCGGCCAACCACTACGCTGAACCGCCCGGCGCGCAATCCGGGCAGGCCCCATCCGCATGGCGCCGCCGACTCGTCACGAGCAGCCCTGCCCTGCGGGACCTGCTGCGCACCACGCCGTCCAGCATGGAAGAGGAAGACCTCGCTTCCGCCCGAATAGCTGCCGCGAGCGCGACCACTCTGGAACTGGTGAACCGCCTCGCCATCTACGAGGACACTCAGAACCGGTGGCGGATTGTGCTGCCCGCCACGGGAACTGACCTGATTCCTCCAGGCCGTGCCACAGACGCCACCCATGCAGCATGGCTCGCCAGGACCATACAGGCCCGCATCACCGATGCTGACAACGAGCCCTTCCCGTTCGATGCACCCAATGCCGGCCAGCACCTGCCCTTCTGGCGCACCGAAGAGGGAGCATCGCTGCATCAGGCGCTGCAACTCCTGCTGAGCGAGATTGCGCCGCCTCCGCTCCCGCGAGACCACTACCAGCAACTCCGCGAGCAGAACGCGAATGCGCGACGCACTGCCATGACTGGCTCCGACCTCGAACCGGGCGACCACGTCATGATTGACGGCGGTCCCGCGCGATGGATCCGAGTCGAGAATTGCAGCGAACGCCACTTCGCGGGCCATCTCATAGACGGCGAGCACCCCTACGACACCATCCTGGCCCGACTGCGCGGCGGAGAAGTCGAGACCACGGACGGACGACTGGAGCACCTCACCGACCCAGAACCCCTTCCCTTCACTTCAACCAACGACCTCGGCCCAAGGCCCGCCAAGGCGGAACAGACCACTGCCCAACCTGGACCGGCCGCGACCAAGCCCATGGAGTCCAACCAGAGGCAGCGTTCTGCAGCCAGACAGGGGAAAGGCCGCGCTCAGTCCGATTCGGGCGATGAGCATGCGGCAAGCAATCAACAGCCTGTCGCCTCAAACCCGCCCGGAGCGCAGCCCTCCCACCAGCCCCAGCCTGAGGCCCGCGGCGGAAGACGACGTCGCCAGACGGCTCCGGCACAGGACGAGTCACTCTTCCCTGTCGATGACCTCGATGCCGTTCCTCAGCCGCCACCAAGCCCTGCGGGCGATGTGCACACCTCACCGGACAGCAACGACAAGGCGCGACCGGACCGACCGACGGCGAACGAAGAGCCGCTGCACACCAAGCCCGTTGTCAGCGCCGACGGCCGCTTCCAGCGCAGCCCGATGCCAGACAGCAACTCCTTCGAGGTCTACCTGAGGCACAAGAACGGCAGCATCTCCTTCCTGTGCATGGTCGACCAGGCACAAGACGGGCAGTGGACGGCCGCCGGCGCCCCCGCCCCCGCCCACACCGGACCCACCTGGGAAGCAGCGGCGGGGCTGGCCGAACGGAATCAACGTGCTCGGAGAATCCTGGGGCCGGGCTTCAGCTCACTGACCCTGCATGCCCGCACGAGTTCCTCCGCAGCAGAGGCCGCTGACCGGTTCAAGGAGGAACTCGGCCGCCTCCTGGACTCTCCCGATCCTGTCCCCGGACCAACACTCCTGTGCCAGCTGGGCGAGCGACCAATCTACTTCGCCGCCCTCGACCACCCCACCCTGGGACGCGTCGTGGACATGGGCCTTGACCCCGGGCAGCGTCCCATCGCCCGTGTGACGCGCGCAGCACTCGATGCCCACTCAGCAGCGGAGCTCCTGTCAGGGCTCGTGAAGTCCGCGCCAGCGAGCCGACCCAACGGCCCACAAGGCGTCGACGAAGCGGCGGTCCGGCAAGCGGCCGAGGGAGTCCTCTCCGCGCAGCAGCGCCGCCTCTCAGCGCCACCCGGAGCGCGACCCCCGGAGTCCGTGGGCGCTACCCGCAATAGGGCACAGGCTGCCGTTCAGACAATTCCGCACGCCCCCCATGCGACCGCAGGTGTAACCGTGACCTGACCGCCTGCACCTGGGTATTCCCGCGCTCCGGGAAAACAAGGACGCGCGGGGGCCGACTTCCAGCAGGGCGGGAAGCACACACGACTGCTGCTGCGACACCGTTCCGGCGATCCCTACGCTCGCGCGTCTGGGGCCGTACTACCCCCACGTGCAGCCGTATCACAGTACGCCCCGGGACATGGACCTGAGCTGAGCAGATCGGCGAGAAGTCGAGGAGGACACCATGACCGACGGACCAGTCGAACTCACCGATCCCGCGCGTGCCCACGCAGCAGAAGGCTGGCAGACACCGCTCGACGACCTCCCAGTCCTCGGAACATCCCCCGACCCCCTCGCCGCCGCTGAGAACGCCGCAAAAGAAGAGGGGGATGACTCACCTGCCGAGGGCGAACCAAGCCGTACCGCCCCGGCCTCCCGCGGAGACCCCCTCACCTCGCTGCCTGCGCAAACCCCTGATCACATACCCCACCCGACCGCCGGAACCGGACGATCGCCCGGGGCCCCCCTGCAGCCCCGGACAGCGGATACGCCCGACCTCACCGCGCCGCGCACCGCCCTGACACCGACCGACCGCCACACCCAGTCGAATGATCAGGCCGCCCATGCGGAAGCAGAATCCCTGCTCTCCTACGAGGTGCAGCTCAACGCCCTCACCCCGCAGCTGAGCGAGGGCGAACACATCACCAAGGCCAAGCGGGCCAAGGACCGGCAGGGCGGCTTCAGCTCAGGCCCCCTGTGGGACCTCCTTACCGGTGGCGTCGGCTTCATCGTCGAAATGATCGAAGCCGGCAGCGACGCCGACAACGCCGGAACGCACCGTCTCAGCGTCTCCGGGCAATCCGGCGCTGTCAAAGACTTCCCCGGATGGGACCAGGTCATCACCTGGGCACGCCAACAAGCCGCAGAGGACAGCCCCGACACGGACCAGCACACCGGACTCGCAGCCGGGACAGAGCCCAGCCAACTGGACGGCAACAGAGATCAGCCCCTGACCGCACCTGGGCCGGGCACTGCCCCGGCCGACGGACACAACCCGGCCAGCACCCTGACTCCTAGCAGTCACACGGCCCCGGAGCCGTCGACCGGTACGGAGCCAGCCGCAGCGCCGCTGTACTGGACGACCGAAGACCGGGCGATGTGGAAGGGCCGTCCGGTCAGAGTGACCTCTGTGAAGCGGCACCCCGAAAAGAAGCCGCACATGGCCAAGAGCCCGGGCCAAGAGCTGACCGTATCGTGGCCGGAGGACGCGGCATCCGGGCTCGAGAAGGGCTCGGAGCAGGTCAACGAGTCGGAACTAGTCCGCATCGAACTCTCCGCAGACGAGGTCCGGTCGTTTCCAGGGGCATTGCTGGACGGCGAAACAGCCGTCCAAGTGAACGCGAACAGCTGGCAGTTCGCAAATGCCCAAGGACACGTCTACCGCCTTTGCAATAAGCCATGGGGTGAGAAGAAGGGCGATACGCACTGGGCAGTGGGGCATCTTCCGGATGCGCCCGGAGGCAACCTATACCGCTGGATCGGGAAGCACCACCCGGACCTCGACTACGTCCTGTCGTGGATGCGCCGGGACGGTGCATCACGCGCACTGGCAGAAGGCCGCTGGGCCCGACACCCGATCGACCCCGACGCCGTCGTGCCATTCAGCCTCGACGCCGAGGTGACAAAGCTCGAAGAAGGCTTCTGGAAGGTCACGCGCTACGGGCGGGAAGGCCGCATCGGCGACTTCCCCTGGGGCTACATGATCGGCCCATGGGGTGGGCTCCCAGAGAACGAAACCCGCCGCTACAGCGACGGAATGAAATGGGACTACGCGATCTATTGCATCACCCAGCAAGGGTTCCACGATCTCCCCACCGAGCGGCTCACCATCCTGAAGTCCCACTGGGGGATGAAAGAGGACTGCGCGACCGGCGGCCCCAACCACCTGGGCAGCTGCAAAAAGCATGAACCCCGGTTCCTTGTTGAGGTGGAAGGTGAAGGGCGCGTGGTGATCTGCGCCAAACATCTCACCTACCGCCTCACGGGCGGCGGCTTGCACGACTTCTCGGCCTACGAGGCAGCCCGTGAGGCGTGGAAGGTATCGGGCAAGGGGTGGTGGACTGACTGGCAGGAGCGGGCGTACGAGCTCACGTGGGATCTGGTCGCTCCAGCGGTCGACAAGGGACTGCCCATCCCGGATGTGCGGGCGGCGCTCATGGCGGAGGCCGAGCAGATCCGGGAGAAACGTGAGGAACGGGAAGCTGCAAAGGCGGCGAAAGAGGCCAGACGCGCGGCCCGGGAGGCCGCGAAGGCCGCGAAAGCGGCCGAGAAGGCGGGGCAAACCCGGACTGGCCCCAGCGACGATCAGTCGAACAAGCCTCAAGCGGACGTCAGCTCCCACAAGCCCCTCCGCTCCCAGGACGCTGCTGGGAGAGACGAGCAGACTGCGCTGTCTCACGGCGAACCGTCTGTCGCCGAACCCGCCGAAGCTAACGATGGCCGGACAACACTGAGACCGGCTGCCGAGAGCCAGACCCCCGCAGAGTCCACACCGGCCCCTGTTACGGCGGCCTCCTCGACGCCCCCCAAACCGACAACGACACCGACCGTCCCATTGGCTGGTGATGGTTCCAACCGCTACCAAGCCGTCCGTACCAAGGCGCAGAAGGCCTGGATCGTCGTGGACACCCAGGACCACAGCATCCCGTGGACCTGGGCGGACAACAGCGTCATCGAGTGCTTCTTCACCGGAGACAGGGCTGAGGGCACGGCGCGCAAGGCAGCCCACAAGCTCAACAGCGATCCTGCCGCCCGCATGGAGCCGCCTGAAGGGGCGACCACCCGCTACACCCGCCCGGCACAAGGTGAGTACCTCGGCAGAGTCACTGAAAGCACCGAAGCCCTCGCACGCATCGTGGAACCGGGCACCCCTGCTGATACCCGAGGAGAGCGGCTGACCACCCGCCGGCGCGGCAAGAAAGCGAAGATCGCCACAGAACAGCCAGCTGTCGCCGTCACAGCAGACGGGAACCTGATCCACTTCTGGCACCAGGAGGGAATGCCGGAACTGAGAGTCCGCCAGGAATTCCATGTAGCTGGCACGATCTTGAAACGCAAGATCGACAAGAACCAGAAGACGACCGTTCTTGCAAGTGTCTCCCTGGAGACCCCAGACCAGCGCTTTGACCGCGTCCATCTTCACCAGGCCGCGCCCACCACGCAGTGGACGCTTCCCACGCAGGGTAACGAGGCACTGATGGAAGAGGAACAGCGCGTCCGCATCCATGACCCCGAGTCCCCCTACAGAGCGGACAACACCAAAGGTTCCGCAGCTTTCGTCACCGTCACTGTGCGCCACCAGCGACTCGACGGCAGCTGGCGAACCGATACACCGGACGGACGGCACCTGGTCATCACACACAAGGACGTCCGCGCCATCGAAACCACCGCCGACCAACAAGCAGAGCCCCACCCCACTGCGGATCCGCAACACGCCCCAACGAACCCGCGCTGGGACGTCCCCGAGGATCTACGCCAGAAACTCGTCAAACTGAAGTACCCCGACCTTCACGACCGCTGGGAAACACGCCTCGCCAAGAACGATGAGGTGCTTCTCATCACCGACCCGTACAACTGGCACACGGTAGACGTGGCTAAGCCCTATGTCTTCAAGCTGAAGACCGGTCGTCACTGTAACTACACAGAAGTCATTGCCCGGCGACGGGACGGCCAGGGCACCACGGCACTCGACGTACCACAGCACAACGAGCTCACACCACCCGCCCAGTACCCTGCGAAACCTCCGATCGGCGGACCCGTACGGGAGCTGGACATGGAGGACATCACCAGGGAGCTTGCCGAACTCGACGCCTGGAGCACCGCTGCTGCCCCTGATGTACAGACCGAGGCGACAGCGACACTCCTTCTGCGTGTCGACGACCGACGACGCGCCCTGGCCCGCGCTCAGGAGAACCGGCGGCCTGCAGACACCCCCCGCACGTCCCCGGCTCCCACACGGCTCCCGCCCATCCTTGACCAGCAGTTTGCAACCTCAGACGACCTGATCGACCATCTCAAAGATGCTCAGGCCCGACCGAGAGGCCAAGACCGGGCCGCCGAGGACAGGCAAGCAGCCTTCTGCCGGTCTATGGCCCGACGCTCCGACGCTCAGCACCTGCTGATCCCAGCAGCCGACGGGCGGCTGGCCGTCGTCCAGGTCAGGCCTGGAAACTGGCAGGTCCGCGCCCCCCACCGGCTGCACGGTTTCGGCAAGGGGACGTGGGCGAAGTCCCGCTACCACGCCGAGGCCCTTGCTGAAGCCATGGCCGACATCACCGATGCCGCCGGCTTCCTCTTCCCCTGGTCGGACCCGTGGGCGGACCAAAGGGCAAGACTCTTCCGGGACGCGAGCGGACGTACGCTTGAAGAAGTCCTTATCCAAGTGCGTGACGAAGTCCCCGAACCGCCCGAGCCTGATGACGGGTTCGGAACCTTTTCGGAGGCCCCCACTTCCACACCGCGACAGGGCGCCGAAGAGCAGATGCCGCCGCTGGATGGGAACCTTCCGACGGCAGGTGTAGCGCCCTCATCTGGCATCGGTGCGACGAAACACCCCGAGGACCAGGAAACGGCACCCAAGGCCTCCGACGTCAACCCTGATAGGGCAGGCGGGCAGGAGCAGGACGGCAAGAGCCCAGCCAGGACCGTTGACACAGGATGGACGACACCGCTCGATGATCTACCCATCCTCGGGCAAGCGGAGGCCACCCCCCAAGCCGAGAACAGTCAGTACGACAACCACGCCTACATGCCGGTTACCGATCAGGATGACCTGCCGCAGAACGTGGCCGACCAGGCGCCAGCGACTGATCCCTGGACAACCGCGGCCGATGATGTCCCCCTGCTCACCATCACCGCCGTACAAGCCGCACAACCTGAGCTGACCGACGTCACTCAGGAAACAGCTGACCCACCGCACTCAGCCAAGTCCGAAACCCTCGACGCCGCCACCACTCAAGACCGTGGCATTCCCACCACACAAGAAGAACAGAGCACACCGAACCACGCCCCCCCACAGAACGCGGACGATTCGAACACGCCCTCAGACCCCGGACCAGCAGCACCCACCACGGCCCGCAACCAGTTCGCCGACACGGAACTGCGCCCCGCCCGTCTCCTGTACCCCGAAGGCACACCGCTCCTCGTCCATGCACCCACAGAAGAAGGCGCCGACACCGAGGCCACCTCCGAAGGAACTGCCGCGCCGCCCTGGGGTACGGGCCACTGGCAGGCGGTGCGGTACCGCGACGGATCCCGGGAGATCATTCACCCCGCCCTCATATCGCTTCCCGGACGACCGCGCTACCCAGGTACCGAAGGTGCCTCCGAGGTGGCCCGCTGGGAGGCTCTAGACCGCGCCGAAGCCATCGGCGCCCTGCACGCCGCGATTCCTGCCGGTGCCGTCAGGCACGGAGACCAACTGGGTATCGAACGCCGCTCGCGCGGCACGACTCGCACCGATCTGTACGGCATCACCTCCATCAGACTCGCCACCCGGGGACGGGGACGCCGGGCACGGTTTGGCCTTGAGTTCACCTACCCTGGCCCGCGTGGAGCCGACAAGACGGCCTTCCACGAGGAGTCGAGCGCTGTGCTCATCGGGCACCCCGATACCCATCCGGCCGTCACCGGTCCCGATGACGGCCGGCCGATCACCACCCGGCTTCTTGCTCAGCTCTACCAGAGCGGTGCACAGCTGGTTCAGGTACCGGACTTCAGCACCCTGGAACTGGTGGCCGATGGGCAATTCGCCATGCACCACGGAGATTTCGGGTGGGAGCTGTTCCCCGCCACGACGGCGATGACGATCCATGCCGACCAAGTGCTTGGCGTGGAGGATCACCCGCTGCCTCTCGCGGAACTCACAGACGCAGACCAGGCCCGTGGATTTGCTGAGCACCTCGTGGCCCGATTCCCGCCCACTGAGCCTGGAGGCATGGACTTTGCTTCGCCCGAGTTCGCGACTGTCGCTTCGACCTGGCGCGATTCCGAAGGCGGCTCTCTCTACCTGGCGCTACTCGCCGAGCGCGCTGGCTTCGACCGAGCCCATGCCCGAACCGATTCGGTGGTTTCCAAGTTCTACACGCTCTTCGAGGACACCCAGGACCGGCCCGAACCCCCGGCCGGAAAGCAGTGGGCCGACCAGCTCATCGACGGCGACGGCATCCTGCTCGAAGTCGATGACGCCGTGACGTTCTCTGCGATCCGTGATCACCACCTTGCATCCAACGGTCTTGTCTCCCTGACCCTTGACGACGGTGAACGCGTCCACCTGGCCCGCGGTGCCCTCATCCCCAGCGATGTCGCCCAGCCCCTCACCGACGCTGCCGGGACCATCTACGCCGACCGCCAGGCCGCATGGGCCGTACAGGACGGCTGGATCGAGTTCGATGCCGCCGACGTCGACCCCGACATCGCCCCCCACCTCAACCTTCCCTCGCCGCTGCTGCCCGGTTCGCGCATCCGCGCCCAGATCACAGGCCGCGATGATGACGACGCCCTTCACCTCGCCCACCTGCGCCTGCTCACCACCGATCAGCACCGGCACTCACTCGTCGACCAGCTCACCGTTGCACCCCCCGACACAATCGTCCGCCTGCGTGAACACGCTGCCGGGCAGGAGGAGACCTGGATCCCTAGCCACCCTTCGCCAACCTCTCAAACGGCCGCGCAAATCGTTCAGCCCACCACCGACAACGGCACTCGGGCACTCCCTGACCAGGCAGCTCACATGGCCGACTCAGGGGGCGGGCCCGCAACGCAATCAGAAAGGCCCCCGGCCCAGCCCACTCCGGACACCGCTCGTGAGCCAGAGCCTGCTCCCGCTCCCAGCATGCCTCCGACCTCCGCCGTAACTTCGTCCGCCGCAGCAGTTGACGATGGGACAACGGGGGAACAGACCGCCGCAGCCCCAGACAGCATCGGCGGCGACACGCCTCCCAAACCCACGCCCCCAAAGCTCACTGCTCCGCCAGCCCCCGCCGGCCCGGACGGCACCGAGCCTCGTGAACGCCAAGCTCCGCCCCATCCCGCAACTACGGACGGCGCGAAACGCGTAGCAACCGATGAACCCGACGAGAACCCCAGCAGCCCTGTCAACACTGCGCGGGAGGGGAAACCGCCCGCGCCGCAGACACCCACCAGCCGAGGCTCAGAGACGGGCCCGCTACAGGAACACGCCCAACGACTGGCCGACCAAGCAGCCGCCGCGACCACCGCCGATCAAGCGCGAAGCCAGTGGGAAGAAGCACGGGGCGCACAGATCCCGGCGGACACGCGCGTCAACACTCCGCACGGCACACAGCCCTTGTTGCCCTACCTCACAGCCCGCGGCGAAGAACTCGTACGGAACGAAAAGGCAGAAGACACCTCTCACAAGACCCCGCGCCCCGACAACGAAAACCCCGCCCCGGTTGCCCCGGATCTTGCGCCTGCTCACAACACACAACCACCCTCGCCGCCCGCCCCCTCCACGCCGGAGGCGGCCCCCGCGCCGGTGCTGCAACTGGACGACGGCCGCGTTCACCAAGTACCCGAGGAAGCTGCCCGACAACTGCACCAGGACCTGAACGCCGCGCTAGCCGCCGAGACGCCGCCTCAACAGGCGTCCTTGTACGGACACCTGCACGGCCAGCCCATCTACCTGCTCCGCGAAGCAGCCTCACAGGAAGCCACGAAGGTTCCGCCCGCCAGACGGGCGCTCTACCTCGGCCTCAGCGAGGGCGGCGCGGACCAGTGCTTCGCCTACCTTTGCCAGGCCGACCTGACGGACCTCAGCCCCGATGCCTTGCTGCAGGCAACTCAGCAGTGGGCCAGCGCGCACGAGCCGGTTCTCACAAGTCTGCGCGCGCTCGCCCCTGGCACCCCCCAGACCAGCCCGAACGGCACCGGTGAGTTCCCCCAGGGAGAGGTATCCCGCCCCAACCCGGGCCATGATCCTGCGCAAACCGAGCCCCGCGACGCTGCAACACCTCAGCCTTCCAGCCAGCGCACCGACGACACCCGTAAGGAGACTCAAGCCCTTATGACGGCCACCACGCCCGAGGACACGTCCGTCCGGCCGGCACCGGGTATCGCTGAGTCCGCCCCCGTCACAGCACCCAAGCCATCCGGTGGGCCCGCTCCCCAGCCCGAGACCCCCACACGCCTCACCCCCAGCACATCGCCGCCAGACGCAGCGCAGCCCACACCCTCCCAGGAGCCCGCTCCGATACCCGGCGCGGTGAGCGAACGGCTCCTCCACATCGCCCAAACCGCCGTGGAGGGCACAGGCCTGGCACCCGACCTGGTCGGAACTCATCAGGACAGCCACCACCTCGTGATCACACACGCCACCACGGGAGACGACGACCTCGACGGCGAAATAGCGCGTCTGATCCGCGCCGGCATCAATGACCACGTCACCGACGGCGGCGACCCAGAGCTCGCGCGCTACGCCGTGGATGTCCGCGTGACGCAACAGCAGGGCCAGGCCACCCTGAACGACCCCACAACCTCCTCACCAGACACCGCAGTCGTCACAGACAAGGACCGCCTCTACCAGCTCATGGAGGCAGCGGCCGAGCTCTTCGCCGCTGAACTCAAGTCGTCGACCCAGGAGGCAAAGGCAGCAGCCAACTACCTCACCCGACGGCGTGGCCACGACCTCCAGGGCGAATTGGTCGCCCAGTGGGGAGTCGGACACGCGCGCCGAAGCCGCCATGCCACGGTCACCGACAAGCTCCGAGAACGTGGCTACACGGATCAGGAACTCCTCCGTACGGGGCTGCTGCGACTCAACGAAGAGACCGATCGCCTTAATAACGCATTCTGGCATCGCCTCATGTGGCCCGTGCGTGACCTTGATGGGCGCGTGATCGGATTCACCGGTCGAACGCTAGGCGATCCCAAGGACCACAAGTACCTGAACACGGCTGCCGCGTCGCCGCACGGGCCAACGCTCTACCAAAAGAGCAAGGTCCTTCTGGGGATGGAGCGTCTGAGGACCACCCAGGGGCCCATCTACCTCGGCGAGGGCCCCTTCGAACTCATGGCCGTTGACGCCGCGCACCAGGCCGCCGGTCAGCCCCTGCCGGCAGCGGTGGGAACCTGCGGGACATCACTGACAGCCGAGCACGTCAAGGTACTCAAGGAATTCTGCACGCCAGGCCGGCCCCTGATCTGGCTCCTCAACAATGACAAGAACAGAGCTGCTGAAAAGGCGCTCCTTCGAAACTGGCACCTGGTCGCTTCATTGCCAGGCGGCGTCCTTGTCGTCAAACCGGCAGGAGCCAACGACTTCGGCGACATCCACGAAAACTCCGACCAGGGACCGCGTGAAGTACTCCATCAAATAGAAGGCAGTCGGCAACCGCTCCTGGACGCCGTCATCGACGCCGACCTCGTCCTCAACTGGGATCCGACAGTCGAGGACGAGAACACCAGAAACGCAGCTGCGGCCAAGATCGTCGCCGACCGGCTGTGGGAATACCTGGAGGCCGCACGGGAACGCGAGCCCGCCCGCGGCGAGCTCGAAACCTTCGCCCTCACCCACGCCCGACGCGTCGCCCAGGAACCCTGGAATGTACCGCTGAGGGACACACTCGCCAGGATCCTCATCGGACCAAGCGAGAGGACGGCAGACGACCACTGGCGCGAAACGGTGCGTCAGCGCGCAGAAGAACTCGCCGCCGGCGAAGTGACACGCAACGCCCCGGACTCCCCGCTACCTGGAGAACACGTGACCCGCCCACCGACAACAGACGAGCAAGCACAGCCCTCCACGCCCGTCGGCTCCGACACAAGCGATAGTCGGAGCTATGCCGTCCGCATCCCCGACACCTACTTCCAGCGCCACCTGACCAACCTGGCGCGAGTGGCCTCAGATCAGCATGCTGCCCTGCCCAATGTCGCCAACGACGCGATCCAGGCCCTCGGACTCGGCCTCAGCAATGAAGCGGAAGCCCGCACGGCCGCGAGCTACTGGTCCGAGCTGCATCCGCTCGCCCAATTCGACGCCAACACCGACCACGTACGCCAGCACGTGGCAGCCAACAGCCGCCGCGATGAAAAGCAACAGCTCATCGCCGACGCAGCTGGCCAAATGCGCATCGCCATCCAGGAATTCCTCCCAGTCGTTCGTACAAGGCTCGACGAAGTGCTCGCCGATATTTCGATCCCGCCGGGTCTGGACAGCGCTTCGCCGGAAGCCGCGGCGGCAGCGCTGCACCAGCTTCGAACCGCGGAGGCGGACCTGGTCCGCGAACTCACCAGGACTCTCGCACAGATCATCGGCACCACGATGGACCGGGCTGCAGCAGCGAAGATGGAAGCCGGGGGAGTCCGTCATGCCTTGCACCAAGTGCTCGGCTGGGACGGGTCCCTCTTCGCCAAAGACACACCAGAACCGGTAGCGCACTTCGCCGCAGCCACGGCCGCCATTCACGGCATGGCACAAGCAACCGGCCGTGACTTGAACGCGCGTCTCGGCCTCGTCGATACGGAAGAGAGCGAGCGCGCACAGGCATGGTGGCCGCACCTCATCAAGGGAAGGGCGGATCCCTCAGCCGCGACCAGCCCGACAGTAGATGTCCCAGCATCCGACTCCCCGGGGCAGCAAACGCCAGGGGAACCGACAGCATCAACCCAGACCGCCGCCACCCTGGCTGGCACCGCGCAAACGGCCACGGAAGAGCCCCGGCCTGACGCGGTCGACAGGCACTTGGGTACCTTCGAACTCACCCTGGAGCCAGAAGGACGGAACCTATACCAGACCACCCACCGTGTTGTTGCGTCGTCGCGGCTGAGCAAAGAACTCAACGCGCTGCTGGACGCCCACCGCCTTGCCCGCCGAGCAGACGCCGACCAGCCCAGGCCCTACGGAACACTTCGCACGATTCCCATGGCCACCAGTGCCGAAGCGCTGGACACCGACCATCCGGCACTCGTCATCTGGTTCGGAACCCCGCCAGAAAATCCCGTGCGCCTGCCACACAGCGACCTCACCCGACTGATCGGCTCACGACTCCTGGCAACGCTCGAATGGCAGGCATTCACCTCGGCGAGCACCGCAGCCGTGCTCTCCTCACCCTGGTTCGACGAACTGGACCGAATTCTGCCCGACGATCAACTCGACACCAGTATCACCAAATCCGAACTCATCGAACTCCTCCACGCCTATGCCGAGCTGCACGCCGACCCGGAACCAACCGAGCAGGAACTCGCACGCGCCCAGGAGGCCGTCGCGCTCTTCGCCCGCCAGCGACCCGCCGAGGCCCTTATCCACCTTGCCGAACACGGCCACCGGTGGATCCGGCTCGGCTCCGAAGGATGGACCTACCAACCCAGCCCCCCAACCAGCACAACCCCGGCCACGGACGCCGATCCGATCCAGGTGACAGCCCTTGAAGAGACGTTCCAGGAGCTGCGAGCCGCAGTCCGCAGCCTGGACGAGGACGCCGAGACGGCCGCGACCTCCCAAGGGACGCCCAGCGAGCAGACTGCCCCAGCCACACATGAACCACCGAACACCGCACACCACGCGCCCATCACGGCAACAGCCCAGGACACGCCCGGTCAGCAGGACCCCACTGCTGCGCCCACGCCGACCACACACGAACCACCGAACACCGCGAAAACCGGGCCCGTCACCGAGGAAGAACTCAGCGCAGAAGAAGCCGCCCTGCGACTGAGCCTTGAGTCGTTCTCACCGCACCAGGACGCGCTTCCGCCCGGCCTCTACTCCAGCCTCAGCGACCTCGTCGGCCAGATCGAGGGCACACTGCCCAAGATCCGCCGTCTCCACAACGCCAATAAAAATCCGCTGATGAACCGCGCCCTGCGCATCATCGTCCGCACCAGCGAATTCCTGAGCACTCTAGCCACCCGACTCCACCTCCCCGACCTGATCAGCCGGAACATCGAGCGGTTCATCGCACACCTGCGCGGAGCCCCGCGCCCCGGAACACCCACCCCCGACGACCAACTCCCAGCCCCCCACCGCGACCGCCGCCTGCAGGACCTCAGCCACAACCAACGCTCCCTCGAAAAACACATGGCTAACCCGTCCCTCACCAGCGACATGCGCGCCGCCCTACAGAGAGACTGGGTCCTCAACCGCGCCCAGTGGTTCGTTCACCACGAGGAGAAGTACGGCCCCGCCCCCGGCGACCTGATCCCCGCGGAGAGCCACCTGGTGGCGGGAGCCCCGCCCCTACCGAACATAACCAAGGCGTACAGCGACTTGATCAGCTCCCTGCATGCACGCGCTGAGCAGCTACGCAAGAAGTCAGAGAACGATCCCCGCGCCGACCTTTACACCCGCGCTGCTCAGGCCTACCAAGCTCGACTCGCCGGAAATCCCGCCGAACGTGACTACCCCCCCGGCCTCATCACACGCAGTGTCCTGCGTACAGCGGCCCTCGCTGTCGCCCGGCAAGGCAGCGCGTCACCCGTGGCCATTCAGGCCGCGTTCGACCACCAGATGCCCTATGACCTCGCCAATCACACGCTGCAGCTGCTTGAAGCCTCCAACATCGTCGGCCCCCTGACCGGGCGTGCTCCCCGAGCGGTGAACGTGAGAAGTGACAGCGACGTCGAGCGGCGGCTGAACAGACCCCCGGTGCCCAGCCCCACCCCGCCACCAGCACGCGTAGACGTGCCCGCCACGCAGGCAGCTGGCCCGGAAGAAGACCCTCTTGAGAAGGCCCTGCACGACAGGGTCTCCGAACTGTCCGAGGCCGCAAACCACATGCATCGGCTGAGGGGTCCCCTCCGAAATCCCCGCCCGCCTGCCACCGGCCTCAAGAACGCCGACCCGCAGATCACCGAAGCCCAACGCGCGGCGACGCATCAGCCGGTCTCAACCGGGCCGACCTACTGAGTTTGAGCTCATCCACCGCTTACAGGAGGTGCGAAATGAGCATCCCAGCTCCTGTCCAAGACCCCAACCTGGTACGAACCACCACGGGCGCGGCCGGTGGCAAAGTACTCGGAACGCCATCGACGTCATTTGGCGCCGCTACCCGACTCCGGAAGAGACCGGTCTTTCCGGGGAGTCCTTGGACACTCTGGTCGAGGCCGGCCGCGCAATTGCCCGCCCCGCGGCGGACCTGACCGCTGGCAATTGCTCGACGGGCGTGATCAACCCGAGTCAGAAGCACCAACGACCCGATCAGCGACGCCCGCACTTTCGTGGACCAGTCGGCCGCGCACATACCGTCAGATATCCCGACGGTGGCACTACCAGCAGCCTGCACACCGAAAGTCGGCAGCAGAGTCATCCAATCCTCTGACCGACCACACTCTCACTCACGGAGCTTCACATGACGATTGAGTCTCCGCTGGACGCAGAACAACGGAGCCGACTGGAGCGGCTTCGCAGGCAGCGTGCCGCTCGCGAATTGCGCAGGCGGGTGAACAACGCTGCCAAGAACTCACCATCCGCCAGCCGCGACACGAATTACTACGCTGCTCTCCCGAACCCATCCTTTACGGGAATTCGGTAGCCGCGGGGAGCCGTCGCGGCCACGAGGCGGGACAGAACGCGGGCGCGCCAGCGCCGGGGGAAGCCAGGGCGGTCGTAGAGCTGCTGGTGCGGGAGCAGGCTGAGGAACGGCAGCCCAGCCGCCGAAAGCGGGAAGAAGCGCGACGGCTCTGAAGGCGTGACATCGCGGCGTGTCCTGTAACCAGTGTGGACCCACCGGCCCTACTGCGCCTGAAGATCGGCCCATGGAGTGCCCACCGCAACGGTGCCAGCCACACGTGCCCATGACCCCCACAGCGCGCGACGTCTACGGCCACGGACACGGTGGCAGCCCGGCAGAGTGGGGCGATGCTTTCAGCCGCCGAGTCGACGGCGTGGCCGTGCGCCTCGTGAGGCCCATCGACACCGAACAGCCGAGCTGGGCGGTCTACGAGCACGGTCGGTACCTGGGCACGCTGCATGCCCGCAGCGACAGCGACGGACTGTGGCACGTGCAGAGCGTGGCTGAACGGCACACGCACCTGGACGATGCAGTGCGAGTCCTTCGCAGGCCGCCATCGTGGCTGGCCGCCCGTGCGCGGGCCGCCCGATGGGCCGACGATCTGCTGACCGATCCAGCACTGCTGCTGGTAGACGTACAGACCACCGGCCTCGGCCAAGCCTGGGCCGTTCAGTTCGCCGCGATCGACGGCACTGGTCGCACCCTGGTGAACGAACTGCTCGACCCGCAAGCCCCGATCACTGGCGCGGCGAGCACACTGCACGGCATCACTCCCGCCCATGTTGCCCGGGCCGCGACCTTCAGCGACCTCCTACCAGATCTGACTGGCATTCTGCAGGGGCGGCGCTGCGTCGCCTACAACGCCCGCTTCGACCAAGCCGTGCTCGCACGCGAGCTGCTACGTCACCACCGTGTCCCCTCACCGGTGCGGGCATGGCTGGACGCGTGCCGGTGGGAAGACGCCATGAGGCCGGTCGCCGTAGGCAGAGGCATGTGGTCGGCGGACCGCTCCGCCTACCGCGACCAGCGTCTGGGCGGCCCCTATGACGCGGCTGTCAAATGCCGCGCTTTGCTCGGGAGCCTGCGCCACCTGGCAAGCCTGGGCTGAGGCACGCCGTGGCGGTCGGCGGCTACCGGTCGAGCAGCGACAATGCCGGGCCGGTACCGGCGGGATGCACCTCGATGCCTCCATCGCAGTTCAGGAGTACCCGACGTCCCGGGTAGGTGCGCTGCGCGATGGCAGTGTCCCGTTCATCGAAGTCGCCAGTGAACAGCAGTACACCGTAGATGAGTTCAGTGCGCTGGACAGCACTGGGCCAGCGGTGCAGACACGCTTCGGCGGTCATGGGCCGGTCGGCTGGCGGCAGGTCAGGGCCGGGCACGATATCTCTTCCCTTCTTCACTCTTCTCGCGCAGGGCAGAGAGCGGATTTTGGGGGAGCGGGCCGCGTAGCTGGGGCAGCAGCGGGGCTGTGCGATCGAGATGACTACGCAGCACGGGCAGGGGGAGAGCTTCCTGGCGCAGCACCTTCCCCGAGATCAGCCTGTTGGCCACTGGTCGCCGCCTGCTCGTCCTCCACGTCGTACTCCAGCCCCGCCAGCAGCAGGTTGATCGCCGGAGCAGTGGCCTTCAGGACCGCCTGACCGCGCCGCCCGAACGCCTCCTCCAGCAGCCGCAACGACACCGTCACTCGGTGGTGACCGGCCCGGTAGTCGCTGTAGGAGATGTCGAACTCCTCACCACCCGTGGCCTCCACCTCCATGCCCTGCCTGCTCACGACCGCCTCCAGCGCCGCCAGAGCGAGAGTGCGCGGATCGTAGAGATCTGCCGGGAACTGCTGCCAGGACTGCCTCTGATCGATGCGGTGCAGCGGAGCGGCACGCGCCAGCACCGAGGCACGCCGCACGAATCCGGGCTCAGCAACCAGACCAAGCCATGTGTCGACTCCCTCCATGGCCTCCGGTGCAGCAGCCAGAAGCCGCCGCTCCTCCCAGTCCAGCAGAGACTGCACGATCTGGTCGGTGTCGTCATCCTCGTGAAGGCCGTGACCGGCCTGTGAGAAGTGTGTTCCTTGCATGCGCACAGTGCAGCAGACAGATACGACAAGACCCTGTAAAAAATGCTAATCCGGTCATTCTGTCGGCGGGCGGCCGACAGAGGGAACCTCAACCGCTAAAAGCCCCCCTACACCAGCAGCTTTCCCAGGCCACCCCTACAAGCGGATCTGCTGCTGAACACCGGGTCCGCGTCGGGGCACACAGATCCCCAACGCGAAAGAGGAACGAACGGCGTTGGTCTCCATACCGGCCCGTGCTGGGCCCAAAGCCACGCTCGGCAGGGCGCCAGCAGCCTGACCGGTAGGCGCCAGCGTCTGCCCAGGGCTCCACCTGCCCGAATGGCCCGCGAACCGGGCCATTCGGTGCAGCCGCCGCGCGGCACGCCGGCCACCTGGCATCCCGTCACCAGCCCGAACAGATCGCTGCAGCCGACTCCTCCGCCGCGCAGTGAACCGTGACCGCCGACCTGTACGCGCACCGGCCCGTGGCTGCGTCCTTCAGAACGGGCCGAGGGCGGTGGGGACGGTCTCGGCTCCACCCAGCCACCGGGCCCACCAGCACGCCGCGGCCACCGTCACCGACGCGTGGATACGACCCGCAACGATTCTGCACCTGCGGAGTGCGGCCTTCCCACCAGGCCAGCGACACTCCTCGCTTCATTGGTCAATCTTCAGGCGTCACCCCATGGGAAAGGGCGAGGTTTAGTCTTGAGACACTGCAACGCTGCTGCCGCCGCTGCTGGGCGGGCCGGCAGCGATGACCTCAGTTCTGAACTTGGCGTCACTGCCCCACCGCTCCCGGGATCGGGGTTGGTGGTATCCGTTGGTGCATTCTCCAAGCCAGGACCGTGAGATCCGCTCCAGGGCGCGAGCGAAGGCATCATGCCACAGGTATACAGAGGCCCCGGAATCGTCCTTCGCTTCAAAAGCTGAGCGGTGGGCTGTCCAAAGAGCCGTGAGCTCTTCGACGACACTGCCGTGAAGCCACCAGCAATCGCGGGGCAGCTGGTCGACGGTGAGCTCGAATTGGTCGGCAATATCGATCACCCAAGAGGTGAACTCGGCCCACGTCTCAGAGCGTTCGGGCTCCTCCAGGTTGCGCCAGATCACGGGCGTACCGGCCGGCCGACCGTCACCGTTGGAGTCGGCACCTCCTGGGCCGCCAACTCCACCGCCGAGAGACTGCTGATCCTCGACCCGGGCCATGCGGATGTGGAGGCCGGAGAGCTCGTCATTGATGGATTCGAGGGCCTTGAAGAGCGGATCGAGCGGGTCAGGCACCGGAGTTCACCTTCCGCAGAGTCTCCTTGGTTGCTGCTGCGATCTCCTTGGCACGAACTCCTTCATGGATCCGCTGGAAGCGGACCCGGGTGACGGGAGTGCGGCGATGGATGACGAGTCCTTCTCGCTCCTTGATCATGCGGATGTCACCCGGTTCAAGAACCGCACGGCGCCGCGTGGACACCGATATGGATGAGCGTTCACCGTCGTCGCTTACGCTCTCGGTGTCCTCCTCGAATTCTCCGGCGAGTGCCGAATAGGTCTTGAGTTCCTGCTCGTCACTGATCCCGCCGAGAATGATCTTGACAGTCGCTGCCGCAAACATCTTCCTGACGCCTATCTCTCCCCAGCGTTCCTGTGCCTGTGCCAGGTTCTGAAGAACAGCAGCCATGAAGATATTTTGGCTTCCGGATACGGACATGAGGGATGGGATCTGTGGAAGAGGCGCGACATTTGCGAGCTCGTCGCCGAGGATTCCCAATGGCGGGTCCAGCCGGCCGTTGGGCATACGCGCAGCCAGGCGCTTCCCGGTATCCAGAATGGCTCTGGAGAAGGCGGCCATGATCGGTGCGAGGGAGGAGCCTTCTTCTTCCTCTCCTATGAGGAAGACCGTTCCCCCCTTTGTCAGCCAGCCCTCGATGCTGAAGTTGTCGTCGTCGCTGGCTGATCCGCCGAATATCTCGGCGACGCTGGCGTCATACAAAGCGAGGAACGATTGCTCGGCGGTACGCCAAGACGCACTGCGTTCTTCTGGTGCGGCAGAGTGTTGCGCCGCGAGGGCTCGCGAAAGCTCGTGGCGACCGTATTTGGCGAGGATGGTCACGGCGTCACGTTCGTTGGGCGAAGTTGCCCAGCGCATGATGTCCAAGGTGGGACGGTTGTCCAATGCGGCAGCGTGCAGCCAACACGTGATCAACATTTGGGCATTCATCACGAAATACCCGCCATTTTTGGTGCCTTCGTCACTCTTGGTGGTAGTGGCAAGCGTCTCGGCGCGCTTTCGTGCGACCGAAAACTCCTCGCAGCCGTCGCACAGCGACCATTTCAGCTGGACAGGCCACCCGGAAAGCCCAGTAGGGTCAAGTACCATGACGGGGCCGAGTTCTTCGCGGGCTTTAGCGGTGGCGTAGAGAACATCGACCTTGGATGATGTGGCGAGCACGGGCCCAGGGAAGTCGAGAATCCAGGGAATGATCAGCTGAGATGTCTTTCCCTCACGCGGTGGGGCGATGAGAATAACGGTCTCTTCGAATGGAATGTAGAGGTCGACGCCGGTGGGAATAGCGGTTCCTGCGAAAACGGCGACTTCTGTGACCTTGACGTCTGTGACCGCTCGCGACGGCTTCTTTTTGCCCAGCCACACTGGCCGTGTCTCGCCCGAGAGTTTTGCGGTCTTGGCGAGGCTGGGGCGCAGTGCCGACAGGCGGGAGAGAGCCTTTGCCTCACCCATCGCATCCTCGAGCTGCTGCCTGGTTGCCAGGCCGTCGGTGCCTTCGTCGCGCCACTGTGTCCAGCAGCTCCAGGCCGCCCGTGTGCCCCAGGCGGATGCTCCGGCCTCCAGCAGCATGAGGGTATAGAAGGGGAAGGGGGCGCCGACGCCGGACTTCTGACCGAACGCCGAGGCAGGGTCGCCGGGGTGCGTCAGCAGCTCCGTCAGTGCGGCTGCGGCCTGGGACCAGGACACCGAGGCGGGTACTCCGTTGGAGAGCAGCCCGGAAAGGACTGCTGCCAGCCAGGCCCAGAGGGTCAAGGCCATGAAGGCAGCCAGGAGGAAGATCCACCACGCGTCCCGGTACAGGTGAAGACCCCTCGCGGAATGGGGGGAGACTACCTTCGCCATGCTTCCTCCTCGGACGCGAGGAGGCTCCGGGCCGGTGCGCGGAGGTGTGTGAGCCGGCCAGATGCCCAGGGGGCAGGCTCAGTGAAGACGCGAAGCACCTCCTCCGGGAGTTGCACGGTTCCCGGGGTGGGCACGTTGACGAACCGGCGCACGTCAGGGGTCATCAGCGGCAAGACGTGCGTGTGTGTGGTCATCAGGCTGTGACGCCCAGTTTGGGATGGTTGCAGCATCAGCCCATCGCCTCCCACAGCGTGCGCTCGACATTCTCAGTGCCGCGGGCAGCGCGCGGACGCGAAGGGGTGTGCCACCCCCGGCGAGGGCGCCGCTGAGCTACCACCCGCCAGTTAGCGCCGCGCAAGCTCGCGCCACTCTCCCCGTCCTGGGTGTAGGTGATCAGGCGGGTGTAACCCAGCGCCTTCGTCGCGCGCCACGCGGCGCCGTAGAGGAGCGAATTCGCGTTCCGAACCCCGTCACTACACGTACGAGTAACTTCCAGCGTTGCCCGGTCGTCCAGGCGACGAGCGACAGGCCGCCCCACGATCACGACGGCGCGCAGGATCCCGTCATCATCAGCGGCGCCGACAGCAAAGATCTGCCCGGCGGGCGGCGGGTGGTGTCGGTGCCAGGCGCGGACGAATGCCGCGGCCTCGCGAAACCGCACGGGCACCAGGTGGAGGCTCATTCCACACCACCACCGGCTCGTGAGTCCAAGCCTCCGCCGTTGCTGCGGGGCACGTATGGGGTGCGGGAACCCACGACAATGGATAGCCTCATCATCGAGATGTCACCCGCGAGTTCATGGGGATTATGGGTGCCGTATTCGGCAACTCACGGACCTTCTCGGTCATCTTCGAGTTGGTGTTGGTCAGCGAGATCTCGATGCGGCTCCGGATGTGCTCGACGAGCTGGACTCGCTGGCCGACCTGCCATACCGCATTGCCTGGCGCACACCTGCTCGCGCCATCTGTGATCGCGTCCCGGGCCCAGCCGGGGAGCTGGAGGTAGTCTGCCGTGATGTCGGCCTCGTGCCTGTCCATGTGATAGATCACGCGCGTGGCGGTCAACTTCAAGATGGCCTCGGCCTCGGGCGCTTCGGCGAGGCGCAGATCCGCCAGGTGGTGGAGTATCGCCCAGAACGACAACCCCAACCGGCGCCCAAACCTGACGAACTCCTCGAAGAGCCGCGCTACGGGGCGGTGCGACAAGATATGCCAGGCTTCCTCAACTATGAGTGTTCTTTTGACGGAGTCACCCGGTTTGATCCAGCCCCAGCGCAGCCAGGGGCCGATGACGCTCATCAAGAGGGGCATGGCACTTCCCTCGCGGGGGAGCGCGGTCAGGTCGAACACGATTAGCTTGGCGTCAAGGTCGATGCCCTCGGTCGTCGGTCCGTTGAACAGACCCGCCAAGTCACGTTCCTCGGAGCAGAGCTGGTCCATGGCGAGTGAAGCGGGCTGGCCCCACGCCACCATCTGGTCCTCGCTGACCTCGCGTTTGCCGAGCAAGCCGGGACCGGGCCGGGTCAGCGTGTCGTGGATGTCGCTGAGGACGGGGACTCGGCCTTCGGCGACAGCCCGCTCCATGGCTGCGCGATGTGCAACGGACAGAGCGAATCGGGTCTCGGAGGAGAGAGGACCGCTGAGGATCTCGACCATGCTGCACAAGACTGCGAACTGGTGCTTGCTGGGGATGCGAGGGTCCAGGGGGTTGAGGCGCACGCCGTCGCCGTCCCCGCCGTAGACCAGGCGGATGGGTTTGATACCCACGGCTCGGGCGATTGCGTCCCACTCGCCGACGCCGTCCTCGCCCTGGGCATCGAGAATCGCAAATGCCCTCTCGCGGAAGCGGAGCTGGCGCAGTACGTAACACTTCTCCAGCGCCGATTTTCCGCAACCGCTCTTGCCCAAGACCAGGGCGTGGCCGCTGGGCAGACGTTCCCGGGCGGAGGGGTCGTAGAGGACGAAGGGGTCATAGATGAATGCCTTGCCGCTGTAGATCTCGCGGCCGATTATGACGCCGCGAGGGTCCGAGCTCGGCGAGCCGACCGCGGGATACAAGCCGCAGGCCTGGGCCGTGCTCGTGCGCAGGGGACGGCGGCGTGTCTGAGTCTGGGGCCGCAGTAGTTCCAGCATGATGCTCATCCCCCCAGCAGGCCGCCGGCGAGCGGCAGAGTGTTGGCGAAGGCGCGGTGCTGTTCCAGGTCGCACCATTCCAGGGCGAGCTGGCTCTTGGTCGACGCGGCGCGGATCGTGCCCTTGTTCTGCTCCAAACCGTCCTGGTCCCGAGCGGACACGGTCACCCAGCCGGTCAGGCGAACGCCGGCCGCCCCGGAGGCGATCTCCTCCATCGTGGAGGTGGCCGCATGCTGCTCACGGCGCTCACGTGGATCGGTGATCTTTCCTGGCTTGGCGTCCGCCTGCCCCAACTCGTTGGTGGCATCTGAAATCGCGTCCTGCATGGCCCGGTCGGAAGGAACCAGATCCATCGTCACGGCGACGGTGCAGATCACGTCCGGCACGTACAGCAACACCGGGGCGAGGAAGTTCAGGCCCACCGGCAAAATGGGGAACTGCTTGATCCAGGCCGTGGCATGCATCCAGGGCTGGCTGGTCTCCCAGCCGCGCGAGACCATGACGGTCTGTTCGCGTGCATCCATTTCCGCAGGCCAGCAGGTTGCTCGATCCATGCCACGTACATCATTAAGCCAGTGATCGGGCGCGTAGCAGTGGTGTACGAAGGAAGCGAGGGCGGCCTCGTCGAGGCTGCGGACCCATCGCAACTGGGCGGTTCCCAGACTGCGGATGAAGCTCTCGACCTCCTTGCCGAGCACAACGCCGTAGCCTTCGAAAAGGGAGTTGTACTTGAGCGACTCCGCGACCAGGTCCTGGCTGTAGCGGATGCCGATGACCAGAAACAGCCGTCGGTCCTCGGCGCTGATGGCCACCCTCTGCAGCAGCTGTTCATAGGAGTCATGCAGCCAACCAGCCGCTTTCGGGTCCCGGCGGGCCTGGGCGTCGCGGGCATGGGCGTTGGGGTCGACGGGCACGATCCGAGCGATCCACTGGAGCCGACTGATCCGGCCCCCGGCGTCCGAGGTCTGTCGAAGGAGGGTTTCCCAGGCGGAGACAAGCGCCTCCTGGTCTGCCGTGTCCAGACCGCCGAAGTTCTTCTGGCCTTCGACCTCTATCACCGCAGTGAACAGTCCCTCGGTCGGCTGAAGCAGTACCGCTATATCGCCATACGCGGTGCGGGCCCGGAACCATTCCATCCCATGCGGCACCCCAGCGGGCGCGTTGACGGGCACGGACTGCCCAGCCATCGTTCGGCCCGCCAACGGTGCCTTCGACCGGTACAAGAGCGAGCCGTTCCGCAGCAGCTTGCGATAGGAGTGCCGTATCTCCCACCAGCGCAGATATGTTCGGCCCTTGTAGGGAAGGAGGACGCTTGCTGTGCTCAGAACGAGGATGGATGCGAACGTCGCAACCTTGAGGGCCGCACTCGGGACCACGGCAAGGGTGAGCAGCGACGCAGCGGCTCCGCCACCGAGCACGAGCTGCTCGTCTCCTTCGAATCGCCGGCCAAGCAGGCCGCGTGGGCGCGGCCGGGGAAAGAGGAATGCGCGAGGCACGGCTACTCCATTCCGCTACTGAAGTGGTCGGGACCAGACGGGGGCGCCGGGGCTGGCGCCGAAGCGGGGGATGGAGCTGGCGGCGCGCCAGCGCCGTCGGGCGACCCTGCCGGAGGAGGCGATGAGGGCGGTGTGAACGCACCGCCCGATCCCGATGACGAACCTGACGAGGAGTCCGAGTCGGCTAGCGCATTCGACGACTGATTCGATCCGCTGCCTTGCCCCTGACCGCCGCCGAGTCCCTTGAACGCGGCGTCTTCGTAATCCTTTTGCTGCTCGTCCATGTCCTGCTTGGCCTTTGCGGCGATGGCAGCCTCGGGCCCCGCTGCGGCTGCGAGCTCCTCGCCACTGCCGCCACCCGAGTCGCCTCCATCGCCCCCGCCGAGGCGGGGGTTGTCCATCCCCTTGAGGCGGTCGATCGAGGACTTGCCTTGCTCGTACGCGGACTTGGCCTGGTCCACGAAGGTGCCTCGAGCACTGAGGATCGCCTGCATTTCATCGCCAAAGATGGGCACGAACTTGCCGATCTGGAATGGTGCGAACAATGCGAGGAAGAACAAGGCGAACACCGATATGAGTGTACCCAAAGCCTGCCCGAAACTTAGATCTGCCACATTGCGAGGAATTCCCTCGGTGAGCGCGATAGCGAGTGCCAGAACCGTGTAAATGACGTACTTGGCGGAAATGATGGCGACCATCACCCCAGCCCACTGTTTCGTATGCTTCCATAAATCCTTGTTGACCAGGCCGGAGAACACCGTCGGGCCGAACACGAGACCGCAGAGGATCAGTGCATTGCGGACTGCGAGCAGGAGCCAGATTCCCAGCAGGATCATGATCAGGGAGAATCCGATGATGAGCGCCAGGGGTGCACCAAGGCCCGAACCGGACAGCACCATTAGGCATCCGACGACGATGCCGCCGAGAACGGTGATCTTAAGGGCCTGCGAACCGAGCATTGACTCAGCCGCGCCGTCCATGAGCTTGACCGTGTAGGCGACCGCTGCGGGAGCGAAGGCGCTCACCATAACGGCCATCAGAAGGTATCCAATGGATTCGCTCAGAGCCTGCCCGAAGTGCACTCCCTGCGCCGCCCTTTTGGCCACGGCGAACAGCCAAAGAATTGCTGTGAGGATCGTAGAGACGCCAAAAGTCAAGGCGTAGATTTGAAGGAAACCCGGATTTCCCCAGTCGATCTCTGTGCCGAGGTTTACGGCCAGGGTGTTCATTTCTTGATCTCCCCACCCAGTTCCTGGATCAACTTCCCACTGGTCTGGGCGAACTTCTCCGAGAAGTATCCGAGAGGGTCCGACGCCAGGTCGTACGCCGTGTTCACCTTTCCGCCGAGATCGCTGAGGGGCTTGGTTACGTCCTTGCCTATATCGGCAGCCCTGTCGACTCCTTTCTCCAGAAGGCTGCATCCGGGGAGATCACAGACGTCCACGGCATGAGCATCCGGCAGAGTCGGTGAAAATATCGCCGACGCGCACGAAAGAATGAGTACCGGAAGCAAGCGGGCAAATGCTCGCGAAGTCTTAGCCGACGTAAGGGGGCGCATTGAATTCCTCATCCATCTTCCGGAACATGTCGACCGAGTCCGGAGCCCTATCAGTGGTCTGCAATGGCGTCGGCCCAGCACTCTGAGAAATGTCTGCCAACTTCCAGTCGCTCTGCTGCCACTGGAGCGTGAGCGTGTAAGTGGTCCAGTTGGCAGAAACCGGGAGCGGCGAGTTCGTGCTGGTCATGCCGACCAGCTCGCTCATCCAGATCTTGACCGTCGCCACCTGAGGCGAGTAACTGCCCATCTGCGTGCCCACAGGAGAAGCGCGCATGATCATGTGCGCAGAACCTCCACTGTCGAGCCCGAGAGAGGCCACCACCTTGGACGCGTCCCGGTCATCCCTGCGCTGCTGTTCCTTGACGGATTCACGCGTCATGACCGTTTCCAGAATGGCGTGGCGAAATTCCTGGTCCGTGAAGTACGAAGGGCTTGACCGTGCTACCTCGTAGTTCACCGCCGCTGCGAGTGCGCCGGCCTTGGACCGTGGATATCCGACGGGGATTCCCTTGACTGCACCTCCGGCTTTCACGCCGCCACCACTTCCACCTGGAGATGAAGTGATGCTGGAGGTGGGTGTCGGTCGCTGACCGGAATTAGATGACCCGCTTCCGGAGATATTTGACAGAAATACTCCAACGATGAGGATCGCAGCGAATGCAAGACCGGCAATCTTCGCACGCCGCCACGGGGAGTTTTCGCCCGGAGCCGTAGACCCTGCGGAATCTGGCACCAGAGAGCGGGTGCCGCCCCGCGCCTTTGCCCGACTCGTCATTTGACCTTGGCCCCCATGCCGTAGACGATCGTGAAGATCGTTGCCATGGCGGCTACCACGAACAAGCCGACCAGGGCACTGGCGACCTGAGTCTGGCCCTTCTTGGTCTCCATGGTGTTCGCCTGAGAATTTCCGACCTTGATATGCATTGCGCCTACAACCGCCGTTCCCAGAAGAAACAGGACGACGCCAGCCATGATGACGCCAATCACCTGTTGAGCCGGTTCCTGGAGCGTTGAGAACGGCCCCCAGCTCGGCGTGATGCCATGCAAGAGACCATCGATCTTTCCACCCTCGCTTCCGCCCTCCTCTTTTCCGCTCTTAGCTCCGGCTATCACCGACGTGCTGTGAAGAAGCGTGAGCATCTCCGTCCCGTCCCTCCAGGTCGCCGTTGAGGGAACTCCTCGCCCGTGGACGGCGCAGCGTACGGAAATGCGGGAAGGATTCTCCCGCTTGACGGGAATGGAACCGTTCAGGAACTGACCTTGTAAGTCCTGCTACCCCGCATGCCGTTCGCTGAATTAGGATCCCCCTCTGGTGGCGGTCGCTTCTGATCCCTTTTCCAGGTCAGAACCGTAGGGACCCCAAAGCGGAGGGCAGTACGCGCGGTGTGAGAAACGAAGCCATTTCCCGCACTGCGGGAAAAAATCTCTAAGTTTCCCGCGCTGCGGACGAAACCTTGCGGACGACACGCACACCGGAGGAAAAAGAGTGGCCGTTTTGCAGCGAATAGCAATGCTCGGCGCCGTCATGCTGCTCGCCCTCGTGATGTTGATCGGCCTAGCCCTGCAGGCCGTCTTCTCAAGCCCGGAATCCGTCGCCAACGCCCAGACCTGCGAGGCGCCCCTCAAGCCCTTCGGGGACGGAACCGACGGCACCGGCCCGCAAGGCCCCGAGGTGAAGTTCGAGGGGGAAACCAGGACCAGCAGAACTACACGCGTCACCGTGCCACTACGCCCCGAAGGCCCTCAGGAACAGCCCAAGTGGAGCACCTCGCGGGAGCGAAACGCCGCCGTGATCACTAACGTGGCGCGCACTCGCCACCTCAACCCACGCGCAGCCGTGATCGCTGTAGCCACCTCGATGCAAGAGTCAACGCTGGACAACCTCAACGGGGGCGACCGCGACTCGGCCGGGCTGTTCCAACAGCGCCCATCCCAGGGATGGGGAACCCTCGCGCAGGTGACGGACCCGATCCATGCGGCAAACACCTTCTACAATCACCTGGTCAAAGTCGCCAACTGGCAGACCGACCCGCTGACTCGGGTAGCGCAGAAGGTCCAGGCGTCCGGGCATCCCGAGAAGTACGCCAAATGGGAATCCAGCGCGGGCGCACTCGTTGCCAAGACCTGGGGGACGGAAGCCGTCACCTCCACCACTGACGGCTGCACCGGCGACGCAGACGCCCCGGCCGGCAAGTTCAGCGTCAAGAACCCCCGCGCCCCGGCCCAGGCCATACAAGCCGCCCGCAAGGCCCCGAACACCCCCCTGCCACTCCAGACTTGTAACTCCGAGGGCACGTGGCGCCGTTGCTGCGATAACTTCGTCGCCCAGACCTACGGCTATGGCAGCAGCGGCTCCGCGACCGCCAACGCCCACTGGGACCGCCTCGTATCCGCCGGACTCGCGCACGCCGGATCCAACACGCCGCCCCCCGGAGCCCTGCTCTTCTACGCCACCAACGACCCGGCCGGCCACGTCGCCCTCTACCTCGGCAATGACCTGGTCGCCTCCAACGACATCAAACGCAACGGATACATCGACATCGTCCGCCGCAAGGAACTCACCCACGGCGCCTGGAGACTGCGCTACCGCGGCTGGGCTGAACCCTCATTCCCCAGCGCCGGCGGTAAATCTTCGATCTGAACCACAGCCAACCCCCCCGGAGCGACCTGAGTAGAGGAGAACCATGACCACTGCGACACCCCCGATCCCCGTCCACATCCTCGACGAGACAACTGTGCACATCCACGGAGAGCCGATCGCCGTTCCTCCAGGAGTGGACCCCGATCAGGCCGTCATGAGCTACCTCCACCTGGAGGCGGCCGGCGTCGGACACCCGATCAACGCCCAGATTGACGACCGCCGCTACGGCGTCGAGGCCGCACTCACTGTCAACCCAGACGGGACCACAGCCACTGCCACAGCCACCCGAGCCGCTGCGACGTCGAACACACAGCAGCCCGAGCCAACCAGCCAAACCCTCGCGGACATCCACACACTCGTCGTTCAGGGCAACGTCGAGGAGGCCATCGAGCGCACCAACGGGCTTCTCCTCCGACTCTCCGCCGACCCCTCTCGCGGTCCTGAACACACCGACACGCTGGAAGCAGCCGAAACACGCGCCCACCTGGCGTGGATCAAGCGGGACTACACGTACGCCTACCACACCTGGAGTTGGATCGCCGCCACCTGGCGTGAACGCCAGGGCCCCTGCCCGAGAAACCCGGTCCACAACCACACCCTGTGCCGCCACATTGCCATCACCACAAGTAACGCCGCCAACGCATGGATGCAGCTCCCCGCTCAGGAAGCCACCGAAGCCGCCGGCGAAGTTCTCGCTCTGCTGGAGCGACACTCCGGGAGCTCGAACACGCCCGCCGCACAGCGCATTCGCTTCCGCTTTGCGGAACTGGCGGCGCAGAAGCCTTGACAGCACGGTAGTCTGACGCCTCCACGACTAGCCCGCGTCGCCGGCAGGAGGACCAGATGGTTCATTTCGTCACCGGGTTGATCCGCAACAGTGCCCTGCTGATCAGCTACGTCGCGCCCTTTCTCCTGATCGCAATGGGGCTGGGCACCATCGGCTGGGTGGCCGCGAACGAAGGGCCCTCGCCCAGAGTGCTCCCCGGGCTCGCCCTCGTTGCCCTGGGGCTGGCCATCGCCCATCTCGGAGCGCGAATTCGCCGCAGGCAGGCCGGCGGCACCGTGGCATAGATAGGCACCGGACCCCAGCGGTCGATTCAACTGAGACGTCGCTCCTGCGCGGCAGCGTCCCGTCGCTGGGCTTCGCGCAGAGCCAGTTCGCGTGCTCCCACAGCACCTGAGGAATTCCCCGAAGCCCTACGTGGCTGACGTGCGATGTCGGGCCGGTTGAGTCGCTGCCCGGCAAGGCGATATACAGCGGACTCCACACTCGGGGCAACAGAGAGAACCTGGAGGAAGAGGCGCCGGTCGGAATTGTCCAACGGATCCTGCAGGCGGTAGAGAACGCAATAACGGGGCGGGGGAGTCGAAGCCGAGGGCTCCCGGGCGGGAAGGTGCGCACCACTGACCGCAGTGATGTTCCGCCAGCCCGGATCGTGCTCATATGTGTCAAAACGCAGCACGCGGCAATCGCTGAGATCCGGACTTCCCGCGCGTGCCTCCAGGGGGCGGCCGACAACCTCACCCCGAACTAACTGCCCGATGCGCGCCAGAGCGATGTCGCGCAACTGTACGTCCTGCTCCATCAGAGCCAGGATGTCCTCGCGCACGGCCGGATGGTGATTTCCCCGATAGCGTGTTCGCTCCCGCTGCATGGCCCCTGCCCTGGTCGCGTCAGACCCGGCCTACGGCCGGTCAGCTGTCCCGTCGCCGCGGACCCACGCGGCGAGGTCCTCGTCCGATATTCCATCGCCCGGGCCCGGTGCATCACCCAGTCGCTCGGCTGTACGCAGCGCAAGGGCCGCAGAATCCAGCTCTTTGACGAGCCGCCGGTACCTGGCGACAGGCAGGAGCACGGCCTCGGCAACCCCTTCGTCACCGATGTAGACGTCGGGTGCCTTCTCGCCCTGTTCCCGACAAGTGCGGACCAAACCCCGAAGCAGAGCGGCCGCCTCGCCGGGCGAGTTCACATCCTGCGATTCATCCATGCGGCCACCGTAACCGTCATGTGCCCGCACCGGTATCGCAGCGACCAGCACGTTCCGCGGGACGGGAGGTCCAGGCGGCGCGCGAGGCTACCTCTGGGCGGATCGCCAGACCGAACGTGTGAGGCACGGCGAAGTCCGCGCTGTGCAGGCCCTCGCAACAGATGGGTGTGGGCGCCTGGCTGAGCTCGGCGAGGGCGCGGTGCAGGGAGCAGGAGTGTCGTTGAACTGTTAGAACGCCCGGACGGAAATCCCGCCCCAGGGGAGGTTCGCGATCCCTTGCACCGCCCGGCGGGAACTCGGCCAAGCGGCCTTGCCACCCCTGGCGGTCAGCGCGAACTGTTGAAGGACCGGGCGCGACGCCGCCACCGCCCCCCTGTGGTGAGCGTCGCGTCCGGCACCGCGCCCGCCCACGACACTCAACCCGTACAGGAGCTCCTGCAGATGAACGTGCTGGAGAAGTGCTACGCCTACACCCGAGCGGACGAGGTCCGCGCCGCAGACTTCTACCCGTATTACCCCGTCCTCGACGGGACAGATGAGGGCGGCGTGGCACGCCTTGACGGACGGAGCATGACCAACCTGGGTTCCGGCGACTACCGCGGCTTCACCCTCCACCCCAAGGTGAGGCAGGCGGCACGCGAGGCCATTGATCACTGGGGAACCTCCGCAACCGACAGCCGTCTACTCAGTGGCAACCTCGCTTTGCACGAACAGCTCGAAGGGGAGCTCGCAGCCTTCTATGGCGCCGAGGCGGCTCTCGTCTACTCGGCTGGCTACATGGCCAATCTGGGTGCCGTCTCCGCTCTGGCGGGACGGGGCGAAGCCGTCGTGCTCGACCAGCAGGCCCACGCCTCACTGATCGACGGAGCTCAGCTCGCCAAGGCGCGGGGCGCGACAATAAGGTTGTTCGCCCACAACGACGCATCCTCCCTGCACCGCACGCTCACCGAACTCAGCACAACGCCCACACTCGTCTGCGTCGACGGCCTCTACAGCATGGAAGGGGACGCCGCCCCACTGCCGGACCTCCTGCAGATCGCCGACCACCACGGCGCGACCCTCCTGGTCGACGACGCGCACGGCCTGGGCGTGCTCGCCCGAGGCCGCGGAAGCATCGCCCACCACGCGCTCGACGGTCAGATACCCCTCACCACCGTCACTTTCAGCAAGAGCCTTGCAAGTCAGGGCGGCGCAGTCCTCGCTGACCGAAAGGTCATCGACTTCCTGCGCCACACAAGCCGACCGGCCATGTTCTCAGCCGGACTCGCGCCGGCCAGCGCCGCCGCAGCCCTCACTGCGCTGCGCCTGCTGGCCAAGCAGCCCACCACGCCCCGCGCCCTCGCCCTCGCGACCCGCCTGCGCACCGCGCTGGCGGAGATGGGCTACAGCGTCCCCACGGGAACCGGCCCAGTCATCCCAGTTCGATTTGCCGACGAGTACATGCTCCTTCTCTCTCACCGCATGCTCACCAACCACGGCATCTACAGCAACCCGATCCTGCCGCCCGCTGCCGAAGGCCCTCAGCTGCGCCTCGCAGTCACCGACACCCACACTGATGAGTCCATCACCGCGTGCCTTGAGGTCTTCGCGCATCTCCGTGACGACCTCGTCGAGACCCCCGCCGCGTAATCCAATCAACCGACCGGTGAGGCAAACAAATTAGCCCCTGTTCTGGTGACGCGCGCCAGCTCCCGAATCGGACACCACCTCGCCCACGCCCTGCTGGCGCGGCCACGACCTGGTGCTCGTCACGTGCAGCGCCGAAACACTGCACTCTCTCCCTCACGAGCTCTCCGCACAGTACAAGACCCAGGCCGACGCGCTCCCCGCAGACCTCACCGACCTGGAGACCGCGGCCGATGCTGCGAGAGCCACCGACATCCTCATCAACATCGCCAGCCGTGCCAACTCGCGGCTAATGCGGCGAGAAACCACTTCATCAGAACGGGGTCTCCTTATCCCCGCAGCACGTCACAGCAACAGCCTGGCGCCTCTGGCCACCGGCCCCGGCAGCACCCGGCGGCCGCAGCAGGGACTGAAGCGAATGACCGCGGAATCCAGAGGAAAGCCGCACTATGGGGGGCACCCCCAACAAAGGACGAAGGGACAGGACCCCGTGACGGCATCCACCGTGACCACCATCGACCCCCGCCCCGCCAGCCGAACGATCACCGTTCGCGTCAGCCCAAAAGGGCGGCCCGGCGAAGGGATCTTGCAGGTCACATGTGACGCCAGCTGCCGCACCGACCACATCCGCTACCAGGAGACCGACCGCGCTCGACAAGCCGCGCGAAAGCACATTGCCCACCACGCACGCCGACTCGGCCAACCACGAGCTGACGCCAACTGCCAGTGCAGGACCCAGGACTGCTCCTGGCACGCCGAATCCAACGTCGAACGATGCGCAGGCGGTGTCTGCCTCGTCGTGGTGACCGACCTTCACGGCCGCGTCTGGCAGCTGTCACAGACCTGCGCTTCTTGCACTGCGGTGATCCGGCGCGTGCAGATCCTGGACACGTCGGTCCGCTCGCGAGGCACTGGCAACGCAGACCAGGCAGCAGCCCTCACCCCCGCTGTAGCAACCTCAAACCCCCGGGCCGTGGTCCCCGGCGGATTCACCGCACCCCCCGACGCACACGATCCGTCCGTACCCGGGGAGCAGCGCCGAGGCCTTTCACGCCCACGTCGACAGGGGCGGGGACGACGCGTGGCGACTGACTAGGCCTCGGGGAACGGCAGAGCCGCCCTCTTCCGTGCCCTCTCTGGAGGTTCTGTTGAGTAGTCGCATCGGTGGCGCAGCCGCACCTGTCCGCGTCGACGTCGGTGGGCGCTGCCGGGGCCGGGTGGGAACTTCAGGTGACCTCTCCCTGGGCGTCGGGGCGGGCGCAGTCCTTGCGGGGCAGGATCCGTACTGCGCCCCGACCACCCCGACCCATGCTCCCCAGCGCCGCACTCTGACTCCGAGCCGGGGGCCGTTGCCGCTCGTCATGCCTCCGTAGCTACCGCCCCTTTGTGCTCCTTCAGGCCGCAGTCGCGCAGCACCGACAGACGGGCCCCGGTACGCCTCGACCAGCCTTGACGCCGGAGACGCCGGCCCGGATGAGTCACGGGCGATGGGTGCCCACACCTGCACGGAAGCCCCTGGGCGCCACCGGGCCAGCCGTTAGACACGCCGTCCAAGTCGGCCTGCGGCAGTGCGATCTCATCGGACTCACCGTTGTTGGGGCCCTTGTAGTCGACTTTCCAGCGCAGGGCCACATACATCGGCAGCTCCGGGGGCTTCAGGTCCTGCACCACACCGTGCGAGGGTTCCCGCCTTCCGAAGCCACGCACACACCCGCGCGAGCACCCTGGCCACCAAGCACCTGATCCAGCCTCCGACTCCGCGGCGAGTGTGAGGCGCCGTGGATCGATGTCGCCTCTAGCCGACTCACCGTGGCCCTCGAGGTTCATCTGAACGCGCGATGCTCCCAGCAGCCCTCTGACACCGCGGTAGCCGTGCCGCGAGGCGAAACGCCCTTCGTAATTCGAACCACCTCAGGGGAAAGCGATCTCGCGAAATCCGCAGGGCGGGAGCCACGGACTCCGCCCATAGACACGGCCTGCAGATACCTCAGAGCCTAGGACGCGTCACCGACGAACTCCACGGCTACGCCGCCCCATGGCCTGCGGTTTCGAGCACGGCCATGTCGGGGCGCACTGAGCGGGGGACAACCCACCATGGCTTTCACAGCGCTTCACGCGGCACGCGGCCGTCTGGACGGCACACGCGACGACCTCGGCGTCGACTGGTCATGGACCGCCATTCACCGCAGCCGCCCTCAACTTGCCTGCGTCGAATGTGGCCACAGCATGCGAGCCGAGAGCCCAAACCCCGGCCTGCGCTTCTTCGCCCACACCCCAGGCGCCCCCGCATGCAGCCTCAGCAACCACGAGTCCGTCGAACACCACGTGCTCAAACAGGCCCTCGCCCAGGCCGCGCGCGACGCTGGTCATCATGCCGACCTCGAGGCCAGCACCCCCGGTGAAGGAGAGTGGCGGGCCGATGTCCTAGTTACCTCACCCGACGGGAATCGCCGCACGGCGCTCGAAGCTCAGGGCCCCCCAATCACCACCGAAGAAATCCTCCGACGCACCAGGGGATACCGTCGCGACGGCGTCGACGTCGCGTGGTTCACCACATGTGACCACGACCCCCTCTGGCTCGACAACGTGCCCGCCGCGCGCATCCAAGCACCAGCGGAGCCATCAGCAGAGTGGCTGCTCCCCGCAGCCCACCAGCGTCTCACGACGACCGACTGTCGCTGCGGCCCATCATGGGACCACCCACTTCACCTCCGGTGGTCGGCGCACGAACCCATACTGCTCAGGGAGTTCCTGAAGGACCTCCTCACAGAACGCCTCATCCACCACACCCAGCTGGATCCCCATACCGGGCACCGATTCCGAGGCTGGGCGACGACGAGGGACGCACAGACCGACGCAGACCATCTTGAGAGACTCGCGGCCACCACAACGACGGACAAAAGGCCCCCACTTCTGAAAGCAGCCACAGACGCGCCTCACGACCTCTCGACCACGACAGCAACAGGCGAAGCCTCTGACCTCGGCCGGCTCCTGGACGCCGCGAGGCGCTGGGGCCACCGATCCACCGGCACCGCCTGCCACATCGAAGTGTCGACAGCCAACTGGCTGGCCGGCGGACTCATCCTCACTCCCACACCAAGGCAACCGGGAGCAACGAACGACTCCGTCACCGCCGTGGTCCGCCCTCACCCCCCGCGCGTCAACTGGGACGGACCTCTGTGCCAGGTCCCTGTGCTCGTCGGATCCGCAGAAGAATTCTTCACCCTCAAGCGGGACGCGCCGCCTGCCGCGCAAATCCTCGTCGTCTGACGGAATCGCCGCGGCCCGACAGGGATTCCACGCAGCCCACGGCGTCCACGGCAGTTCCATGCGCGACAGAGAGCAACCTCAGCGTTGATGTGACACCGCAAGTTCTACGACCGATGATGAATCCGTGGAGGGGCTCAGTGAGCGACGTATGGGTGGCCACTAACACCGAGAACGGCCAAGACTCCCTGCTGCACGCGGATCTCATGCACCAAGGCCTGATCATGTACGAGCAGCGCAGAGTCTTGTACGTGCGCGTGGAAAACCCTGAGGGCGGTCCGCTTACGCGGCTCGTGGAGAGTCCCTCGGCACTCCGTATAGGCACCACCTACACCGAGGCGCCACCACCCATGCCACCCGGGTTTCAGGCCGACCTTGTGGAGGCCCTCCGCCGGGCGCGGGCAGCGAGAACCGAGAGAGACCCGGTTCTCATCGTCCGTGCGGAAGTCAGCGATCAGCACGAGTGGGGATGGACGGTGTACCGGTACGAGGAGTTCCTCGCCCGCCAGGCCGTCAAGGCGTTCCGGACCACGGAACGCGGCTGACCAGCGCACTCGGTGGCCCCACAGCACCGCGCGGTGTCAGGCACTGTGCGCTGCGGGAAGCCACGGGTGCGCGCGGAGGCCAGCAGGAGAAGTCGTCCGGCAGAGGCGGACTTCTGTGGTGCAGTGTCCTGGCGAAGCAAGGGTGCGCAGATAGGAAGACGGTTCCGATGCGTGGGTGAGTCCTGTGTCGGCTCGCAGGTCGGTGACCAGTCCGGGTCGGCCGCGCCGACTGGTAAACGGGGCTCCGCCTCAGCGGCGCGCCTGTGCCGAGAACCGCCCGGGCTGGCGGATTCGTGCTCCTGGGTTCGGGCCGTGGGAGATGATGTTGCCCGTGACCAACGGGGACGTCTCATCTCGCCTGGCGGCTTTGCGCGGCCGCTGTGTTGCTCAGCGGACCTCGTCGGATCGGGGGCGTCGCGGTCAGCGGTGATTCGGGCGCTGTGAACCTTGTGGTCGGCTTGTGCCCGGGCGTGGGAGCGCCGACTGCCGCTCCCAATCACTGCCGGCAGTCAGTTCTCTCACCTGTACCTGGGACTGGGTGGCGGCTTGGGGGGAAGTAAGGGCTGGCGTGGTGCCTGAGCCGGGCCCAGCTGCGGTGAGCGGGGAGGCGAAGAGCGGACATCCAGGTCGTACATGTGCTGCTGTCCGATCGACCTGAGCCGGTCGGCGGAATCTTCTATGAGCTGTTGCGCGACCGTGCGGATCCGGTCCGCGGAGGTTTCCACGGCCGCCGTGGTGACCGCCCCGGCCTTACGTAACTCGCCTTTCTCGTCGTAGAGGGCGCGATAGTGTGCGGTAGCTGCCTGGGGATACTCGGGGGCTATCGCCGCTGCCACGGGCCTGTCGAACGATACTTCGTGCACGATGTCCTGGCGCGTGCCGCTGCGCCAGACCATGCCGGTCAAGTTGATGCCGATGTCCGCGGGATCTGTGTACTCGACGTACTCCGCGGTCGACTTGTACTGGGGCATCCCGTCGCCGTTCAGTGGCAGACCTTGGTAGACGACATGCGTGGCCGACCGCGGAGAACCGCTACCGAGGAACAATTCCTGCTGGAGGACGTCGTCGAAGGCTGTGTGAGGGTCGGCGTTCCAGAAGCCGGAGAAGTCCATATTGCGGGGCAGGTTCCCATGTCCGATGTGGGACAGCAGCGCGTGTGCCCGGTCTCCGGCGGGCCGGTCCGGACTGTGAACGTACCGATGCAGCCCCGGGGGCAGATACACCAGCTGCCCTGCATACAAATCCTGTCGGGCGGGATGCAGAACCGGGGCAACCGACCGGCTCACGTATACGGAGTCATAGCGATGGAACTCCTCTTCCAGTTGCTGCCCGTACCGGTACTCGGCCTCACGGTTGCCCAGCAGCCCGTACTCCCTGTTCCAGTCCGCGTTACGTTGTCGGTCGGCGCCGACGCGGGACGCTTCGAAGAACGCCGCCCACTCCTGAGGCGGACGGTTGTGAATGTTCCGCCCGGGCGCGGGTTCCCGGTACCGGTTCCACCAGTGGGCTCCATCGGGCGTCCGCCGGCCGTGGTCAATCCACGCGTCCGGGTACGCCTCATACACGGCGTTCATCATCATCGTGGCCAGACCCCGGCCCTGGAACTCTGGGTAGACGAACAGGAGGGTGATCTCCAGGGCCACAGCGTCGGGATGGGTGTAGAAGTCGATGTTGCCGACGGCACGCCCGTTGCTCACCGCGATCACGTGGCGGCCCGGCCAGCGGTGTTCGGGCTGCCCCTTCCAGTCCATGAAACACAGCGACACAGCTCCGCCGGGGGCCGGTCTCGATGCCACGGGATCAGGGCCGGGGCGCCCGGGTCGGACGGGAGGCGACCACCCGCGCCTGCACATCACCGTTGCCGGGCAGCGCTCTCAGCAGCGCTTCGGCCTCCCGTGCGATGCGGCTACGAGCATCACCGGGGGAGAGATCCGGCATCTGGGAGAGATCAACCTCAGCCACGGCCTGGAGGGTCACCGTCACCATCGAAGAACCGGCTGCCGGCCCCTGCTCGGGATGGGCAAGGACGTCCACGACACATCTCACGTCGCCGCGGGCATCAGGGGCGTAAGGGGACGCGTAGCGGATCTCGGCGCCCCCGCTCAAGAGAGCCATGAGCCGGTCAACCTCATCAGGCGGCCCGGTCATTTCCAGACGGGTGAACGATGGAGCAGGGAACGGCGAACTCAACTTGACTCAACTCCCTTAATGTCAGCGCTGGAACACAGCGTAGGCTTCCTGGGGTTTTGGCACGGGGCTCCACCCGATTCTCGGCCGGCACCCTGACCCTCACCCGCGACGGCCGCGTCATCTGGCAGCACCCCGGGTACTACGACGACTACATCCCCACCGAAGGCACCACCACGGACCCGGAAGTCGTTGACCGCGTCCCCTGCCTGATCGCCTCCGGGAGCCGGGAGCGCTCCTGCGACCCCACCGGCCAGCAGACCGCGCACTTCACCATCACCGCCCAAGAACACAATGCCTGACCTGACCGTGACGGAGCTGGGCCGCCGCCACGGGGTGGCCCATTCCACGGTGGCCCGCGCCTTAGCGCGAGCCACCGGCCTGCGAGCAGAAGGCCACCAGGTCCCGGCCCCGCCACGGCCGGTCAAACCCAGGTAAGCCCCAACTGTGCTACCCGACCGAAAAGATGGACGCATGGTGGCTGCAACGCCCGCCACAAGGCCGTCCGAGCAATCCCGTACCCGCCACACGAGCGATGACTTGAACCCCAGAGTGTGTCGTCTCATTGTGATCGCAGGAACGGGATCCACCGCAGGGCATTTGACCTGCGATGCAAGGTGAACAATGGTTGGTGACTTACTGTGATGCGGGTATCACCCGGCTCTGTACTGCTGGCAGGAGTGTTCCCGGGGGCGCCTGCCAGCATTGGAGACGGTGCGGTTACTGGCCGGGGCTGACGGCACGGAGGCCGGGTCCAGACGGCGACGCAGTGCTCCAGAGCGGTGTCGCCTCTTCCGCCACGATCGTCATGCCGCGCCCGGCCGGCGCGGATTCACCAGCATCGAAGCCGACGTCCTTCCCATGCTCGCACGCGACAGGCTGGGCACGCTGATGGTGAGCGCGCACCGCGGGCCCATGACAGACGGTTCGGATGAGGCCGTCATCCCCGTTGCGCCCCCAGCCAGGTGATTTCTCAGGACGATGTAATGAGGCACGTCACGGCAGCCCGGACGAGTTCGGCGTGTTGGACTTCGCACGAGGTCTCGCCCGGCTTTGAGGAACCGCACCGCATGCTCGTTTCATCCGGAGGAAGACCACCACCGCGCTCGGCACACGGTACGACGGTTGGATCGCCCCCATACCTCCCTTTGGTGTGGACTCGCCCAGTTGCCAGTTCTGCCCGAAGGCCATGTCTCTCGGTTTCGACCGCCGTGCAGGACCACTGTGCTGGTCCGCTGTCACATTGCCGGGGCGCGTCGGTCCTTGCCTGCAGAGCCGCCCGACCTGTGCGGGAGGCCGACGACTGCTCCCCGCCGGTATCGCCCTGCCTGTCGATTGCCTCCAGCACGTCGACCTTGGTCCGGGTCTCAAGTTCGGCGGAGTTGGAAGTTCTCACCCCAATGACTCAGCACGTCCCTGGGCCGACATGGCCTCCGGTGAGGTCTGCGCCGCGCACCTGATCCGTCCCCTCCTGAGGGAGGTTGGGATTGCGTCTCCCGCCCTCCGGGAGACGCAAGGCGTAGGGCTGGCCCTGCGTTGTCGCCATCAAGGCTGCCCCTAAGTCTCGGACCGGACACCAGTTCATGTGGCCTGACTTGAAGGAGGTCCAGCATGGCGTTGATGAGCGTGCGTCGCACCTTGCCCGCCATCTCCATTGCGACGGTCCTAGCTATCGCGGCCGCAGTCCCGGTCGCCAGCGCGGCCACGGCCGGTCCGGTTGGCGCGGGTGCCTGCCAGGGCCTCTCCGACCCGCAGCACAAGACGGTGAAGGTCGCTGCCCTCAACCTTCGGATCGGACCCGGCGTCGGCTACCGGGCCAAGGGATCCCTCGCACGGGGGGACCGCCTGTTCGAGGAGTGCTACCGCGACGTCAAGAAGGACCGCTGGTACCACGTCAAGCTCCTGGCGAAGTCGCACAACGGCCTGCCCAAGGGAGCTACGGGATGGGTCAACAGGAAGTACGTCCGCGACACGTACTGATCAGCGGGCGCACGTCAGTGGGCCTCTGACGGTTCTCGTTGCTCCGCTTCAACCTTCTATTCGCCCGCATCGTGCCCATCGCGATCAGGCGACCAGCGCTCTTCCACACCGAGAAGGACAACAACCATGAAGCTTCGCACTCCCGCTCGACTTGCCGCCTCGGCGGTTCTCGCACTGTCCGTATCCGCGGGTGTCGCCGCGACCAGCGCCCCGGTCGCCAGCGCAGCGGAGATGCCCTGCAAGCCGCGCGTGTACTACAAGGTCAACACCAACGGAGTCAACTTCAGGACCGGGCCGGGCACCAGCTACACCGCCAAGGGCCTGCTCTACAAGGGTGATTGGGGAAAGAAGATCGCCACGAAGGGCTCCTGGATCAAGCTCCAGCTCGGCCAGAAGTCCAGGAGTGGCCTGGCCAAGAACTCCACCGGGTGGATCGCCTCGAAGTACGCGTGGGACTGCGTGCCCGTGCAGCTCGACTAGGCCACTGACCAGGAAGTTCAGCCACGGCGACTGCACGCCCAGTGCCGTTCGACATCAACTGACCACTCATCGACACCAGAAGGAACGCAGCATGAAGCTCCGCACTCCCACCCGCCTCGCGGCCTCGGCCGCACTCGTGCTCGCCGCGACAGCGGGACTGGCTGCGACCACGACATCGGCGGCCAACGCCGCTAGCGAGCCGACCTCCTGCACGACCCGGTTCGCCGACCACCCCGGAACGATCAACGCCAACGCGTTCAACTTCCGCAGCGGACCCGGTTCCAGCTACTGGAGCAAGGGCTACCTTTACAAGAGCGACAAGATCACGCTGAAGTGCGCCCGCGGCGACTGGTACTACGGCACCCTCACCGCCCGCTCGAAGTCCGGCCTCCCCAAGAACACCAACGGCTGGCTCCACCGGAAGTTCCTCCTCCACCTGGCCTGACCACCCACCAGGATCACCGGCAAGCTGTAGGTTCCCAAAACTTGTGGCCAATTCTCACGAACCGTGGCCACTCGGTGGCCAGCGCTGAGACTTCGCAGGTCAGCGACGCGCTCTCGGTGGCAAAGGCCGAGGATTTGGACACAGCCGTGAGAACGAGCGGCTGGCCACGGCGTGAGACACCGCAAGAAGCCACAGGTCACAGTCTCGCCGTAGGACATGAGCGACGAGAACCTACACAAGCTTTTAGGGTCCCGAATCCCGTGTCGGAATCCGCGCCGCGCTGTCGGATCCATGTCGGATCCGCCACCGACCCGGGAAGCCACAGGGGAAACGACTCTGCCCGAGCCCGTATCGGCGCGCGGACCGAGGAAATGGACACAACAGCGGGACTGGCCCTGTGGACGCCTGTCGGGACGGCCGTAGAAGCCGCTGTTCAGAGCGATGCCGGTGGACATCCAGCCCCGGAACCTACAACGAAACAACCGCCCCTCTCCCCGAAGGATGTTGTGTCTATCTCTCCCATTTCGCGCCCGCCCCGCTCCCGCCACATCCGGCGCGTGGCCACGTCGGCCGTCGCCCTCCTCGCCGCGGCCGGCGCCACGCTCGTAAGCGTGCCCACAGCCTCCGCCGCCGACTCGTCGAGCTGTAACAGCGGCACGTACGGGTTCAACGGCCACATCAACACCAACTCGGTCAACCTGCGCAGCGGGCCGGGCACTTCGTACTCGTCGAAGGGCCTGTTGTCGAAGGGGACCAATACCTACTTCTACTGCTACAGGGACTTCGGCGCCAATAAGTGGTCCTGGGACTACATCAAGGTCACATCGGGCCCCCACAAGGGCGTCAAGGGCTGGGTCCGCGGCGACTACAACAACTGGTTCTAGGCGCCCATGCCGCCCCACCGTTCACATGGGGGATCCCACCTGCCGTGTCCAAGTCCCGTTTCCGCTGTTCACGCGCTGTGGGATCCGACACCGGCCCGGGAAGCCACAGGAGGAACGACTCCTTCCAAACCCGTATCGGCGCGCGGATCGAGGAGGGGGCCCCGTGGACGCCTGGTGAGAAGGCCGCAGAAAGCGCTGTTCAGAGCGATGCCGGTGGACAGCCAGCCCCGGAACCTACACAAGCCGTGGGATCCCGTTCTTCATGTCCGCATCCGCGCCGGGATGGAGTAGCCGTGTCCGGTAGGGCGCCGGCACTGGAATCCCCAGGCGAAGCGCTTGCTCCTGCATTCGGTCGGGAGCGGGCCCAGACGACAGAGACACACGGCTCGGGGCGATAGCTAGATCGCGCAGGACGGCACGCTTCCGACCGTCGCAGATACCGCAGCGGTCGTCGACAGCCGGCCTTGGAACGGCATCGGCCAGGGGTTTCCTCCCGGCCACCCTGCCCAGGGCCGGCAGCCGATGTGCTCCCTCTTGAAGTCCGAATCCCAGTGAAAGGCTCCACATTGTTTTCCCTGAAGCGGCCCGCCGCTGCGGCACTGACCGCCGCCGCAGCTGTCATAGCCACATCACTCATCACAGCGCCTCCCGCCACAGCGCTCAGTTACAAATGCAATTCCAGCACCAAGAGCATCGACGACGCCGGATACAACGGGCCATGGCCTGACAACTGGGACATCACCGTGCGAGTGTGCGCCGCCCGCTCCGGATCCACCATCTACAGCTACGCCAAGGCAAGTTGGGACGGTCCCATCTCGTCATATCCCGTGGACGACACGACCATCCTCGACGCCGCGAGGCTCCGGCTTCAGATCAAGCGCTCTGTGAGCGGCACGGACCCCGTCAAGGTGCAGCGCGACTACGCCGCCATCGAGTCGCGGATGGAGAATAGCGACCGTTGGGCCAACTACAACGGCTCCTACCAGACCCCGACCCTCAGCTACAAGGTCGGAAGCGGCAAGTCGCTCGCGGACGCCGAAATCCACCTGGACTGGGACTCCGATGGGAAGGGCTACCACAGGTACCAGTACACCGGGTCCCCGACGGTCTAATGCAGCGGACTTGACCCCACGACCGGACGTCCGTAGGCACCCATACTCCCCTGCACTCCCGCCGCGCGCGACCTCCACTGCACCCCTGCACTCCCGCCGCGCTCTCGAAATAGCCACTTCCTGTCCCGTCCAAGGAGCCCTACCCATGCGTTCCCGCACCCTTCCTCCGATGTCACGCCTCGCCTCCGTCGCCGTGGCCGCAGCAGTAGCCGGAACTCTTGCCTGGGCGCCCACTGCGTCGGCCGCGCCCCAGGCCGACCGCTTCGGGCCGGGCTACGCCATCCCCGACTCGCAGGGGAATGCCGCTACCAGTCACATCGGTGCGTACGGCCCGCCGGGTATGCGGGTTTTCGGTGATATGGAGACATATTGCGCGGATCCGGAGAAGAAGGGTCCTGACGGGGGTGGCGGGTATGGAGGGCCCGTAGCCACCAGCCGCTGGACGTCGTCGGTGACTGGCGAACAGGTGCCCGCCTCCCAGGTCTCGTACGCGAGTTACGTGATTGGCCGGTACGGGCAGACGCGGAACGCGGCGCAGGCCGCCGCCGTGGACGCAGTGGTGTACGAGATGCTCGCGGGCGGTACGTACGGGATCGACGGCACGCGAGGCAAGCAGCGACTGGCCTACCCGAATGTCTCCTCGTCGTCGCGTGGCCTGGCGCTCGGCTACATCGCCGAGGCCAAGAAGTACGCCGGTCCCTATACCCTCGCCGTCACCCCCAAGGTGAAACAGACCGCGCCCGGGCAGAAGATCGAGGTCACCGTCGCGGTCACCGCCGCCCCTTCCGGCGCGAAGGTGCCCGGGGTAAAGGTCACACTCGCCGAGAAGGGCCCCGGCGGCGAGAACGGGCAGGTGACCACAGGCGAGAACGGGGAGGCCACCTGGTCGTTCACGGCCGAGAAGAAGGGCGAGGCCAGCGTCTCCGCGACCGCCTCCGGACTGCCCGGCTCCCAGTTAAAGGTTCTCAACCCCGCCGACACCCGGGCCCAGCGCATGCTGCTGGCCGGCGACACCACCACGGCCAAGGCAACCGCCAGCGTGGATGTCACCCCGGCCCCCGGGGGAGTGCTGATCCGGAAGAAAGACCCTGAAGGCACCAGGCTGGCCGGGGTCGCCTTCCAGCTGCTCACCAAGGACGGCAACACCATCGCCCAGGGCCAGACCAACATCGAGGGCATCCTCACCTTCGACGGCCTGCCCGCCGGCACCTACCGGCTGCACGAGAGCGACAGCGGCAGCCCCGTCTACGGCACGGTTCCCGACCAGGACATCGTCATCACGGAGGGCGAGACTTCCGCCGCCAACCCGATAGTCGTCGTCGACCCATTCAAGTCGGCCGAACTTCAGCTGAAGAAGATCGACAAGGACAGCCGCCAGGCGCTGCCCGGCGCGGTCATCAACATCGCGGCGGACAACGTCGACGCCAGCGGCAAACACGTCCCCGGCAAGAAGGTCGCCACGCTGACCACTGGTGCGGACGGCACCGCCACGGCCAAGCTCGACGTCCTATTGAAGGCCGGCACAAGGTACTGGGCGACCGAAATCAAAGCCCCCGGCGGCTACGAACTCAACACGACCGCACAGCAGTTCACCGCCAAGCCCGGCGCCCAGGTCGCCATCACCATCGAGGACGCCAAGACCCCCACCCCTCCGGCCACTCCTACGCCTCCGGCCCGGCCCAAGCCGCCCGCCCCGGCACCCGCCGCCGCACCGCAGGCTCAACTCGCTCACACCGGCGGCGGCAATATTCGCTGGGCGGTGACTGGCGGCGCGGTCCTGCTGGTGGGCGGCGGCGCGGCCATCTGGGCATCCCGGCGCCGCCGTAGCACATCCGACACACCCTCCTCCTAGCACGGCCAGACGGTGCAGCCGTCAGCTGACCGTCCTGTGTCAGCTGATCGGCAGGCCCGTCGCTCCGTCGAGGACACCCAAACCCGCCCGACGAAAAACCCGGCGGCAATCCCGCCCTGTCCAGCTTCGCCATGCCCGTCCAGGCCGGCAAGCACAGAGGGAGAACGGTGACCCTGTCCGAAACCCCGGCTGATGAACCCGAGTCCGGGACGACGCAATCAGCCCACATCACGACGACAGCAGAGTTGCGCAGCGGACCCACCTCTCCAGACCCTGTCCTCTTGGTGATCGGCTCCGGAGACGGTGACTATCGCGGCTACGCCCTGCAGGCACTCGCCAAGCGATACCGCGTGATCCTGATCGACTCCGCCGCGCCGACATGGCAACGCCCCTACCTCACGGGACACCTGGTGGCCGACCTCCGGGACCAGGACGCTGTTCGCGACGCCGCCCAGGCCGCCTCCGCCGGCCTCCGTGTCGAAGGCGTGCTGACCTGGCACGAGTTCGCCGCCTTCCACTCGGCAACCGCCGCGCGAAGCCTCGGAGTGCCCGGATCGGAACCAGCGGCCGTGCGGGCCTGCCGCAACAAGGCCACGGCCCGGGCAATCTTCGACGCCCATGGTGTCGCATCGGCGCGGTGGGCGCCGGTGAGCGACCTCGCCGAAGTGCGGATTGCCGCCTACGACCTCGGCTACCCCTTCGTTCTCAAGCCTGCCTCCGCAGCCGGAAGCGCGGGAGTGATCAAGATCGATCGCCCCGCAGACCTCCCCCATGCCTTTGCCTTCACCGCGGCGGCCGCAGCACACCAAGGCCAAGGGGGCCACGGCATGCTCGCCGAGGAGTACTTGGACGGACCAGAAATCAGCGTTGAAGTTGTCTCCCACCACGGCCGCCACACAGCAGTCGCTGTCACCCGCAAGCAGCTCGGCGACCCGCCGTACTTCGAGGAGACCGGCCACCTCGTCGCACCAGCCCTTGACGGACCGGAGACCGACGAAGCCGCCGACATCGCTGCCCAGGCCCTTGACGCCCTCGACATCGCCCATGGCATCAGCCACGTCGAGCTGCGCCTGACCCAAAGCGGCCCCCGGATCGTGGAAGTCAACCCCAGACTCGGAGGCGACCTGATCCCTCACCTCGTACACCTGGCCACCGGGATCGACCTCGTCCGTGCTGCAGCCGACCTTGCCCTCGGCCGAGTCCCCGACGTGCTCCCGACCCGTCAGAAGGCCGCCGCAGTCGGATTCCTGTACCCGGACAGCGCCGGACAGCTGCGGTCACTGACCGTGGACGCCTCACTGGCGGCGGACACGTGGTGCGAGCGAGCCGTACTCGAACAGCAACTCGGTGCCAACGTAGCGCCCCACCCGGTTCCGGGATCGACTCCCGCCTGGCCCACGTCGTGGTGACCGGCGAGACCCCAGGCCAGTGTCGACGCCGCCTGGATCGCGCCCTCAGATCCGTTCATGCCGACATCGCCCCGGCCACATCGCCTCTCGCCGAAGGGGCAGCCATCTGATGCCCACCACCACCCTGACCCGGCGGCCCGCGGCCCAGGTGACTGCCCGCTGGCACGCCGATGTCGATGCCTCCCCGCCGGATACCCAGCGCCCCCCACACCCATCGCGCACCCGCGCCTGGGCGAGAGCCTGGCAGCAGGTCACCACCGAGCGGGTCTTGTCTCACCAGCACGTGCATCTCTTCGATGAGACCGTCGGTAGGAGTGAGACAGTCTCCTTCTACCTCCTGGATCCAGACGGCAGCCCCTACTGGAACTCGCAGGAGACCGACGCGGACATCGCCCCGGTATGGCCCGGCCCTGTGCTGTGGGCCGGAAGTCCCCACGCCGAATACGGCGGCGCAGGCACATCGACAACTGCCCTCGCCCACGCCACCGTCAGCGCCGGCCAGGACCTCGCCGCCGAATTTGGGGCCTGTGCCGTGGCCTTCCCCGGCCTTACCCCCGCACAGGCAGCCCTCCTCTCCGAAGCCGCCAGCCCTGCCGCCCCGCTCGACCTCGCAACCGACGTTGCCTTCACACGCCCACTGGGCCCTGACCTCGACAGCTGGTGGGCTGGCATACCCACCCGATACCGGCGCGAGGCCCGCCGCCAGTGGCGCCGCGGAACGGAAGCAGGCCTCCTACTCACGCCTCTCACCGGCACCTCGATCTTTCCCGCCCTGGGGAATTTCACCGACCTTGCCAACGGAACAGCCGACCGTCACGGCACCCGTCTTTACGGACACGAGATGCTCCACCACCTCACCGACATCCCCGGCGCAGTACTCCTCGCCGCGACCCACAACCAACAACTCGTCGGGGGCCTCTACGGATGGCTGCACCATGACTGCCTGTACCTCTGGGCATCAGGGATCGACTACCGCCACTCCGCGGCGCGCTGGACCTACACCTGGCTGATGGGAGAGGCCGCCCGATGGGCCATCGACCACCAGGCGACCCTGATCGACGCAGGACGATGGAACTGCAGAGCCAAGACCCACCTCGGTTACAGGCCGCAGGTACTGCGCACCGTCGTCAGGTTCACTCAGCCCAATCAGACGGCTGCCGCTGCACTCACGCGCCTGTCAAGGCGATTTGAAATCGCCGCCACCCCATACCTCACCCCCGGCAGCCGATGGTGACCCAACCCCCAGTGCACCGTCTAGCTGGGGGAGACCGCAAGGCTACCGAGCACGACCACGCCTTCAGCCACACAGCCCCCGCACTCACCGCGCCTGCTGCTAGCTCGGGCGCCAGCAGCCAAGGAATCAAGCCATGAATAGTCCCGGGACTACTGAGCAGCGCGCCGTGCGCGATCCGAGCCGGGTTCAGGGGGGTGACCTCACCGATCTCCCCGACGGGCTGATCACACTCAACTTGAGCCTGTGCACGAACCCTCTAGGGCCGCCACCCGCCGCCATCGAGGCACTTCAGAAATTCCTCCAGCACGACGCCCACCGCCTGATGCCTCCACCCTATGAAACGCCACGTCCGCCGTACCAGGCCGAACGACGCTACCTGCAGGCGTTCGCGGATCGGCTCGGCACACACGAGGAGGACATGCTCGCCGGCCGCGGAGTCACCGAATTCATCTTGATCCTCGCCCGCCTGCTGAACGACTCACGCGTTGCGGTCATCACCCCCGACTACACGGAGACGACGCGCCGCTTCGCCTACGCCGACTTCTTCAGCCCCGCAGACGGCGTGCGGGACACCGTCGAACACCGCCTGACCCGCCTGCGCCAGGCGATGCGCACACACGACTTCGTCATCCTGTCGAACCCCAGCAACCCGCTGGGGCACTACATCAGCCGTGAACATCTGCTGCAGGCGTGCAAAGACAACCCTCGATGCGTGGCGATTGTCGACGAGGAGTACATCGCATTCCAGGGAGCCGGGCTGAGCCTGGCCGGCGCCGACATCCACAACCTTGTCGTCCTGCAGTCCACCGGGAAAACATTTGGAATAACCGGTACCCGGGCGGGCATGCTCTGGACCCACCACGCCCAGCTGCGCCAGGCCGTGACAGAGCAACTTCCCAGCTGGCCACTGTCGTTGCTGGACATCGTCCTTGCCACCGCAGCGCTCCAGGACAACACATGGCTCCCCGGCGCACTCGCACAGATCGCCGCAGACGCACGGCGCCTGCACCTGCTGCTGACCGACCACTTCGGCGACGCGGTGGCCGAGGCAGACATCCACTACCGGTTCGTCCACATGAACCAGCCCTATGAGGCCCTGGAGCACCTGCAGGAGCACGGAATATCCGCCCGACTGTTCACCAGTACGTCCCGCGGCGGCGTATCCGGCCTGCGCCTGATGACCCCCAGCTCCGAGACCGAGTTCAAACAGCTCAGCAACGCGCTGGAGACCTTGAACGGGTACAGGGAGCACCGGTGAAGATCACCTTCGACACAGAGAACGAGAGGTACCTCGACGCCGCCCGGCGCCTTCACCAGGCATATGTGACAGGGGACGTCCCCGTATCTCCCGACTCCCGGGCCTCTCGCAGACCCCCATACCCGGGAAAAACGGTTCTTGAGCCTCTCCCATCCGTGTGCTTCGAGCCCGCAACCGATCCAACCGGACACAGAGATGACACCTGACCCGGAACCTGCCCGCCCAGCCCTGACCATCCGAGAAGGTCTCGGGTTCCCCGACGACGTCTGGCGTCACTACATCGCGATCTGGCAGGCCGGCCGCGCCGTGACCGCCTTGGCAGATCCGGACACGACGTTCCAGAAGAGCGCGCTCCAGGAGACACCCACAGCTGGCCTCACCGGATACACCGACCTGAGCTGGACGTCAAAGCGCGGAATTGTTGTCTTCCTGCACGCGGGGATCCTCGCCGTGGAGAGATGGCTGCGCGAGCAAAAACTGGACACCCCGCTGCGTATCGCAGCAACCCGTGCCACAGCGACGCACGACGACGCACAGATCGACTCCCACGGCGTGTCCCCCTTCAACCGTCGGCTGGCACGTACAGAAGCACAGAGGCTCCGAGACGACCACTGGCCCGCGATACTCGCCGTCGCAGACATTCTCGATGCGCAAGGCACCATCAGCGCCACTGAAGCCTTCCTGACGCTGAGCAGAACTATGGCACCGGCCCTTGCGGACCCGGCTCCACTCACCCCTCAGCAAACGGCCAGGGTTGATGACGTCACCGATGCCAGCCGAACACGGGCAAGCCAGACCGGGCGTGAGACCGCGCAGAAAAACCCCACCCCCGCGCGCTCCCGCCGCGAAGACACGTCCAGACAGCGACCCTCTTTCACGAACCCCGGAACACCGCACATCACTGGGCGGGAACCGATAGGCCCTGCTCCCGCCCAAGATGTGTTCATCCCAAATTGCGCGGGTGCTCGTGCTCTCCCGGCGTTCGAGCGCGCGTTCGCCGGAGTGTAGATCGTCGAGCACGGCCCAGCGCCAGAAGCTGGGCCCGACCGGGGCCACCTCCGCAGCAGCGCTGCGCATCACCGCCTCGCCACGACGCGTCCCCATCCCTTGGCTCCGTTCTACATTGCCCGCCGCTGCACGTCGTGCCGCGCAAAGTTGCAGGTCAGATGGTTAACCAGGTGCGGGATTCCGGAATAGCGTGTTCGCCCGACAACACAGTGCCTGGTAATCGCCCGACAGACAGACCGGCATAAGGACCAGACGGCGACACCGGCGCGACCAACTGGCCTCCGCACGACCTTCATCCGGCAGGCCAGCTAGCTTGCCGTTCCTTCCCTGCCAGGCATCCACCGACCTACACAGCCGGTCTCGCCGAACCGATCAGACACGCCCTCCAGTCCCAACCCCGCTCGATTCCCAGAACACCATCCGCTGTACCACACCCCCACGAACGGGACTGATGTGATGGCACTCCAAGGAAAACCCACCCATGGAAGTTCGCGTGATCAGCAGCCGCAACGGGACCCGCGGGACGCTACGCCTGGGAACCCTTTCACGCCCTATCGGCCGACACGTACCTACGAAGGGCTGGGCCCGCTAGCCAACGCAGTCCTAGCCATGCAGGCACACCTCAACACGATGTCAACGCCGTGGTCGAAGGGGGTCCACGAGCGCCACATCAGAGAGGGCATCGGCATCTCTCCCACGCGGTACTGGCAAGTCCTCGTGACCCTGCTGCACAGCCCCGAAGCGCGCAAGGCCGAGCCGATCGTTCTGCGTCTCCTGGAAGAGATGCTCAATCGCCGACGCATCGCGCGCGGCGAACCTCGGCTGAACGTTACAAACGGCCCAATGGCTGGACACGACAACTACACCCGCGGCGGCCAACAGCTGCCGTGAACTGGCACCTCGGCCCCTTGCCACTTGCCAGTCAGCACCTCAGTACTGCCCGCTGCCCATGTACGAGATCGATTGACTGGCCACCGAGGGCGACGAGCGGGCCATCACCGGGGAGCGGCCGCGCGAAACCGACCGCCTCATGGAGCACGGCCCCGGCCGACGGCCTCGCGGACACACACTTCGTCGAGCCACACCTTCTGCCTACCAGCCCTGCGCCTGGTGCTCTCTCACCCCGACAGTCGTATGCCGAGCTCAGTGACACTGCTCCTGGGACTTCCCTTTCGATTGTTTACGCAGGTCAGCAACCTCAACGACGCCAAACGACGGGCCTAGATTTCGCGGTGAACAGGCGAGAGCGGCTGGCCCCGAGGCAGCCGTAGGGGTGCGGACAAACCGCAGGGGCCGCGCCTCAGTATCACCTGGGTCGCGCCTCGGTCGGCCACCCTCCCGCGACACGGCTCAACGGAGTAACAGAAGACCAAACCAAATCGCGGATTCAACCATGCCCCAACCCACCCGCACCACGATGAGGAAGTGGCAAACGACATGAACAGACAGTCAATCAAACGCCTCGGTCGCAACGCGCTCTGCGCCCGTCGCGAGTTCGCCTACCAACCAGCGACCCCCGTACTCTTGGTCGACGTCGACCGCCTCTGGCACCGGGAGCGCCGAGGACCGTGGACAGTGTCCAGGGCCACCCGTTGCGGCAGAGACCGCTGGAACGGATCTGGAACCGGCTACCTCGTGATCACCACAGCCCACTACGACCCGCACACGACCGAGACTCACGAGCCAGCTCTCGCCGAGCTCGGCTCCACTCAACTGGTCGAGTTTTCCCGCGAGGAGGGCCGAGCTGCCGAAGAGCTCGCCCAGTTCGCCGCCGGACTCCCGAGCCACCTCTCGTTGAGCGCAGTTGAGGCAAGCCACCTGATCGACTCGTGGCAGAGCCACACCGAAAAGGTTGCGGCAGACGCCGAGGCACAGCGCCGGGAGGGGGAAACATGGGAAGCTCAAAGAACCGCACTCGACGAGGAATTCACACGCCTTCAGGAACGCTCCACCAGCCTGGGCGTCAGCATTGAGCGTGAGTTCCCCACCCGCATCACCATGACCTTCGTCGACCTGAAGAGACTCCTCGAAGGCGTCGGCAACACGGTCTAGCAAGGAAACCCCCCCATCAGCGCGCGGTCCTTCCCGAACGACGGGCAGGACCGCGCACTGCTACGTAGAACCGATCTACGGGGTTCTACGGGCCGGCTCGCATCCTGGGGAGCACCGCGGGGGCATGCCATGTTCCCAGGGGGCCCGAGTCCAGAGATCCCCAAGCACTCCCAGCGTTAGAGGAAACCCGGGGCAACGAGCAGCGCCAGGATTCTGTCGCTCCCGCGTACCTCGCCTGACCAACACTCACCGAAGAGACAGAGCACGAACTCCAGAGCACTCCGAGCCCATCCCGAGCCCATGCGCCCGCGCCTCCCACACTGCCCGGACGGGACCTCGGCAGGGATCAAGACATCTGCGTAGACGGTTAACAACCGCATCAGCGACACATGGCCAGCCCCCAGGCAAGCCCGCCGTACAACTGGTCGGCCCTCTCGCGCAATCTCCGCTCGATGCGCCTCAGAGGCGGCAGACTTGAGCATATTTGCAGGTCACAGGCACGTCGTCGACGGCTTCAGAGGCTTAGGTTCGCACTGATGGCAGTGGGTGGGCCGCAGGGCCCCGCACCATCTCTCAATTTCTCTCGCCGTCTACGCCCCGTGCCGTGTCCTGTCCTACACACGCATCCGGCTCGGCGTTCGGGCGGCCCTCTCTGGAGGTCATGTCGTGTCCCACCAGGCCCTAATACGCCCCTTCACGGTCACCGACGACACGCTTCAACTGTCGGAGTTCGTCCCGCTCCGCGCATCCCACGGCAACAAGACTCGGCTGACAGTGACCAAGGCCCCGCGCTGGGCAGGCCTTCGCGGCGGTGCGGACACCGTAGTGAGCTCGCCAGCCCGTGCCGGCGAATTCTTCAAAGGTGCCCGACTCGCACGCATGCCCCAGTTGAGGGACGGAGACGCTGTGAGTTGCCCGCAGGGCACGCTCTGGCTGCGCCATTCCGGCCTCTGGATCACACCAGGCCAGCGCGCAGGTCTGTGCCTGAGGGACAACGACATCAGAACTTGGTGGACAGGGCGGCACAAGCACGGCAGCCGTTTCGCGCTCGTACATCGCCTGGAACCCAACGAACTGCACCGCATCCGCGCCCCCTGGTACATCGGAGAAGACCGCGCCCTCATCGCCGGCCGAGTGCTCCAGGCCCTCGCCCTCGGAAGCAGCAAGGCCACCAGCACGCACCTGGAACTGCCATCAGGATTGATCACCTTCCACTCACCGATCGGCGGGAGCACCTTGTTTGTTCCCATTACCCGGACCGAAGAGCCACCCACGGACGCCGAGAAGTGACCCCGAACCGTCCACTCGCCGCTGGGGAGCCCTCGCGACGCGAACGATCAAAGGCGCCGCAGCAGCTAGCGGAACTTCGAACGAAAACCGGTGCCTGACGAACAGAAGCGCCGGAGGCGACGCTCCCGGAATCGAATCCGAACGCCACGCATCGAAACAACGTTGGTGATGCCGCATCGCCTCATATTTGCGCTGGTCAGAGCCACCATCCAGGCGCACCCGACGGAATAGCGTTCATGGCCGGCGAGGCAAACGCGTAGCCCCCCGCGCCACCGTGATGCCCAAGCGCTCTCGCATCTCAACTGCACGGCCGTACTCGCCCACAGAAGGCTCTTTATGCGGCCACGACAACCCAAGGACCCCCGTGACTCTTTTGCACATTGGCCCCGGCAATGCCAGCTCGATCACCGAATACGTCCCCTCGCACGTGACCATGCTGCGCCGCTCGGCAGAACTGCTGACCGGCGACGAGTGGAACGCCGCGTCCCTCGTGCTCGTCGACGTGCGCAGCGCCTCCACCATCATCTCCCGTAACCTGCCCCGCCATCCGTCCGTCGTCCTCATCGCACTGACTGACACCGCCCCCAGTAAGGACCACTACGCCGCCGCTGTCCAGCTCCATGCGGCTCATCTGGCAGAACTTCCCGAAGGCGCCCACTGGCTACGCACCCGAATAGGGGACGCCATGCCGTCAGCAGCCGCTGCGGACAGGCTGGAGCGCGCTCGCCGTTCCGAAATGGCCACCCGGCCAGTGACGGCGGAGGTGTATGTGTCACCTATCACCAAGGGGGCCGTGCTGCGGCTACTTCTTCAGGGAGGATGGCCGCCCGATGACCGGCACGTGATAATGCTGGATGGACTCTTCGCGAGCCCTGACACGTCTGCGAGGAAGACGGCCGACGCTGCCCTGGCGAAGACAGGATTTGCTTACGCCCAGGACTCCTTCTGGCAGAGCACCGACCGCGACACACTCCGCCGCGCCATCACGCCAACGCTTGACTATCTCGCATACACCGCCCGCCGGTTCGGGCCCGCACCGGAACTCCGGGACACGCACGGGTTGGACTTCTGCTCAGTACAGCGCGGCTGGTGGAAGGCCACCGCCGCCGACGGCCGAACAGTACATCTGACGTGGTCGCCGCACCTGGGCGGCGACGTCTGGCGACTGTGGGACGGACCGCAGGCTACGAACCTGATCACCTCCGGCACAGACGTCCAGTCCGTGCTGGCCCACCTCTGAACCCTGTGCCGAGCTCCGCTCCCGACGCCCAAGCGGGAGCGGAGCTTTCGTCCATGGGCGGATACGCAGCAACGGCTTCGCATCGGCTCCGAGCGTTTTCGCTGGTCATAGGCCCACAGTCGACGTCGCCGGCGGAATAGCTTTTGGCCGAGCCAGCGGGGATGACTCCCTGCTCGATCGCTAGCCGCCTGTACACCACCTGGCCGCCGCTGACCGGCGACGCCTGCCAGCGCTGCCACGACGTCGCGTTCCTCGCCCGTGCCACCAAATGGCCCGGCCACCCCGCACTCTGTTCCGACTGCCACGAAACCTTGCGCACCGCCCAGGCCAACAACGGCCACCAGTGCGCCGACGAATGCCCGAAGCCCACCGATCACACCGGCCTGTGCCACCCCTAACCCACCCCCAAGGCGGCCGCCTGCACGGCGACCGCCCCACCATCTGAAAGCGCACCCTCATGAACTCTTTCCGCGGTCCCCAGCCCACCGCCATCGACCCGCCCGGATGCGGCTGCAACGAATGTCTTGTGGGCGAATACATCCCACTTGACCGCGCCACAACCGACCACATCGCCGCGCTACTTAACGGCACCCTTCGCAATCACCTTCACACCGGCACCACGCTGACACTCACGGGCACCTCCTCGCTGAGCAACCCCAGCGGAGCCCTGACCGTCGACACCGCCCGGGTTGAGTACAAAGACGGAGACCACCACCTCACCTGGGACCTCCACACCACCCACCTTCCCACCCCCTGACACCGGTCGCTCCCCGGCCCGCCAGCGCCGGACCGGTACCAGACTCCAGCCGAAAGGAAGCCCCACACCATGCCCCCGACGCTCCCGCACCTGCCAGGCACCAGCACCCCGGAGCACAGTTCCACGATCACCTGGCTCGGCTACGTGAACACCGTGGACACACTTCGCGCAGACGGTCAGTCCCTGGCACGCCTGATCGCCGACACCCTCACCGCCCAGTACCCCACCGCCGCCTACCTGATCCTGGAAGAAGGCGACAGCAACGACATCATGGGACTGCACAGCATCCTCGACGCCGACGGTCGGCTGCTGTACGAACTCGGCGAAGACCACGCCCGCTTCCCGGACCTGCCGCCCCACTCACCCCTCGCACAGGCATGGGCACCCCTCAACCCGGCAAATCCCTGGACCCTGTTCAAGGCCATCCAGGGCCTGCACCAGACCGGGTTCCTCTTCGACCAGATACCCGAAGACGACCTGGACGACGACGCCCCCGCCGAAATGACCTGCCTGCTGCTTTCCACCTCCGCGCGCCCCAACTGGTGGGCACACGCTGACGACGCCAACGACCGGGCCCTGCGCCCCTACAGCGCCCCCAATCCCCACCACTCAAACGACGAAGGCGCCTGACTAGCCGCGGGGGGGGGGGGTGGGGGGGGGGGGGCGAAACACCGGGCCCAGCCACAAAGGAACAGGCACCCCCCAGTCGTTTCCTCTTCTCTCTGGAGCGACCCACACAGACACACCCCCCCAGG
>NZ_JBVJWD010000038.1:0-72616 GCF_055602785.1 Streptomyces sp. NPDC037301
GACCTCGATCGCCTCCGACATCAAGGGCACCTTTGGCCCTGACGCCTGGCAGGGCGTGGCGTGAGAGATGAGGACGGCGGAATCGTTTTACGGCTTGCCGATCCACCGGACTGCGCACGGTGCGGAGGACCGGGGCTGCTTCTGGCCCGGTTCGCGCATACCTGGAATGATGGCCGCCCGCGCACCGGGGGGCCCGCTCCGCACCTGCAGTCTGTGCCGGCTGGCACGTCCGCCGGCAAGGTGCTGGCTGACGCAGGCCATGCCGAAGAGGTGCACAGTATTCGGGAGGCAGTGCTGTGCCCGGTCTGTGATCGCGGGGAGCCGGCCTCGGACAGGCTCCTGGCGTTCTTCGTGCTCCGCGAGGCGCTGGCTACGTCCGAACTCGAGACCTTCCACGTCCTCGTCACTGCCTGGGTAGCGGTTGCGGGTGACCGCCAAGTCGACCAGCACCAGCTCGACGACGAATTCCAGCGCTGGTGTAACGGGGAACTCTAGACAGCGGTGTGCCGACGGGAACGCTCCCGTCGGCACACCATCATGCGGGCTGGTTACGCCTCGGCGTAGCTACAGTCCTGCAGGGCGCACGTACTGGCGGCCGTCGTCGCTGTCACCGGTCGGGGGGTTTCCACCCTGCCCGTCGTCCTCTTCGGGGTCCACCGCGAGAGTGATCAGGTCCTCAATCCGGAATCGCATCTGATTGCTTCCTTCCGTTGAGACAACCGGCCCCGGGCGGGCGCCCGGGGCCGTCTTGCGTCCCCGCAACCAGGCGGTAATTGCCGTCCACGTCATGGGAGGAGGGAGCCTCAGGTGTCCTAGGGCACGGCGTCGGATACACACCCGCCGCAGGCGCACACCGTTCCCGAGACAGGAAGGCCACGACCGGCGAGGGAACCGGGCGGCCGGAGCTCCACGAGCCGGAGGCTGGCGCCTGAACCCGCTCGGCCGCGGGCGGCTCAGGAGAGGGCAGTCGGTTTGCGAGGCGGCGGGACGGTCCGGAGCAGCTCCCACAGGGGGCGTGAGCCGGACGCCCACGCTGCGAGGGTGTGGCGGTCGACGACGTGGAGGTGCTGCTGCTTGGCGAAGGTCACGGCCGGTGCGGTGACCCGGCCGTTCGTCACGATGACCGCGATGTCGGCGCCGTGGACCTGGCGGGCGGTGCCGTTGAGAACCTGAAGTTCCGGTGTGCCGACCGCGGAGCCGGCGAGGCCGTTGCGGCGGTGTTTGCACTGGATCACCCAGCGCCGTCCGTAGGGGTCGGTGGCCTTCACATCCGCGCCCAGGTCGCCGCCGCCCCCGACGCGGACGGCGTCCGGGCAGCCGTCACGGTGCATCAGGTCCCGCACCGCGTCCTCGAACTGGGAGTGGTGCAGGGCGTCCAGCTGGGACAGCCCGTACCGCAGGCCCTGCGTGCGGACCGCTTCCCACCGTGCCTGCTGCTGCTTCTGGTAGAGCCAGCCGCCGCTGGCCAGCACCGCGAGCACGCCGATGACGATCAGGATCCACCAGTTGACCAGTAGCCAGTTGACGACGGCCACCACCAAGGCGATGGCCAGGGCCGCGGCCACGAGGAAACCGATCAGCCGGTCGTCCGCCTGCTGCCTCCGTTTGCCCGGCCTGCGGGTCCGTCGCCGTGCCGACGGCCGCCTGGTCGCCGCCGCCCGGCCTTTGCGTGCGCGGGGGCTCATCGGCCGGCCTGGGTGACGCCGCTCGCGAGCTGGCCGAGGAAGTCCATGATTCCCTGGCCCACCGGTGTTGGTGCGATGAGCACCCCCAGGGCCAGAACGATGACAACGGTGAAATTCTCGTCCAGCCGACTCCGAGAATGCGTACGCCGACGCAACCGAATGACGACGATGACCGCAAGCAGCACAGCCACATTGATCGTCAGCAACCGCCGGACCTCCCCCAGAACATGACGTTCTCTGTAGGGCGGCAGCGCCTGCCCCAACCCTCTTGTGTAGCCGGGCCTCAGTGATGTCGGAGGCAGGTTGCCGACGAATGGCACAAAGCAATCGGACCTGGCCGAATACCGCGCGGCCGGACTACCAGTCGGCGACGTGCATGGTGACGTACAGGTCTCCGGCGGAATCACGCCCGCTGAGCAATGGCTAACGCGCTGGTCCCGGTGAACAGGGCGAGTTCCCCGGTCATCGGGCCGCCTGCCGCGTACGGTGGGCCCGGCCGCCGTGCCCTGTCCGTCGTGGTGAGGACGGGCGCGGCAGTGGGGACACGGCACGGAAGGAAGAGCAGGATGACGGAGGCCACGGCGAGCGAGCTGGACGAGCAGGTACTGGGGCGCAGGTGGACAGTGCGTCTGGACGCTGCCGGTCGTGGCAGCGCGGCGGTGCGCGTCTCGTGCAGCCGTCCCTCCTGTGCCGAGCAGCGTCTGCCGTCCGCGGCCGCCGGCCGTGCGGCCGCGATCGCCCACCTCAAGGCCCACCTAGGCGCTGCCCCCGCTCCCAGGGCCGGGGCGTACTGCGCGTGCAGGGCCGACGGCTGCCACACGCATCTGCGTGACGCCGACCGGCATGCGCGTGCCGAACCCTGAACCCTGGCGGTGCGGCGGGCCGGTCGTCCTGGCCGTGGTCACCGACCGGGAAGGCCGCTGGTGGCAGGCCATGGAGTGCTGCTCGCGGTGCGCGGCCGCCACACCCGGAGCGAAGACCGTGGCCACCTCCCAAGCCCCCGATCCTCAGACCTCCGACCGCCCGACCACCCCCGCAGCCACAGCCGCGGGCGCGGGCGCGGGCGCGGGCGCGCCGCAGTTCTCCCACCGCCGCCCGACCACGGCAGGCCCGGTACCGGCTCCCCGCTCCGCGCCGGTGCGGCGCCGACCACGGCAGGTGAAGATCGCCCAACGGGTCATCCCGCACGATCTGCGGCCCGTCGCCCTGCGGGACGAGCTCGTCGAACTCGGTGACCTCTTCCGCGCCTACCAGCAGCGCAGCGAGCCCGACCTGTCACTCCTGGCCGATCTCCACACCCGCAAGGCGAGCGCCTTCACCGCGTGGGCCGACGCCACCGGCGACACCCGCCTGCGGCTGGACGCCCAGCGTGCCGAGCAGGCCGCCACCGCCGCCCGCCTCCAGCACCAGCAGCGCACCGGCCTGGGCACGAGCAGCAACGAACCAGACAGCAACGCCCCGGCCGTGGCCCGCCTGCTGACCACGCCGACGCAGTGGAAGCACGCACGGGCCGTCCTCGCTCACGCGGCCGACCACACCCCGCTGCCCGGCCCGAAAGCACGCCTGCTGATACTGATGCTGACCCTGCGCACCGCGCACACCGGCACGGGTAACCTCGTCGGCCAGGACCTCACCGGGCTGGGCCTGAGCGAGCCGGGGGACCTGGTCACGCAGCTGGCCGACTGCGGCTGGCTGCGCCTCCCCGGTACCCCTGGTGACCTGCTCGTTTCCCAGCCCGAGAACCCCACCCCCATCACCGTCCCCTCCCTGATTCCTGACGAGGACAAGCCGGGCCCGTTCACGTTCGGCAAGAAACTGCGGCCCAAGCTCAGCGGCTGGGCCCAGATAGTCGTCTCGGACAAGAAGCTCCGCAAGGCCAAGGCCCCCGCGGCCGCCCGGCTGCTCGCCCTGACACTGGCCACACAGACCAGCGCCTCGGGGCGGCTCGGCCCCGGCGGCCAGGGCATCGCCCTGGACTCGCTCGCCGCCTGGGTCCCGGTGGATCCCGGCGAGCTGCAGCACCTGGTGGACCAGCTGACCGCAGCGGACTGGCTCGCCGAAGCCGTCGTCACCGACACCCACCTCACCGGGCAGCTGACCGAACGCGTCCTCCCGCTCACCTGCCCCCTTCCCTAGTCCGATTTACTGATCGATCGGCCTGTCCCGGCTCGGCCGTCGGAGCCTCGGGTGTGTCCCGCCGGGATCCGTCAGGAGGTGGTTGCCGGGTGCGGGTCGCCGAGGTACGGGAACCGGTCCAGGGTGTCGGTGTGCGGCGTCAGACCGGTGGGCGGCGCCTCGTTCTTGGTGAGGAACGCGACGCGGATGTCGATGACGTCTTCCGCGAATGTCCGGCCATTCGGGTACGCGGCAGGCTTGGACGGGTCGAAGTGCAGCACGTCCGGCAGGAGGCCGTGCTCGTCGAGCGCGGTGATCGCCTCCTCACGCGAGTAGCCGCCGGTATGGCCCAACAGGTGGACGAACTGGTCCGTCCACCTGGCCCGGTCGTTGACCGGCTCGCTGGCGTTGTACTCCTCCTTCGTGTCGTCGGTGTTGAAGAAGCTGCTCATTGACGGGTGCCCGGCCCGGTCCGCGTGGACGAGTTCGCCGTCGCGTAGGACGCTGCACCGGCCCCAGATGTGCAGCTCGGGCTTGGGGGCCAGCTCCGCGGTCGGCAGTTCGATGGCCATGGAGAAGACGTTGGCCGTGCTGTTGGAGTCGACGCCGGTCCACGGGGACTTTCCGCCCAGATGCGGCGCGGTGAAATTCCGGTTGCCGCTGGTGTCGAACAGATTCTTGATTCCGTCGAAGTCGAAGAAAAAGGCATCACTGCGGCTACCGGCGGCCACCTTGTAGTCGCCGCTGCTGACCACGTTGGCCTGGGGGCCGAAGGAGACGGCGGCGTCCGACACGATCTTGGTGCCGACCGCCTTGGGCCTGCGGGACTCCGCACCGGTTGCCATGAAGACGCTGTAGGTCTGCGAGCCGTCGGATGCCGGCGGGCTGAAGACCCAGCTGAAGGCGCCGTCGGTCAGGTAATTGCCGTCGTTGTCAATGTTCAGGCGGTATACGGCGTCGGGGTGCATGGCATCTGCGTTGGGATTGGCGTTGAGGATGAGAACGGTCCTGCTCGGATCGCCGGGTGCCCCGAAGGCGTATAGGTCGCACAGATCGAGGCGCTGGTCGCCGAGTGGTGGCCCAAGGCTGAGGCCGGTGAAGTGGTTGGACATGTCAGGCCCTTCCATTGCTCGCCCGTCGGAAAACCGCTAGAACGCTCGAACCGGGGCGCGTGAAGTACACCCACACCTGGGCGGTGCATCCACGCTAGCCGCCACAGCAGTCCGACCATCGAGGGCGAAGGCACAGCCGTCAAACAACGCTCGGATGGGTCACCGACAGGCGGGAGGCGATCGTCTCGCGGTCCGAGAGCAAGCCTTCAGGGGGTCGCCGATCAGTTGATCAACTCACAAAAGACACACGCTCTAGCCAGACCAGACCGGTCAGGCCGACTCCCGGAACGCGGACGCGGCATCACCGGTCACCTGGCCGGCCCCCTCAGCACGCCCCCGGCGCAGCGCGGCCGCCTCGGTCGCCGCGGCTTGGCGGCGCTGGGCGCGGGCCTCCTCGATCGGGGCTAGCGCATCCTGAGGTACAGCCTCGGTCTCGGGGAAGGCACGGCGGCTGAGCTCACGCACCGCGGACATCTGCCGCTCCGCCGCCTGCTCGATGGTCGGGTCCACCCGGCGCGGCTGTGCGGCCTGCCGGTGGGCCGCGAGGGCGCGCTGGTAGCCGCCCGAGGCGTTCTCCCGGAACGGACAGGTGGAAGCGTGCCGGACCTCATCGACAGACAGTCGCCCCTGGTGCTCGGCGGTGGCCTGCTGGGCCAGGCGGGCGCGGATGTACTCCGCGGGCCGGGCCGGACGCCAGGTCAGCATCCACGAGTGGAGCTCGGCCGTGATGGTGTCGGCGTCCCAGCCACGCTCGGTGAAGGGCCGCAGCACGAACTCCAGCCTCCGCACCCGCGCGGTCTGCGTCCAGTTCACCCGTGCCCTGACCTGGTGATCTGGATCGACTGCTGGGTCTGGCGGGCGGTACGGCGGCTTCCACCGCTGTACCGGGCCTGCCGATGGGGCTGTTGCGCTCCTCGGCCGCCCCGAAAGGCGACCGCCACACGGACGGGTGGTTGAGGTGACCCAGCACGTGCTGGGGTTGCGATCCTCGGTCGCCTCGAAAGGCGACCGCCACCGCCACACCGTGGCCTCTTCGCCCTTGCCGTCGATGTTGCGATCCTCGGTCGCCTCGAAAGACGACCGCCACCACAGCTTGCCGTCATGCGCGAGCAGACCCGACACGAGTTGCGATCCTCGGCCGCCTCGAAAGGCGACCGTCACTCGACAAGGCGCTCGCTGGCGTCACGCGGTGGATTGAGTTGCGATCCTCGGTCGCCTCGAAAGGCGACCGCCACATCACCGTCATGGCCACGGCCGGGGCCAGGGTGAGGTTGCGATCCTCGGTCGCCTCGAAAGGCGACCGCCACCCCGTAGTCGGCCTCGTGGCCCTCCTTGGCCGACTGGTTGCGATCCTCGGTCGCCTCGAAAGGCGACCGCCACGCGACGTCGACCAGGGTGTCGCCGCGCTTGGAGTCGTTGCGATCCTCGGTCGCCTCGAAAGGCGACCGCCACTGCGCCTGCCCTGGACGTTCCGCGGCTCCGACCTGGAGTTGCGATCCTCGGTCGCCTCGAAAGGCGACCGCCACTGGTCCGCGGGCCGCTGCTCGCGGACGGAGCGTGGGGCGTTGCGATCCTCGGTCGCCTCGAAAGGCGACCGCCACTGGTCGTCGGCGGCCGTGCTGGTCTGGCGGCATGACGTTGCGATCCTCGGTCGCCTCGAAAGGCGACCGCCACCACGGCAGCCTCGACCGCGTGGTGCGGGTCTGCGACGTTGCGATCCTCGGTCGCCTCGAAAGGCGACCGCCACTGCCGATGAGCCCGCCTGCGCACGCCCCTGCCGCAGCGTTGCGATCCTCGGTCGCCTCGAAAGGCGACCGCCACCCCCGGCCCGGTCGATCAGCCGGGTGCACCAGCCGACGTTGCGATCCTCGGTCGCCTCGAAAGGCGACCGCCACTGCCGATGAGCCCGCCTGCGCACGCCCCTGCCGCAGCGTTGCGATCCTCGGTCGCCTCGAAAGGCGACCGCCACCCCCGGCCCGGTCGATCAGCCGGGTGCACCAGCCGACGTTGCGATCCTCGGTCGCCTCGAAAGGCGACCGCCACCCGGCGTCGTCGGGGCGGTCGGTGCGGGTGCCGACGCGGTTGCGATCCTCGGTCGCCTCGAAAGGCGACCGCCACTCTGGATGACCAGCGGAAACGGTCAATGTTGAGATCTGTTCTCCCCGAAACAGGACACCAATACGGGACCAATGCGGATATTGCCCTTGGGTGTGATCCGCGTGTCGTGTGCTCGCTTGGGGTTCCGAAGCTGCCTTCTCCTTACAGGATGAGGTCTGCTCGGTGGGGGTGGGGGGCAGCGATGCCAAGTGTGTGGACGTCTTCCGTTCCCGCGTGGGGCAGGCGATAGATACGGATGCTGTCGGTGTTGGCATCGATCAGGTCTTCGAGGTCGTACATGAGCGTCAGGAGCGTCTTGTCGTTGGTGACGATTTCGAACACGGATTTCTGCACACGTATGCCGTGGCCTTCACAGAGCTTGGCTACCCGGCGGAGTCTGCGGCGACCTTCGGGTGTGGTGGTGTCGACGTCGTAGGTGAGCAGTAGTTCCATCAGGCAGCGGTCCAGGGGAGGTACGCGGGAAGTTCGCCTCGGAGATGGCGCGCGAGGATGCGGGCCTGGACCACTGGCAGGAGGCCGGCGGGGACGTCCCGTTCTGCGAGGGAATGCTCCCAGGTCTGGGCCTTCCAGTCTTGCCAGGCGGTGATGACGATCTTGCGGCCGTCGTCGGTGAGGCGGACGGCTCCGCCGGGAGTGGTCTCGAAGTGGGCGGGCCGGAGTTGGCGGCGGTTGAGGAGGGTGAGGACGAAGCGGTCTGCGAGGACGGGACGGAATTCCTCCATAAGGTCGAGGGCGAGTGCTGGTTTGCCGGGTCGGATCCCGTGGAGGAAACCGATGTATGGGTCGAGGCCGACCTGTTCGGCGGCTCCGTGGACGAGTCCGCGCAGCAGTCCGTAGGTGTAGGAGAGCAGGGCGTTGACAGGGTCGGTGGGCGGTCGGCGGTTGCGGTGGGTGAAGGCGGGGATGCCTTCGGTGGGACGGATGGTGTCAGCGAGGGCGGCGAAGTGTGTGCGGGCGGCGTTTCCTTCGGTGCCCATGAGGCTGTCGAGGGATGTGCAGGTACTGGTGGCGGTGAGGCTTTCGGCGAGAGCGTCGGCTGCATCGCGTATGCGGGACTTTGCTGTGGGGGCGGCGTCCCGGGCGGCTCTGAGAAGAATCCAGCGGCTGTTGCGGATCTTGCCTGCGGTGATGGTGCGCGCGATGGAGAGGCGGCCTTCGGTGTCTTCGTGCGTCCGGTGTTGGGCGTGCCGGAGGAGGACGTTTCCGTGGACGGCGCCGTCGAGGCGAGCGAGGTAGCGCCCTCCCCTCGTCATCCAGGTTACGGATCTTCGGTCTTGCGCGCAGCGGCTGATCAGTTCGGTGGAGAGGTTGATGTGGCCGTAGAGGACGATGGCGTCGATGCGGCGCAGTGGGAGGATCTGGCGTCCGGGAGTGTCGGGAAGGTGGACGCGCAGGCTGTCCTGGTCCAGGCGGAGGTCGGCTCCCTGTGTTTGCACGTACAGGGTGTTGAGGAGTTCGGTGGTCACGCGTCGGTGTCCTGTGGGTCGGTGGGTGAGTAGAGGGTGGTGAGGGCTTGGCGGTAGCGGCGTGTCCCGGCGAGCAGTTTCGGCATGCAGTCGGTGGCCATGGAGCAGCGGCGGCATCGTTTGTCGGCTGCGGGGCCGGGCAGGTGGCTGTTTTCGAGGAGAGCCCGTACGGCGTGGGTGGTGTCGAGTACGCGGGCCCGCAGGGCGTCGTCGATGGTGATGAGGTGGCGTCGGCGGTCGGTTGCCGAGAAGATCGCGGCTTCGGGCACGGGTTGCTGAAACATTGCTTCGAGGCAGAGGGCCTGTGCGGCTGCTTGGATGTCGGCCGGTCCGCCGGGGATGTAGCGCCCCGATTTGTGTTCGACGGGGAGGATGCGGCCGTCGTTGTGCAGTTCCACGGTGTCGCAGATTCCGGTGAGGCCGTAGCCGTCGTGCCAGACGGGCAGGGCGTGCAGGGTGCGCACGGTTCGTCGCCCTTTGTTTCCGGGGGTGTCGACGCGCTGGTGGAGGTGGGTCCCGCGGATGGTGGCGGCGTCGTCGGTGAAGGCGTCTTCCAGGAGGATGAGGCCGCATTGGCGGGGGCAGTAGGCGTAGTGCTCCAGGGCGGAGAGGGAGACCTGGAGGAGGTCTCCCTCCCCGCCCTGTGCGGGAAGAGATGTCGTCATCAGACAGGGCGCGGGATGAGGGTGGTGAGGGTGACGCCGGGCGGGAGATTGGCGTCACGTACCTCGACGGTGCCGTAGTCGGAGAAGCTGCGTGCGCTGACGTCGTCGCGGGCCTTGACGGTGATCCGTTCGAACAGCTCGTGGGAGGGGGCGCGGCCGAAGGCGTCGTCGTGGGTGAAGACGTACAGGCCGCGCAGGGCGAGGTTGGCGCGGGCGGCGGCGCGGTCGTGTTCCAGCATGATTTCGAAGGCGCGCCAGAAGAGGGCGAGGTCGTCGGAGGTGACGCCGGTGCGGCGGGCAAGTGGGGCGCTGAAGTGGCCGGTGCCGCGGTAGAGGGCGTAGGGCACGACGTGTTTGGAGCCCATCTCGGTCTCCTTGCCCTTGTTTTTGGCGTCTTGGCCCTCTCCTCGTTCGTTCCATGCCTTGACGTCTTCTTCTTTGGTGGGGGTGACGCGGGTGATTCCGATGTCGAGGGGGGTGATGCGGTCGATGGAACGGGAGAACCCGATCTGGAGGGGGCCTTGGACGCGTCCGGCCTGCTTGTCGCGTTTGCCGGTCGTCATGACGGCGCCGAACATGCGTACGTCGAAGAAGTTGCGGCACATCCATTCCTGCGCGGACTTCTGGTCGCTCGCGGCGCCGGCGGTGTAGGCGCGCTCGTGCTGGCTGTTGAGTGCGGTGCCGGCTTCGACGTAGATCTCGTAGCCCTCGCGGGGTTCGTGGGAGTTGATGAGGGCGACGGTGTTGCGGATCTTCCGCTTGATCGCGACGTCGGTGATCAGGCCGTGGCCGCTGACCGGGTCGGTGCGGGGCAGGCCGCCGTTGTCGGGGTCGCCGTTGGCGTTGGAGTCGACGGCCTCGATGAGGAAGACGAAGTCGTGCTTGCGGGCGGGGTCCAGGTGGGCAGCGGTCATGACAGGAAGATCTCCTTGAACGGGTTCGTAATGGTGTGCGGGGTTGCCGGGTCAGGCGGAAGCGGTGTCCTGGGCGGGTGCGGCCTGAGCGGGAACAGCGGCGAGCCTGCGTTCCTTGGCGGCCTGCTTCCGTGCCAGGTCCTCGTGGCGCTGGTGGGAGTAGCCGATGATGAAGCGGCCCTGCTGGACGTCGGTGAGGTGGCCGGGAAGGTCGTCGCTCACCTTGCTGTAGATCTCGAAGAGGCGCTTCTCCAGCGCGTACCGGGCGGCGGGCTTGTCCCGGCGTAGTCGCTTGAAGTGGGCTCCGGAGTCGGCGAATAGCCGGCGCAGGGTGATGCTGGGTGCGGCGACCGCGGCACTGAAGTACTTGTCTCGCAGGGTGGTGTTGATGTCCGGGAGTGCCTCGTCCTGCACGGACTCAAGAACGGCGAAGAGCCGGCCGCAGAGGTAGGCGGGGTCGGTGCTGTCCTTGTCGAGCTGTGGCATCAGGTGCTCCTGGGGGTCGGGGGAACGGTTGAGGAGCAGGCGCAGCAGTGCCAGGCGCGGCGGATCGACGCGCTGGTCGGCGTGGACGCGTTGCAGGAGGAGTGGGAGAGCTCGGGCAGGCGGGCGGGTGCCGTGCAGGGCGCTGTGGAGCAGCTCGGCCTCCAGACCATGGGGGGCGCTGTCGGGTGCGTAGCGTTCGCCCTGCCAGCGGCCGCAGGAGAGGGCCAGCTGCCAGAGCGGGAAGTAGCGGGTCCGTCCCGTCCATCCGTCCCAGACTCCGTGGTCGGCGTACCAGGCGGCCAGGTTCGTCTTCGCCACGGGCAGGGGGACGTCGATCCAGTCGCGGACGACGAGGCGGGCGTTGTTCAGACCGAGGGACAGGCCGTAGAAGGCGTCGGTGTCCGCCCGTTCCGCAGTGGCGGGACCGGGGGTGGTGGTCATCGAGTCGATGAGGTGCTCGATGTCGGCGGCTTCCGGCTGGTCGTCGAAGAACATGGCGAGCGCGGAATCGGGTTCAGTCTGCTTCGTCCACCACAACAGCACTCCGTCGTCCCGGAAGCGGCGCCGGTGCCGGTCCGAGGCGACAAGGTGGTTCAGAACCGCCATGGCGCGGCCACCGCACCGGTGGCATACGGGAGTGTTCACCAGCTGGGTCAGGCCCTCGCGCCCCTGCGCCGCGGTGTTGATGCTGATGAGCTGGCCTTCGTTGCTGCCGCCCGCGGTCGGGATCACCCCCTTCTTCACGGGCTCCGGAATCGTCGCCAGCAACGCGCGGTACTCACCACACACCAGACACAGCCCCGCACGTTCCGCAGCACCGCCCTTACGGGCCCGCACTTCCTCGCCCCACAACCGCTGCGCCGACCCCAGCTGATGCAGCCAGCAGGTGCCGACCATGATCGCGACCGTGTCCTTCGCCTCGACCCCCTCCGGGAGGTCGAGTGCCACCGGTCCGGCGGTGAAGAACGTCCTGGCCGCACCCGCCGCTGTCTCACCGTCCGCAGACGACGCCCAGCGCAGGACAAGATCACGGTAGGCGTCATGCCGGCGCGACGCCTCGTCCCGGCCCTTCTCCGTGACACGGCCGTTCTTGTCTGCCTTCGGCGCCCCGAGCACGAACTCGGCCGTGTCCACCAGCAGGTAGGGCGGCACCTTCGTCCCCGACCGCTGTACATACGGCACCGGCATGATCAGCGCCTGGTCGCGCTGACGCCCCGACACCTTGCGGCTCAGTAACCTCGCGCTCAGACCGTCCGCGGCGATGTCCAGCACCCAGTGAATCTGCTTCTCGCGGTAGAACTCAGCGGGCAGTTCCCCGGCGATCCGGTCCCCGTACTCGGTCAATCGCTGTAACAGCACCGCTCAGCCCTCCGCTGCGTCGGCCCGCCACGCAGCCAGCGGCATCGCGACCGCGTCGTCCGGCAACGGTTCCTCCGGCACCTCCAGGACCCCGTCGACGACGGAAGCGCGGAACCACCGGTAGCGCTCCCCCTGCGGCCCGTACGCGATCGAGTGGAGCATCACGCCGAGTTCCTCGCTGAACTCCACCACCGGCTGCCGCGGATCGGGCTTGCCAAACGACGCGGTGAACTCCCGGCAGCCGAGGAACGGCTCCGAGAAGCAGGCACCCCGCTCCACCCTGCGGCGCAACTGCTCGCGGTACTTCTCCTCCGACGCGGGCGGATACTTCGCCGAACCGGCCAGAGCCCCGGGATCCACCACAATCTGCGCGTGGATCCGGTAGCGGACGTCCCTCAGGGCAAGCGTGCTGCGCTGGTCCCGGTCCGTCTCGACGTCATAGCGGTAGCGCCGGTCGGACTGGAGCTTCCGCACCTCCTGGGCACTGATCAACGACTTCACCTCGTTGCGGCGCACCCGCATCCAGCTCACCGGCCGCAGCACCTCGATCTTCCGCACCACGTAACGGAACTGGGGCTTCCAGAAGATCGCCTCCAGCACACCCCTGGCCGCGGATGGCGTCATCACCTGATAGCTGACCCGCTCGGCCTTCAGCTCCGGCCGTGTGAAGCACGCCGCCTCACCCCAGACCTCCACCACCAGATCAGGGAAAGCCCAACCCTCGTTACCGCGCCCTAACCTGCTGGATGCGGGCACCGTCGTTCTCATCCGTCGTATCCATTCCTGACAGTCCACCCCCCGCCGGACCTGTCCTTGGGCAGGTCCGGCGACGGCACACGGAACCAACGGGACATCAGGTCACTGCCTGTCCCCTATTGATGCCGCACTGTAGGCGGAGGCACTGACAATGCACCTCCGAAACAGAAAAACCACTGCTCACAAGGGCTTTGGCGTGCTACCCGCCGAGCCGGAACCTAAGGCCAACTCGGACACAGGGTGTGCCAGCCGGAAGATCAACACCACGATCCCCTCACCCCGGAGCAGGCCCAGCGGTGGGGCCTGCTCCTGGCTGTCGCCTCCGTGGCGGGGCTGATCGGCTTCTTGTCCGGCAGTCCGACAGTCGTGCTGCTGCCAGAGCAGCGGGACTGCTACACAAGATGCTGGCGCAACAACCTCCTGGGCTCCTGGGCTCCTGGAGGAACTGTGCGCCGCCCGCTACGGCCCGCCCCGCACACGACGCCAAGCACCGAGCGCAGCATCACCAACTCAAAATACGTAGCCGCCCCGGTCCTCAGGATCATCCGCGTCCAGCCCGCGAACCGGATCGTAGTACCCCCGCCACACCACAAGATCACCGATCACCGGCTCGGCCAGCCCCGCGCGCAGCGCAGCTGCGACCTCGTGCCTCGGCAAAGTTGCCATGTGCGGCTGCAGACGACGCAACGGTCCAGGCCCCGACGGGAAGCGGCCACGCAGCAGAGCGATGTCCGACTCAATGATGTCCCGCTCCTCATCCGATTCCTCCGGACGGATCACGACGACCGACTGGGCATACCTGTTGTCGATCATCTGGAACTCGTCCGCAACAGCGGGAAAGTCCCACCTCCGGCGCAGCTCCTGGATCCCCTCCCCCATCGACCGCCCATCGGTGCCCTGCAGCGCCCAGCGCTTCTCGTAATAGAGGCCCAGGACATCCAGATCATCCGGAGCCGACGTATCCGGCCCGAAGAACTCCGCGCTCGCGTCCATGGCCGCCTTGTACGACAAGTCTTTCGGGACACCGCCGTCAACCGGCCGGAACACCGCAACCCTGCCCCCCTCCAACAAACGACCGTCACGGTTACAGCGGCCCGCCGCCTGCTGCAGCGCCTCTGCCGGCGCCCACGCCCGGTACACCCGAGGGAAGTCCACGTCCACACCCGCCTCAATCAACGACGTGGACACCACGTGCACCGGACGCCCTGCCGCAAGCTCACCCCGCACATGCCTGATCACCTCACGCCGGTGCTCAGCGGTCATCCTCGTCGACAAGTGCCACACCGGAGCCGACACACGCACCCCGCCATCGCCCGCCCCCGTCAGAAGGCGGTGCAGCCGCGCCGAGTCCCGCGTCGTGTTCACGATCGTCAGAACCCGATCCCCTCCCTCAGACGCGATCTCCCCCGCGATCGACTCCCACGTCACCTCCGGCCCCAGACGCCACTCATACCGAACCCGCCGCAGCGCCTCGAACAGCCCTGTCACGTCCTTCACCAAGCCGCGACGCGGAAGCCCTTCCAACTGCGCCAGAGACCAGAACGACGGCTGCGTCGCGGACACCAGCACCACCGACGCCCCGAAGTGCTCCACCAGATCACGCAACACGCTCAAGATCGGAATCAGCAACCGGTCGGGGAGCGCCTGGACCTCGTCCAGCACGATGACCGACCCCGCCAATCGGTGCAGCTTCCGCATCACGGAAGGCTTCCGCGCGAACAAGGACTGGAACAGTTGCACCGTCGTCGTCACCACAACCGGCGCATCCCAGTTCTCAGCTGCCAGACGCGCCCAGGCCCCCGCCCCGTCCTCCTCGTCCAGCTCCACCGAACTGTGGTGCTCCAGCACAACAGGCCCGTCTTCGCTGCCCTCAGGGGGATCGAGCAGATCCCGGTACACGTCAGCGTTCTGCTGCGTGATGCTGATGTACGGAACAGCGAACACCACGCGCCCCAGGCCGTGCTCAGCCGCGTGCCGCAGCGCGAACCCACCCGCCGCGATCGTTTTCGCTCCGCCCGTCGGCACATGCAGCACATACATCCCCGGCACGCCCGCAGCCGCCGTCAACGCCTCCTCGTACACCCGCCCACGCAGCTCATCCACCGGGGACGCCGCACGCCGGGCGAGCAACCGCGCCCTCCGCCGTTCAAAACGCTTCAGCAACTCCCCCATGTCCGCGCGCACACCAACGCGCGGCTTCCCGCCGGCGAAGTGGGCTGCGGTATCGAGGTAGTCCGCGTCGACCACACAGCTGAACACCATGCGAGTGAAAACATCCAGGGCGAGCGCCCTCCTGTGCGGCGACTCAAGCCCAGCGAGCCAGGCGGGCGGCAGAATCCGGTCGTCCCGCAAGATCTCTGGTACCACCCGGGCCACGGCCCCTGCCGCCTCCCGGGCACGATCCGCGTCCTGCCCAGCCCCCCGGAGCTCGGCCAGCACATCCTTGATCTTGTCCTGGTCAGGCAGCCCTCCGTGATGCCCTTGCACCACAGCGGCAAGCTGGCGCCCCACCGTCCGCACGGCAAGCACAGTGCCCGCTTCCTTGTGAGGAATCCCTACCGGCTTGCCCATCGGCTCGGCATGAAAGATCAATCGGTCCTGCCAGGCGCAGCACCCCTTCCCAACGTCATGAACCAGCGCCAGGTACTCAGCCACCTCACCAGCACCGAAAGCCTCGGCGAAGGCTCGGGCCAAGGCCGCTGAGCCACGCAGATGGTCCTCCAGACGGTGCCGGCACCCCGACTGCGGACTACGGCTGTGGGCGAACAACTCACGCTCCGGCATTGATCCCCCGAGGTTCGAACCGCAGACCTTAATCAGAAACCGCCACCCTAAGATGAGCCACTGACACGACCATGGACACGTGAGACTGACGCAGGCGCGAGTACGGCCCCGCCACGAGCCGCTTTGGCACTTCGGAACCCCAAGCACACACACGACACGCCTATCACGCCGAAGAAAAATGCCCACTTTGTGCGTATATCAGCACTCCCTCCTGTCAGCATGAACCCGCCCTCTATAGTGAATCCACAGGTCATTCAGAGTGGCGGTCGCCTTCGGGGCGGCCGAGGATCGCAACACGCGCGTCCGGTACTCCTGACCAGCCAAAACGCAGGGTGGCGGTCGCCTTCGGGGCGGCCGAGGATCGCAACTTGGTCAGGTACTTGATCAGCGCCTCGTCGTCCGGGTGGCGGTCGCCTTCGGGGCGGCCGAGGATCGCAACGGACGCTTGCCGGGGATGTGCACGATCGCCTTGCCGCGTGGCGGTCGCCTTCGGGGCGGCCGAGGATCGCAACTTGCCATTGGCGAGGATGGAGATGCCCCACACAGGTGGCGGTCGCCTTCGGGGCGGCCGAGGATCGCAACCGTTCCAGCGCTGCCTGCAGTTCGGCGGCGGCATCAGGTGGCGGTCGCCTTCGGGGCGGCCGAGGATCGCAACTGCGTCTACAGGCGGGTCTGGCCGTCCGCGCCCCTCGCGTGGCGGTCGCCTTCGGGGCGGCCGAGGATCGCAACTCCGTCTGAGTTGCCGTCGATTCCGTTGGATTCCCAGTGGCGGTCGCCTTCGGGGCGGCCGAGGATCGCAACTGGTCGGTGTCGTGGGCACGCATGGCTGCTTCCCCCCGGTGGCGGTCGCCTTCGGGGCGGCCGAGGATCGCAACCAGACGATGATGCCGTCCGGCGCGGCCGACCTCGTCGTGGCGGTCGCCTTCGGGGCGGCCGAGGATCGCAACTCCACTCGGCTGACCATTTGCGTGGACACCCCCACGTGGCGGTCGCCTTCGGGGCGGCCGAGGATCGCAACAGTTCTGTGGCGGAGACGCCCTTGTAGGACGCCTGCGTGGCGGTCGCCTTCGGGGCGGCCGAGGATCGCAACGTCGGCAGCCGGCACCCAGGAGGCGTGCGCTTCGGGGGTGGCGGTCGCCTTCGGGGCGGCCGAGGATCGCAACTGCAGGGCCGCGTACGCGCCTGTCATCCGTGACGGCGTGGCGGTCGCCTTCGGGGCGGCCGAGGATCGCAACGACTCCACCAAGGAAGCCCTCTCCGCCGCGGATGAGTGGCGGTCGCCCTCGGGGCGGCCGAGGATCGCAACACTTCACCAGCGGTGAGTAGCCGATCGGCAGTCCGGCGTGGCGGTCGCCCTCGGGGCGGCCGAGGATCGCAACCACCGGGTGCACACCGGGCAGGCGTCGTTCATCGACGGGTGGCGGTCGCCCTTCGGGGCGGCCGAGGATCGCAACATCTCTAGCAGGGCGTGGCCTACCGTGGAGCAGAGGGTGGCGGTCGCCCTTCGGGGCGGCCGAGGATCGCAACTATCCTGTACGTGGTGACCTCGGGCCTGTAGGAAGTGGCGGTCGCCCTTCGGGGCGGCCGAGGATCGCAACCTCCGCCAGGCGGCCATCCCCATTCAAGCGCTCCTGGTGGCGGTCGCCCTTCGGGGCGGCCGAGGATCGCAACTACGGGCCCTGGATTCAGGTGGCGGATCCTGCCGGCGTGGCGGTCGCCCTTCGGGGCGGCCGAGGATCGCAACCGAGCTGACCGCAGTGGCGCCCAAGTAGCGGTCGCTCTCCGGGGCGGCCGAGGATCGCAACATCGCGGAGATGACCGATGCAGCCTGGATACAGCGGTGGCGGTCGCCCTTCGGGCCGGCCGAGGATCGCAACCCCTTGTTCGTGGGAGGAACCCGCCGCCCGTCAGGTGGTGGGGGTCGTCCTTCGGGGCGGCCGAGGATCGCAGCGGTTTCCGGCTCGCACACGGGGCCGACTCGATCTCTGGTGGCGGTCACTCTTCGGGGGACCGAGGATCGCACCCAGGCATACCATCAGGTGCCAGCCCCAGGTGCCGGGGTGGTGGTCGCCCTCCGGGCGGCCGATCGCAACGGCCTGACGGTCGCGGAGCTGATCTCTGGCTACGCAGGTGGCGGTCGCCTTCAGGGCGGCCGAGGATCGCAACGAAATGATCCGCGCGAGCGTGACGGACCTCGACCCGGGTGGCGGCCGCCCTTCGGGACGGCCGAGGATCGCAACCTCGACTGGGACGTCCCATTCGTGGCGAGCAGCGTCCCGAGTGGCGACCGCGCGGCCGAGGGTCGCAACTCCTGGTCGTTACCACCGATCACCTGGAGCTGATGTGTGGCGGTCATCCTTCGGGATGGCCGAAGGTCGCAACTGGCACCACGGCGGACACAAGGTCGCGTACGCAGCGGGGGTGGCGGTCGCCCTTCGGGGCGACCGAGGATCGCAACGAGTACCGGCCCGGCCGTGTCGTCTGCGTGTGGCGGGTGGCGGTCGCCCTTGGGGGCGACCGAGGATCGCAACGTCGTCTCGCTCATCCGCCGGACGCTACCGGCCGCCGTGGCGGTCGCCCTTCGGCGCGGCCGAGGATCGCAACGCAAGGCGGCCGGTGTCCGCGTCGAACCCCACAGCCTGGACGTGACCAGCAAGCTCGGGCGCAGCCGCGGCAAGGATGGCCTCCCACTGGGCGAGGACGCTGCCGCCGGCGGCCGGGGCGGCCATGCCGCGCTCGGTCATCATCATGCCGATCGCCGTGCCGAGGGCGAGCGGGTCACGGCCGTCCCGCCGTATCACCGGCCCGGTCCGCCGCTTCGGCTTCTTGCAGACGGCGCCGTTCTTCTTCGCCGCCTCCCGGGCGGCGACCAGGGCCTGGCGGGCGAGGTCGACGCCGCTGAGCTGCGGGGTCCCGGTCATCACGCCACCTCTCCGGCGAGCTCCTGGACCCGGTGACGCAGGCACACTCTGCGGGTCGGCAGGGTCTCGCGGGTGCACGGCACGGCTCCGTCCTGGCCCGAGCAGATCGGCTGCTCGGCCGCTGCCGCCGCCATCGGGAGCGCGGGGGCGTCGCTGGCCGCCAGGGCGGCGCTCCCCTCGCGGCACGGCTTGCACAGGCCGTCGCCAAGGGCGGGGCCCGTCAGCATGATCCGCACGCCGCAGACACCGCAGACACCGCGCGTCGGGCCCTCCGGCACGCGCTGCACCGGGATGGGGGCGGGCCGGTCGATCGCGTCGTCCAGCTCGCAGTCGGCGCAGTGCCCCGAGGGGCCGGGGCGGGTGCCGTGCACGGGGCACAAGCCCTGGGCGATGCGCTGGGCTCGCTGCCGGGCGGCGAACTTGTCGGCGACGACTTCCTCGCACACCGCGCACCGCTGGCCGTTCGACCAGCGCACGCCGGACTCGCAGTCCAGGTGCCCGCAGCCCCAGCGCGGCAGCGCCACCCCGAGCAGCCACCCACCCGGGTCACGGATCTCCGAGGCCATCACCTTGGCGAACCGGGCGGTCAGCCGGTGGTGCAGCCGCTCCGCGTCCATCCCGCCTGCCAGCTGGCGGCCGACCTCCCGGGCGATCTTCCGCTCCACGAACGGGTTGTTCAGCTGCTCCAGCAGCCAGTGCACCGGCTCCAGCACCGCGTAGATCTCCGGCTTCATGGTCAGCTGCGGTCCGGTGTACGCCGACCGCGCCGACCCCCCGCCGCTGCTGCTGCGCTTTTCGGTCTTCGGCTTCGAGGAGGAGGACGTCTTTCCATCCGCGCGAAGCGCGAGACCACTGCCAGCGGCCGTGCGCGTCGGCTCGCCGCCGACCGGGTTTTCCACAGGCCCAGCGCCCTTACCTACCGGTACCTCGCCTACGGCGGGTGAGGAAAGCGCGCCCTCGTCATCAGGTGAGTCAGTCCTAGGTGATTCCTTATACGCGAGGGATCCCTCATCAACCGGGGAACCCGATCCCTCACCAACTTGGGAACTGGACGCCCCCTCAGAACCACTGTCCACAGCAATCTCCGGGGACCCACCGGCCACCGGGCAGGCACCAGCCGGGCGGGCCTCCGGGGCGATGTCGTGCGCGATGTACAGATTCCGGCCCTGCGCCCCAACACGCCGCTGCACGGTCACCCACCGGACCGCCTCCACCTCGTCCACGACCGCCGACGCCGCCGTCACCGTCAGCGCCTGGCCGGCCTTCTTGCCCGAGTAGTGCCGCAGACCGGACGCCAGCTCCGCCTCGGTCAGCGCGATCCCCCGCGCCTGCGCATAGGCGATGAGCGCGTACGCCCGCAGCTGCCGGGGCGTGAGGTCCTCCGCGGCCGCCACCGGCACCCACACGAACGCCTCCGCCGGGTTCATCGGCCGCACCGTCCGCACCGCGGACTCGCCCGTCCCGCCCGAATGCGTCCGGCGCCGCGAGCGCAGCTCAACCACACCATCCGGTCCCGGACGACGCAGCCGCGTCATCCCGCGCTCCACCGACGCCACCGACAGCCCCAGGTACGAGGCGATCGTCGCCGCCTTCGCCTGGCATCCCTCCGGTCGCGAGGCCAGCGCCTTCACCTTCACGTACGCCGTCAGCGCCACATCCGCGTAGAACGGCGACCACACCAAACGCATCGGCACCCGCACCCGCTGCGTCCGCACCCGCACCCGCACCGGCGCCGACTGCTGCCGACCGGAACGCGGCAACCCGGCCACAGCCCCGTCGACGGACTTGTCGACGACCTCCGACAACTGGTGCTCCACCACGGCGGCCGACGCCGCCACGGCACTCACCGGCCCACCCGAATCAGGACGTGATCCATATCCATCCCGGCACCCTGGACCAGGTCACCTGTAGACAGAGACCGGCCAGCCCCGAACACCCGTGGCGCTCCCGCCCACAGGAAGCGGCGGGCACGAATGTTGACGGCTCCCGAGGGCCGGACAGGAAGCCGTTCTACCGGAAAATCGATTTCCGGCGTAACGCGGCAAAGCGTCTGATAGTGGGCGACGCATCCCGTGTGACGGGACACTTCGAACGCTCGAATCAGGCTGAATCGGACAAGGTCAAGCTGACAAGGGACACCGACTTGGTGCACCATGGCGAAGAACCTCCTGCTGTTCCGGAACTGCGGACGCGGGTGGGGCCCCCTCCGTGAGGAGCGGGCGACAGGGCGAAGGCCAGAGGCGGATCTCCTTTCCGTTGACGGTTTTGGCGCTGGTGTCTCGGAAGCCCCTGGCAGGGCCGCCGAGACGAACCGCGAAGCCCCCTGGCAGGGGCCCGCGGGTGTTGCATGGCCCTGATGAGGGGCCGAATTGGAAATGAGCGGCTTGATAAGCCGCGGCTCAGGACCGGCTGGAACCGGGATCTGAGCGGACCGCTCTGGTGGCTAATCCAGGCGGTAGACGGGCCGCGCGAGGCCAGAGGATTGCGAGTCCTCATTTGGCGCGCGCGGCCGATGGCCTTAGGTCATCCCGACTCCCCTCGACTCTCGAAGGCGGCGTCGGCTATCCGAAATCTGGCGAAGCCTGGTCGGATCAGCCGTCATCGGATACCTGCGCAGCGTCGGGGTACTTCTCGGCGAGCCGCTGGAGTAGTTGGGCGTATGCGTCCCGCCAGGGCCTCCGCGGGTCGGTTTGCCCGGACTCCCAGCGCAGGATCGTTAGCGGCTTCACCTGGAGGGCATCGGCCAGCTGGCGCTGCGTCAGTCCGTCGGCGAGGCGCAGTTGCCGCCGTACGGCAGGGATGGGGAGGTCCGGCGCGCGGTCGACCAGGGCGTCAACTGCCTCGCTCAGATCCGACTTCGACATTGAGAGACCTCCCCCATCCAAGGCTGATGCCCTGAAAGATACCCCACCGTGGCGATCTTCGACACCGTCGATGCGCGTGTTCTTATGGACGACATCGCAGGCGTCCAACTGGCGAGTACCTCCCCCGGATGTTGATCTTTCTGATTCTGGCGTGGAAACGTGCAGGTGGGGCCTGTAGTGCCCTTGAACCTGAACAGATTTCGAGGACCAGCGCGAGAGGGTTCCGCTAGGGAAGCGGCGCCGTCCCGCGTGGCGGGCAGCAATCGAGTTCGCCTTCCCGCCTGGCGGGAAGGCGGTCCCGACTGGTCGTCAAGAACCCTCGAGTCAGAGCCCTGAGGCTACGGCCGCCACTCGTCCTCCAGCACGGAGTACAGCACGCTGTCCCGCCATCCACCGTTGGTGTGCACGTGGTCGCGGAGGACGCCCTCCTTCTGGAAGCCGAGTTTTTCGACAAGGGCGATCGAGGCCAGGTTCGACGGGCCGATGGCTGCGCTGACGCGGTGCAGCCCGAGCTCGGCGAACGCGTACGAAATCAGGCAGCGGGCCGCATCCGTGGCGTACCCGCGACCCCACTCCTGCGCGGCGATCGCGTAGCCGAGCTTGCCGGCCTTGACGCCTGCGAACGCGATCCGGGCGAAGCCGACGACGCGGTCCTCCCTCTTGGGCGTCACGGCCAGGTAGTACTCGGTGCGGGGTTCCTCCTGGGCGCGGGCGACCGCGCCGTCGACCATGGCGACGGCTTCGGCCCGGGAGCGGCTGTCGAAGCTCAGCCAGCTAGTGACCTTGTCGTCGCCGATGATGCTCAGGACGTCGTCTACGTCCGTCGGAGCGAACTCCCGGAGCGCGACCTGTTCGCCGGCGATACGGATCGGGTACGTCAACGGAGGGCTCCTAGCGGGGCAGCGACTTGAGCTGGGTACGGGTGAACGCCTCGATCTGCTCCTGCAGGCTCGACGCGTCCTCGGCAAGCGGGGAGTCGCGCAGAGCGCGGTGCACGCGCTGGGTCGCGTTCACGATCCCGTTGATGCGCTGCTCGGGAGCGAGGTCGAGGACCGGCGCCACGGCCTCGGTGGCGCCCTCCAGTTCGCCCATCTGAATGCGCGTGATGGCGAGCGCGCTGTGCGCGCCCGCCTGGTCGCCGAAGGCCCACTCGGGAGAGCTGCTGTCCTCGTAGGCCGCGACGGCGCGGGTCGCGTAGTCGTTCGCGATGCTGCTCTGTGAGGGTAGCCAGGACAGGGCCTCGGCCGCGTAGTAGATCTGCCGGGTTCGGCCGAAGAGGCACAGGCCGCCGAGCTCGTCGACCTCGTCCTCCTGGACGAGGTCCCAGGCGCGCTCAGCGCGTTCGATGGCCGCTCGGGTCGCATTCGCGTTGCCGAGCGCCGCGTGGGCCCGGGCCTCGTTCATGGGCAGCCAGACGCTCGAGGTGTTGACCGCGGCGAACTCGGCGCCGGACTGGGCGTAGCGGACCGACTCCCTGGTCCGGCCGGCCCAGTACGAGACCAGCGACTGGATTCCGCGGATCCAGGACCGCAGCCCGTTGTGATCAGCCTGGTCCGCGCACACGAACGCGGTTCGAGCCTGAGTGAGCGCCGCATGCGGGTCCGCGAGGTCGTGACTGGCCTTCGCGAGCAGGCCGCCCGCTACCCCGGCGAGGAAGTACAGCTCCCGGGCCTGCGAGGGGCGGCGCTGCTGTTCCAGCAGCGTGTAGATGGTGTCCTGGGTCGTGATGAGGTCCGGCAGCAGCTCCGAAAGCGGTCGCTGTGGATAGTCCGTTGCCAGATTCTGGACGTCCGCGTGGACCTGTTCCATCACGTCGGTCGTGAGGTTGGTCTGACCTGCCGTGAAGGCGAAGCTCCGGGCTCGTTGTGCAGCCATCTCGATCAGCTCCCTGTCCGCAGTGGGCCTCCCTGTCGCCAGGATCAGCCCGGTGGGTTCGTCAACCGCCGGTATGGCGCCCGCCCAAGGGGCGAGGAGCTCTTCCAGCGGCATGCCGAACATGCTTTGCAGGACACGGCGCATGACTGGGGTGGTGCTGGCCCGCTCTCCGCTGGCCAGCCGGCGCAGGTGCCGGGTGCTGAGGGTGACGTTCTCCCCCAGCCTCGTAGCGAGCTGCCCGAAGTCCCCGACGATCTCGTCGTACGTGCGCGGCTGCTGCCGCAGCAGGTACTCCAGTCTCGTCCGCGGATCTCCTTGACTGGCGCTGCCGGCCACCGGTCCTCCCCAGAGTCACGAAATCGTGCTCTGCGTTCTCAGTGTCAGTCGCGAGCGACACCAAGTCAGCAGAGCAAGGGCTCTGGTCCGGTAGCGGTCCGCTTCATGTCCGGAACCGGTCCTGGACCGGTCCGCCGCCGGACCTCGTGTGGTCATGCTCCCTCATCCCACCCTGGTGATCACCTAGTTCGCACGTCCGATCGAAGGAAGGTGGGCCCGTGATTCAGTCGAAGATGCCGCAACTCGGTCATTCAAGCGGCAGATCGTCGTATGTCAGCTCAACGCGGTCGGCGGGTGCAGTGGAGTGCGGCCAGCACGCTCTCCGGGTGACCGTCGTACACGATGTGCGGCTCATCATCGGCCGGCGGGCAGAAGCGGCCGGCGTGCCTGAGCAAGTCCTCCTCGCTGAACTCGATGCTGTTCGCATCGACCAGCGATTGCTCGTTGCGCTTCTGGATCCGGTCCCAGCGCACCTCATGCGGCACAGGCAAGTAGATGAGAACGGGCTCGCCGCCGGCCTCCATCACAGTCGCTGCCCATTGAACCCGCTCTTCCGGAGTCCAGAAGCCATGGTCGACCACAGTGTCGTGCCCGGCCGTCAGGAGTTCCTGAAGCTCAAGGGCGATGTCCTTGAGTACAGGCGCCTCCCGGACCCTGAACTGCCCGCGGGGAAAGTCCCTGCCGTAGTGGCCGTAACGGCGGAACATCTCCTCATCAGGGCACAGGCGCCGGAACCCGGCCTCCTCCAGGGCGTGGGCGAGGGTTGTCTTGCCAGAGCCCTGGAGACCGGACATGAGGATCGCGCGAGGCGCGGGGCCCAGTCGGCCGGACAAAGCGGCGGCGATACGCGTGATCTCGAATCGTCCTTCCAGCGTGAGGGTGTCGGTGTGCTTGGCTCGAAGGAGCTGGCTGAGGCGGGCTTCGAGGCAAGAGACGAGCGTGTCGTCCAGTACGGCGGCGTCGTATGTGGTCACCGCTGCACCTCTGTCGTCGTGCGACGGGTGCGGCCCGGGGCGCCCAAGTCCACGCCGTACTCAAGCAGTTCGTCGTCGCCATCCAGGAAGCGTGCGGTCAGCACAAGGATCGCCGCGACGGTGTCGGCCTCCAGCTCCAGGAGTTTGAGGTCGTGGTCGGTTGCGATGCGAGCCGTCTCCTCATCCACGCGCTTTACGACGTGCCGCCCCGTAGCGCGAGCGATCAAGTCGAGCGACAACCCGCCCTCGAGTCGCTCGCTCCACGCCAACTCGGGTACGGCCTGGGCGAATTCGGCCGGGATCCACGAGGTTGAGTGGGAGACGATGCCATGGCCGTCCCGGTAGACACGGCTGCGGCGAATCACGTCGTCACCAGGCGAAATGCCCAGCACGTGAGCGACGTCTTCGGGAGCCTCGACTATGCCGGCGGTGTGGCCGGACGACTTCTCACCGACACCCCACGACGACTGCGTCTTGCTGCTGCGGTCGTGGCGCTCCGCCCCGGAGGACAGCGAGATGGGGTGTGCCATCACCTCGGTACCGACGCCCGGGATGCCCTGCACGAGCTTCTCTTCGCGCAGCAGACGCATGGCCCGGTCGGCGGTAGCTGTGCTGACCCTCCACTTGGTCGCCAGCATCTTGATGCTGGGCAGGAGATCGCCCGGCGAGAGCTCCCCAGAACTGATCATGTCGCGGTAGTGGCCCGCGATGCGCGCGTACGGCGGCCGATTGTCGGCTCGGGGCCCTGCCATGTGCCTTCGCCTCCTTCGAATTACCTCTGGGTGCCTCACTATACCGCTTGACACCTGAGGTTACCTGATGCAACCTGATGCAAGTGGGGCCCGTCGGTGATCCTCCGGGAGCACCGAGTGAGCACCACTGCAAGACCGTCGGAGTCGGAACCTCGGCTCCTGCACCGCACGACCGCACCACCGCAGGAGCCCTTGCCCCGAAGAGGGGGAGGGCCGGGGTGATAGCGCCACCAAATCCCCCGGATCGGTTCCCTGACCGAGCGCTCCCGTGCACATCGCATCGCACCGCTGATGCGTTGTCCGTCCTCCAGGACTGCCGGCCTCCGCCGTGCGCCTGGCGGTCGGAGAGCCCACCGCGACGCACCTCTTCTCCCCCGATACGAGGAGCCCCTGATGACCACTCCCCTTGCACAGCCCGAGGCCCGCAAGCGCCGCCGCAAGACCCGCACACGGAACGTCAGCACCCTCCCGCCGATCGTCGCCTCCGACCTCAAGGTCACCCACATCGACCTGACCCCGGGCGCGGAACACCTGGTCTGCCCCGACTGCGAGACCTGGTGCCCGATCACTGGGATGCGCAGCACGCCGAAGCTGGTCCCCCACCACACCAAGCGCTACCGCAGCGCCGATCCGCGCCGCTGCCCCAGCACCAACCGCCGGGTCACCATCTCCACCAGTGCCGTCGGCGTTTGGCGCGCCGACATGGTCGAGGCGGCCCCGACCACCAGGTCCCGCCGCGCGACCAAGGTGCTCCCCAAGCCCAAGTCCACGACCGTCCCGGCGCCCGTGCACAAGCTCGCCGCCGCCCGCGAGCAGCAGGTCGCCCCCGTCGGGGCCCGGCTGCTCCCGCTGCTGGACCGGGCCCGCCGCACGGTCGCCGCGCACCGCGCCACGTGCACGACGTGCGGGGCCGGCGGCCGGTGCGGCACGGCCCGCGAACTTGAGCTCTGGCTCCGCGAGTTCGAGGCCACCGCCGTACTCTCCCGCGAGCAGCAGGCACTCCGCGACCGCCGCGCCGCCGAGCAGCAGCGCGCCACGCAGCAGGACCAGACCCGCACGCATCGGCAGTTGTCGCGGAAGGTTCTCCCGCGCGTGCACCGGGCCGACGTGCAGCGTGTCCACGACGCCCTGAAGGCGCAGCTCAAGCAACTGAGCCCGAAGTTGAACCCGTGGGAGCGCGCCGATCTGGAGAGTGCGATCACGCTGCTCGAGCACCAGCTGAAGCAGGCCAAGAAGCAGGGCAACCGGTAGCCCGGCCGCCCGCTCAAACAGCCCAACGATCCGAACCCCCAAGCCTCCTGGCCTGGGGGTTCATCACTCTTCCCGCTTCCCATACTCGTCGATGGAGGACCCACCGTGACGCTCAACCTGCTCTCCCCCACCGCCGCCCGCCGCGCCCGTCGGCCGGTGCTCCAGGCCGCCCTCGACACCAGCGTCCGCTGCGACCAGGACCGATACCGGGACCTGTTCGACCGCAACCCCAGTGCACCGCCCGCGACTTGGGCGGCGCGGCAGGCGGCCGCCCGGCAGGTCTGCGCCAGGTGCCCGGTCCGGGCGGCGTGCGAGGAGCTCGCGCTGCGGGACGGCACCGGCGACCGATCGAGCGACGGCCTGGTCCGCGGCGGCCGCACCGGACGGGAACTCGCCATCATCCGTGAGATCCGCCAGCCCGGCCGCCTCGCCGCTGCAGCTGCGGCCGACTGGCAGCACCTCCTGGCGCTCACCGCCGCGGCCCGAACCGACCACACCGCCGACACGACCTGGTCCACGGCGGCCTGACCCCGTCCTGTGCTGCACGTCGTCCCCAGCCCCGGTCAAGGGCTGGTGTCGGCGTGGGGCTACAGGACAACCCCACTGTGCGCCGCCCCGGAACGGGGCAGGCCCCCGACACGGCGCTAGAGACGCCACATGTGCCGGGGGCCAGCACGGATCCCACAAGGCTCAAGGAGCTGATCCGCATGACCATTATGGCAACTCCCCCGCGTGCCGGGTGGTACGAGGACCAGGAACAGAAGGACAACGACCTCGGCCCCATGCCCGACGAGACCGAGTTCCACCAGCTCGTCGGGTGCCTCGTCGTCGACGGCGACGACCGGGCCCGGACGGCCGGCCGCCGCGCCCGCCGGACCTTCGCCGACATGGTCCCCGGCGCGTACGACCGCCAGCCGGTCCTCCGCATGACCACCGCCGACATCGTCTTCAAGGCGAGCGAGCAGGCGAGGGGGTACGCCGCATGAGCGCCCTCGAAGACCAGCGGGCGGCGGCGGCCGCGGCGGCCGAGGCTGCCGCCAAGGCCGAGGAGGACCGCCGACAGGCCGAGGAAGCCCTTCGGCGGCACGCCCAGTCGGTGATCGGGATCGGTAAGTGAGGGGCGCCCCACGGCCCTTCCGTTCGCCCTTGCCGCTGCCTGGATCGACGGGCTGACGGCATGAGCATGGCCGATACGGCCCCAGCCGCTGTCGCCTGGCTCACCGCGAAGCCCGCCACCGCCTCCGGCCCGCACTGACGGTGGCGCGGGACGGACCACGACTTCGTGGCCCGCCCCGCGCTTCTTCTCCAGGCCGGCTGCCCGCCCTACGGGCAGCCGGCCTTTCGCACCGCCCCGGTCCGGGCACAAGCCCGACCCGATCCGAAGGAGACAAATTGAACGCCAACATCCCCGCAGCCACCGCGACCGCGGCGGTTACGTACAAGTGCGACGACTTCGTGCTCTACCGCGACCCCGAGCGGTTCTGGGCGGGCGCGCCGACCCACACGTTCGTCTGCCGGGTCGATGGGACCATCCCCTTCACCAGCGGCGAGATCCGCTACACCCTCGCCCGCCTGAACGGCGGCGGCCTGATCAAGCTGGCCCGCGCCCGGTACATGCGGCTGCTGCCGCCGGCCGACGCGATGCGCGACATCGACGCCGCCCCGCTCAACACCGACACGGTCGCGGACGACATGACCCCGGCCGCCGTCGCCTGGCTCACCGCGCAGACCGCCACCGCCTCCCGGCGCCCGGAGCTGCCGCGCGGCTGATCGGGCCGCCCTTTTCTCGCTGTACCGGCTCGCCCCGCTTTTCCTCATGCCAGGGCGGGGCGGGCCGGTGCCCCCACTACTTCAAGGAGTCTCCCCGCCGTGGCGACCGCCCGCTCGAAGTCCCCGGCCCGGCGCAAGCCGCAGGCCAAAACCCGTAAGACCACCACCAAGACCAGGCCGAAGACCAGCGCCGTTCCCGTACCGGCCGCAGCGCCCCACGACATGGTTGTCGCGCTGAAGGTTGTGCATCCGGCCGCTGATCCGGTGGTTGCCGATGCCCGGGACCGGGCCGCCGATGTGGCCGACCTCCTGCGGGAGAACGCACAGAACGAGGCACGCCGGCTCCTGGAGGCGGCCGAGGCCCATGCGGCCAGCCTGACCGACCAGGCGCACCGGCAGTCGCGGGAGGTGCGGGCCGTGGCTGAGGCCCGCGCCCGCCAGGTCCTCGCCGAAGTGGTCGAGGAGTCCGGGCGCAGGCTGACCGTAGCTGCTGCGGACGCGGACCGGACCCGCCGCGACGCGGCCGAAGAGGCGCAGCTGATCCGTCAGGAAGCCCGGCTGGACGCGAAGAAGGCGAGTGCTGCTGCCCGTGCGGTCGCGGCTCGGCACCGGGCCGAGGCGGACCGGATCGGCAGCGCGATCGAGTGGCGCGCCCAGGAACGGGCGCAGCAGGTCCGTGGTGATGCCGGGCGTGAGGCCGAGGCGCTTTTGGAGCGCGTGGCTGAGGAGGCGGCCGGTATCAGGGCCGGTGCCGAAGCGGTGCTGCAGCAGGCACGGGCTGATGCGGAGCGGGAGTTGGCCGCGGCCCGTGCTGAGGCTGGCACGGTGCAGACGCAGGCCGCCGATGCCGCTGCCCATCTCTTTGAGGAGGCTGGGCAGGAGGCAGAGCGGTTGCGTGCGGCTGGTGCCGGGGACGCGGAGCGCGTACGGGCCGAAGCAGCGGCCGGTGTTGAGCAGCAGCTGCGCGAGGCGCGGGCGGAAGCCGCCCGGCTGCGTGAGGACGCCGGCCGGGACCGTGAGGCTGCGGTCGCGGACGCGGCTCGTGCACGCAAGCTCGCCCAGGAAGACATTGCCCGGGTGCGGGCGATGGCGGCCGAGGACGCTGAGCGGCTCACCCGTACCGCCCGTGAGGAAGCCGACCGGCTCCTGGCGAAGGCGAAAGAGAAGCGGGACACGGACCTCAAGGACGCCGAGATGGCGCTTGCTCAGGCCCGGATCAGGGAAGGAGACGCGGCCGTCACGCTGAAGGCCGCCGATGACGCCCTGGCAGAAGCAGCTGTCCGGATGCGGCGCGCGACCTCACGCACCGAACAGGCCCTGGAACGCAAACGGCTCAAGCACGAGGCCCGTACAGCACGGCGGGACGAGAAAGCCGGCCGGAAGGCGAAGGCCCGTGAGCTGCGGGCCGCGCGCCGTGCCGGGCAGCCGGCCGTGACCGACCGGGTCAAGAAGTTCGTCAAGGTGAACGCGGAACGGTTGATGGTGATCGGCCCGATCACCGCGCCGATGGCGGTCGCGTGGACCGGGCAGGCCGGGTTCGCTCACGACATCCTCGGTTGGGTGGCCCCGTTCACGATCCTGTTCGCCGCCGCGTGGGAGCTGTCGACGGCGTTCGTCGGGTGGATGTACCACCAGGCCCGCCGGGGCGGCGACGCCGGAACCCTCTACCGGGTCTCCACCTGGATCTTCGCCCTCGGAGCCGCGGTCATGAACTTCTGGCACGCCTCGGGCGAACCGGTGCCCGGCAGCCGGGTGTGGGACGCGACGGCCCAGGCATGGACGGAGCAGATCACCTACTGGCACTTCACGCCGAAGGCCGTCGCGTTCGCCGCCATGAGCATTGTCGGGATGGTGCTGTGGGAGCTGTACGCGTCGCTGATCCACCGCCGCAAGCTCCGTGAGGACGGCAAGGTTGCCAAGGCCCGCCCCTCGATCGGCATGGTCCGCTGGGTCCGCTACCCGGTCCACAGCTTCACCGCGTGGTCCCTCGCGATCACCGACGCGCGCCTGACCACGCTGGACCGGGCCTGGATCGCGGCCGGTGCGCAACTCGCGGACCGCCGGGCGGTCCGGACCGGACGGGCCCTGCACCGTGTCGTCGTCCCCCGCATCGGGACCGACGATCACGGTCCGGCCGCCATCCCCACGGTCCTTACTCTCACCCGCATGGACCGGCCCGGACCGGTCGACGGCCTCGGCCCGGTCCGCCCGGTCCAGCACGACCGGTACCCGGTCCGGTCCGGTCCGGACGACCGGCACGCGGTCCACGGACCGGTCCGGTCCACGGACCGCCCGGACCGGTCCGGCGGACCGGCCCTTGCGCTGGAGTCCGGTCCGGCGGGCCGGGCGGGCGCCGACCTGCACACCGGCCCCGGTCCGGACCGGACCGCCAAGAGCGTGCCCGCTGCGCACACCGCACCGGCCACGCATGGTGTGACGGTCCGGACCGGAACCACGGACCGGACCGGACCGGTCAGCGGTCCGGCAGAGGGCGCCGACAACGCTCCGGACCGGGCGGCGGATGACGGTCCGGACCGGACCGTCATCACGCTCACGGACCTGGAACGGACCGCCCTGGACCGGCTCCGGTCCGAGGACCGGCCGCTGAACCGGTCCAACATCGCCGCTGCGGTCCGGACCGAGGGCGGGTCCATCGCCACGGACCGCGCCGGTCAGATCGCCGTCGCGCTCAAGCAGCACGCGGTCCGCTGACCGGCGGTCCGGACCGCATCACGTCCTGACCCCGCATGGTCGCCACCAGCCCCGCCCACCGGCATCCGGTGCGGGGGCCTGGTGGTGCGCCACGGCCGTCAGGCCGAACAGCCGCTCCCGGCCCGCTTTCCACGGCCCGGCCAGGAGCGGCTTTTTCATGCACCCCCAACCAGCAGTCAGGAGTGTCATCACCATGGCGTTTTTCGGTCTGATCGGCAACGACAAGGACCTCGCACAGCAGTACAGCGGACAGGAATCCGCGAGCGAGAAGGCGGCCCGCAAGCGCCGCGAGAACCACCACCGCAACGCCAAGGCGGCGGACCGGCAGGGCCAGGCATGGGAGGCGTCCGAGCGCTCCCGCCAGGACCGCGGCGGCTGGTGGCGCACCCGCTGACCCGCCCGCACCGCACCGCCTGACCCACCCGTACATCACCCCGAGGGGCCGGACCGACAACCCGGTCCGGCCCCTCCACCCAACCCCTTTCTGGAGCCCGCCCGTGCTGCTCGCCTGCCTGCGCATCCGCCGCCCCCGCCGCTTGCGTCACCTGCGGCGCCTCGCCGCCCCGGTAACCACTGTCACCCGTCTCCCCGGCCGCCTCGGGCCCGCCGCGAAGCCCGCCACCGCGCTGTCCCTGCCCTGCGGCTTCCAGCCCGCCCCCGCCCCGGCCCCCACCGCCCCGGCGGTGACCGTTCCGGACCTGGACGAACTGACGGTGCGTGCCTGGCTGCAGGACCGGGTGGCATCGGGCCGGGTGGCGTCGTGACGGACACGACCGCCAGGCCCGCCGACGCGTGGCCGGGGGCCGTCGACGGGGGCTGCTGCGCGGCCTGCCCGATCCGCCAGGGCTGCGCGCTCGCGGCCGAGACGTACGTCGTGTGCCCGATCACCGGCACCACCCCGCCCCCCGCTCCCCCGGGCCGTATCCCCGCCCAGCACACCGCCGAGGACCTCGCCGAGGACTTCGCCGAGAAGACCACCGTCACCGCGGTTGACGGGGCCGGTGTCGAGCAGGCCGGACGTACGGGCCCGGACTGGGCTGACGTCGCCGGGCGCACCGCGGAGGGCGTGGCCGCCGCCGCGCTGGGGGTCGGCTGGATCGACATCGCGACTGGCCTGATCGAGCGGTTCAACCGCGAGGACGCCGACGGGAATCCGGTCGACTGGGGGCGTCTCCAGCTCAAGCGCAACGGCCTCGCGATCCTGGCGGTCACCGTGCCCCCGCTGGGCGAGCACACGGCCGCCCAGTGGGTCGCCCACTTCCTCAGCACCAACACCCTGACCGACGCGGCGTTCCTGCCCGCCGGTATCGCCTTCGGGCTTATCGTCCCGGTCTTCGCAGGTCAGATCGTCCCCGGGGTCTTTGGCGAGATCTGCAAGGGCCTGTCGAAGGTGCTCGTCCTCACCGGCAAGGCCGTCTGGACTGCCGTCTGGAAATTCGTGACGTCCGGCCTGGGCTGGATCGTCACCCGCCCTCTCATCTGGGCCGTTCCCTGCGGCTTGATCATCCTCACCGGCCGCTACTTCCTCCGCCAATTCACTGGAGCCTGACCATGAATCTGTTCGACACCCAGGTCGCCAACGGGACCTTCGGCACCATCGCTTTCGGCGCGATCGCCATCGTTCTGATCGTCGCCGGCTTCAAGTTCAAGGTCCTCAAGAACAAGAAGACCGTGATCCTCATGGCCCTCGCGGTCCTGGCCGTCACCGTCAACTCCGCCGGCCTGCTCGGCGGCGGCGCCGGAGCGATGCGGGCGGGCATGAACATCGCGGGCGAACAGGCCATCGAGGGCCTCGCCGGAGCCAAGACCCCGGCCAACCCGCCCACCACCCACGTCACCCCCGTCACCGCGTTCGGCGCGCTTCTGGGTATCTGCATCCTGGTCTGGTTCGGCGTGAAGACCTACGCCGCCAAGTGGAAGCCGAAGGACTGGAAGGAAATGGCCGGCGGCACGCTGATCGGCATCTCCGCCGGAAGCGGCGTCGGCTTCCTCGGTATCGCCCTGAATAGCGCTGTTCTGATCAGCAACAACGTCGGTTTCTGGGTCTTCGGCGGATAGGGCGCCGGGCCGTGACGGTCCCCCACACCCCCACCCACCGGGCGGGCGTGCGGCGGGCCACCCCAGCCCGAACCCACCCCCCAGCAAACGCCAGACCGGCCCCACCAGACCCCCGGTCCCCTTCGCGCTGTTCCGAACGACCCCCGCATGGAGGAGAAATGAGCACCACCCACCCCACCCACGGCCAGATGGAGCCGTACGAAGGCGAATACGTCTGGGCCGAAATCGTCGACGACGAAGACCCCGGCCCTCGTCAGCATCACGACCAGGAGCAGGCCCAGACGCGCGGGAACGCCGCTCACCGCGCTGCGAGCACCGGGCGCAGCATCGCCTGCTACGCCGCTGTCGCGGCCCGGTACGTGGCCGGGCAGACCGGTCCTGGCCTGCGTCACGGGTGGGCCGCCACTGTCCACTGGACGACCCTGGGCTCCATGTCGGACGAGGAGATCCGCCGGCGCCTGGTCAAGGTGCATCTCGACGTCTACACCGAGCAGCGCGAGGACACGACCGCCGACATAAAGCGGCTGAACAAGAGGGCCCAGAAGCTGGCCCGTGAGGCTGTCGACTTCGGCCTCACCCCCGAAGAGGCGGCCCGGCTGAAGAACACGCACGCCGAGCTCAAGCTGAAGGCCCGCGCGGGTACCGCGCTGGGGCGGATTCCGTTCCAGACCGAGTTGCTGCAGCCCACACGGGATCAGGTTCGCCGCTACCGCACCGTCCGCGGCCTGGGCCGCTTCGCCGGCGTCATCGTTCCCACGAGCGCCGCGGCCCTCGCCCTGGTCCTCGCCGCACCCGCCGCCGGCCTTCTCGCGCTGCCGGTCCTGGCCGGGGCTGCCTGGTGGCTCGGCCACCACCCTCTCGCCCTCACCGAACGGGCTCTGCCCGCAGACCTCGTCGGACCGCCCGAACTCGAACCCGTTGCCAGCAGCGCCCAGAACAGCTCCGACGCAACCACCGAACCCGGACCTGAGACCGAGGACCTGACGTCGTTCCCGGTCCGCGACGTCACGACCGTGGAACAGGCCGAAGAAGCGCTGCGCCGCGCGATCCTTCACGAAGGCGGCGACATCGAGGCCGTCACCGACGGTACGAAGGAGCCGTGGGGCTGGTCCGCACGCGTCTCCTTCAAGACCGGAAGCCCTGACGACCTCAACGAGTCCCAGACCTACCGGAACCTGATCACCCTGCTGAAGCTCCGCCGCAACGGCTTGTTGATCGAGTCGGATCCGGAGCACGGTGACAGTTGCACGGTCCGGATGATCCTGACCGATCCGTTCACTCCTGAGCTGGTCGGGCCGGTCCCCTACCGGGCGCCGCTGTCCGCATCGATCACCGACATGTTCGACTTCGGTGTCGCCATGGACGCCACCCCACTCACGTTCTCGCTGGCCGGACTGATGCTGCTCATGGTCGCCGACTCCGGCGGCGGCAAGAGCGGCGTCATGCTCGCCGCCGCCGAGGCCGTCACCTCCACCCGCGACGCCGTCGTCCTTAACCTCGACCCCGTCGGCACCGGGGTCGGCGACCTCGGCCCCGCCATCACCCTGACCGCGTGCATGGACGACGACCTCATCATCGCCATCTTGGAATTCCTCCTCGCCTGGTGCTCCGCCCGCGCCCGGCAACGCGCCGCCTACGGCTGGGGCAACAAATGGAAGGTCAGCCCCGAACACCCCGCGATCTGCGCGTTCGTCGACGAATGGCCCCAGCTCTCCCCCACCGCCAAGGCCCTGCTGATCAAGCTGCTGCTCCTGGGCCGCAAGGAAGCGATCTGGGTCTACGGCGGCAGCCAGTTCGGCACGAAGGACTACCTCGGAGAGGCCATCGGCCCCAAGCTCGCCGCCAAGCTCGTGGGCGCCTGCCGGCGGGTCGACGTCACAGAGCTCCTCGGGGCCGGAGCCGTCGCCGAGGGGTACCGGGCAGACCTGCTTCGCGCGGCCACCCACACCGCCCGCAATGACGCCGGCCAGATCTACGGCGTCGGCCTGCCCGGCATGCCCAACCGCCCGATCCGCTACCAGGTCCGCGAAATCGACGCCGACCAGGCCGCCCGGCTCGGCGCCGAACGCGCCGCCGCCGGCCTGCCCGACCTCACCCACACCCTCACCGAAGCCGGACTCCTCGACGCCTGGAACGAACTCCGCGATGCCTGCAACGCACCCGCCGGAACGGGCACCGAGACCCGGCCCGAGGCACCCGGAATCCTCCGAACCCTGCGCGAAGTATTCGTTCGCGAGGGCGAATCGGAGCATCTGACCATAGGCCAGATCCACGACCACCTCCGCAAGGACGACCCCGGGCGGTGGGGGCAGTGGGACGACCGCGAGGACCGCATCCGTCTCGGAATGGTCGCCCGGACCCTGCAGAAGGAACTCGCCGACGCAGACGTCGAGCTGGAATCCACCCGGCTGTCCGACGTGAAGGGCAAGCCCACCGTCTACCTCCTGGAGGACATCGAGGCGGCCCTCACCGCATTCGACTGAGCCCGCCCAAGACGTTGTCCCGACCTTGTCCGCCGGTTGTCCGCTGGTTGTCTGCGGACAAGGTCGGGACAACCACCGGACAACCTCCAAGACAACTTCTGACCTGCGAAGACAGGTCAGACAACCAAATCTGCACCACCCCCCTCCCCAGGCCCTGCACCCCCTCCCAGCCCCTTTCAAGGGAGGGGGTGCAGGGCCTGCGTCAGCAGAAGGAAACATGTTGCGCCGCTACCTCTACCGCTGCCCCGTCTGCCGCACCACCAGCCCCGTCCGCTTCAGCCCGCCGGAGATCGGCGCGGAGGGCGAGCACCACCGCCAGGCGCTCCACGGTGGCCACTATCCCGATGGGGAGAAGACCGGCGAGGTCGACCGGCGCGGACGCTGGTACACCGACCTCGGCATACTCGCTGCCCTCCAGACACGTCTCGCCGACACGTTCGCGGACCTTCGCGATCCGAAAGGCACCGGCGGCCGGATCTGGGCCGGCGCCCTTGCCTGGCTCACCCTCGCCACCGCGTCGCTTGGCGCACTGTGGGCCACCACCGCAGCCCTCCACCCCTGACCCCGCACAACGCGAAAGGGCGGCCAGGTGCTCACACGCACCCGGCCGCCCCGACATCCCCACTACGAGGTCGGCGGCCTCACGAGATCTCGACCTCAAGCTCCTTGATCTTCCCGGTGGTCGATACCTCGGCGGTGACGCACTCGTCGTCCCCCACCCCCGCGTCCCCGGCGACCTTCACGAATTCCCTCAGCTCCTCAAACGTCAGGTTCTTCGACTCACCCGTAACTCTCAGCGTGCGCGGCATACCGACCATGCTCCCCGACCGACCGACCGACCCCACCGCACCGCTACGCAGAAACCGAGCCCTGCCCGCCCTCGAACGAACGGAACCGACACCATGTCCGACCCGCTCTGGATCGGCACCTACCACGGACGCCACGACGGCACCCAGGCCACCGTCACCGCCACCCGCGACGACACCAGCCCCGAGCCCTACGCCTGGACGTGCACCTGCGGAACCGCCCAGACCTTCCCCACCACCTACGGCTTGGACCGCAGCGCCTGGCGGCATACCCACCCCACATTGCTGGACTGGCTGAGGCACCGGACTGCCCACTACCGCCGCTGATCCGGTCGCTCCGCCTGGCCACCGGCACCGCCGCCCGCACCCGGGCGGCCGGCTGCCGGTGACCGGGCAGGCCGACCAGCCTGAGCTCCACCCGCGCCCGCCGCCCCGCCACCAGGGGCGGCGGGCGCTTCCACGTCCACACGCCACCGACGGCATGGAGGGTTCATCGTGCTCATCTCCCGGCCCCGCCGCAGGATCGGCCGCCCCCGCCCCACCACCCCCGGCCCCCGCTACCCAGCGCCCCAGCGTCGACTCCCCGGTGCCAGGTGATGGCCGACCAGGACCAGGACCTGGTCGACGTCGACCCGAACGACCCCGGCGACGGCTCCTTACCGGTCTTCCGGTGGAAGCAGGCCGGGCGCGAGCACCTCGCGACCCGCCGCCAGCTGCGGGAGATGGGACTGCGCCCCGGCGGCCAAGAACCCGTCGCACGGATCGAATGCCGCGGCGGCAAGCGCTTCGCGTGGCTGTACCGGATCGACCTGGCGAAGCCGAAGTTCCCGATGACGCTCGCGAAGGAAGCCGCGCTCGACAAGGCGATGGCGGCCCGCCAGACGTGTCCCGGCCCCTGTGGCCGGCGCTATTTCCACTGCCTCCCGCTGAAGACCTTGGGGTCCTGCGTGGAGTGCTTCGACGGCACGCCCGCCGACCCCGCCTCCTACATCGCTTCCCCGGCCAAGCACCTGCTTGCCGCCTGATCCGAGAGGACACCAGCCCATGAGCACCGCCACCCTCGCCGCCTTCACCGAGCCGGACCGCCCCAAGAACCTGCTGATCAGGTTCATCACGGTCGGCGGCGGCTACGTGGACGTCACCGGCCCCGGCAAGCACTCGGAGAGGAACCGCTGGGACTGCCGCGGCTGCGGAGACTCCTCCGACCGTCCCGAGGAGGACTACCTGTTCCGCATCCGGCCGGACGCCAACAACCACGCCGCCGCCTGCCGCGCCATCCCGCTGCGGTGACCGCCCGCCACCTGCGCGCCGCCCTGCTGCTCGCCGCCGCCGTTCCGCTCGCCGCGGCGACGGCCGCCGCCGCGCTCAGGGCCAGTCACCTCGCGCTGTACGCCGACCGGCACCGCATCGAGATCACCGCCCGGCCCCGGCCGAACTGCCCGCACTGCCACGGCGAAGGCGGCTGGTGGACCGGCGGCGCCTTCCCCGAGATGGAGGCGTGCGGCTGCTAGTCCGACCGCCGCGAGCTGCGCATCCGGCTTCTGCCCGTCCCGGCCTGGGACGAGTCGCCGTTCTGAACACCACCGCCCCGGCCGGACTCCGGACGCTGTTGGTAAATCCGCCCCGTTGGATCTCATCCAGCGGGGCGGAGTGCTGCGAAGGGTGAGACGCGGGTACGGGCGAGGGGTCTGCCGGTGAGCCAGGCGTCGAGGCGGGCGAGGTTGATGGCGGCACCGGCGAAGTGGTGTTGCAAGCGGGTTTTGGCGAGTCCCCGGTAGCGGGATCTGCGCAGGCCAAAGGCCCCGACGCCTTGGGAGATGGTGCCCTCGACCCCAGCACGGTGCCCGTAGCGCTGCCGCCATTGGTCGGTGTCCTGTTCGATCCGGGCCTGCTGGAGGATCTCGTGCTCGGCTCGGGGGCGGAAGGTGAGTGCGCGGCCGCGGGGTGAATCGGTGCACGAGGTCCTCAGCTCGCAAGGACCGCACGCCTTGACTGGGAACGTGACCCGGGTCACGGGGGTGCCCCGGTGGCTGGTGGTATTCCGCCAGAAAGTGCTCTGCTTGTCTCCGGGGCAGGTGACGGTGCGATGGTCCGAGTCGATGGCGAAGCGCGTGTTGTCGAAGAACTCTCCCGCCGCCTGCTTCCGGTTCGTCATCTTTCCGACCGGGCCGACCAGGTTGACGCTGTGATCGCGGCGGGCGTGGTGGATCTGCTCGGCGTCGACATATCCCGCGTCCACCAGGTGCTCGTCCGGCAGGAGCTCACGCCGGGCCAGGGCGTTGTGGATGTCTTCCAGGACAGCGATGTCGGTGACAGGTGCCGGAGTGGTGTGGACGTGGGTGATCAGGTGCGGGGCGTCGGGTTCGCAGGTCTCGCTGAGATGGACCTTGTAGCCGGACCAGCCAAGATCGCGCTTCGCCCCGGTCCTGGCCTCGGGTTCGTGCGGGGTGCGTAAGCGGATCAGACCGGGCGGGGTGTTCTTCGGCTCCCGCCAGCGCATGGCATCGTCGGCCTGGCAAAACTGCTGCACCCAGGTCTGGCGCAGGAATTCCACCGCGGGCAGATGCCGCAGGCCGGGCGGTGCCGACGCCGACCAGACGGCCTGAAGCAGCACCATGCCGTCGGCTCCGCACTGGTCGCCGTGCTCGACGCGAGCGGCCCACCGGGACGGGAAGCGGGTGTCCTCCGGCCGGGCGGAGTAGCGGTCGAACCACTCCGGTGGTGCCACCCCCGCGAGTCAGTTGCCGGCCGCTTCGGCGACCTGGTTCAGCGCCGTGCGCAGTGTCTCGACCACGAACTCCAGCCGGTTCAGGTCCCTCGTCGCGGCCAGTACGTGGGTGGCATCCGTGCGCTGCCGCTTGCCCGGCTTGACCAGCCCGGCTTCCCCGGCGGCGGTCAGCACCGCGTCGAACACGCCCCTGCCCGCATCATCCCCGGCCAGCCGGGCGCGGAACTCGCTCAGCACGGAGAAGTCGAACCCGGTATCGGTCAGTTCCAGCGACAGGGCGTATTTCCAGTCCAGACGCGAGCGCACCGCGTGCGCGGCCTGCCGGTCGGTCAGCCCCTCCACGAACTGCAACACCGACACCAGCGCCAGCCTCGCCGGCGACACCGCCGGCCGCCCCCGCACCGGGAACAGCCCCTCGAACTGGGCATCGGCGAAGACTGGCCCGAGCACATCCCGCACCCGCATCGCCAGACACCCCTTCGGGAACACCGCACGCGCCACCCGCGCGGTCTCCTCAGGAATCTCCTCCAGCTCCACCCCACGCAAAGACACGTAACCCACCCCAAAAAACGCGACGACGGCCTGCACCACCCCAACGGGGTCGTACAGGCCGTCGTTACGCGGCCCCCGAATTTACCAACAGCGTCCGGACTCCGGCCGGGGGCGAAAGCGCATCACGGGGCACCCGCAGCATCGGCAAGAGGCCGGCCGCCCCGCACACCCCACCCCAACACCGAGATGAGGAGCACACCCAGCATGACTGATCGCATCCGCGCCATCGAGGGCCTCGCCCTGGCCGCCGCCCTGATCGCCGTCTTCGATGGAGTCCACAGTTTCGGGGACCAGTTCGTGCAGAACTCGCACGACGCTTCGACCAAGGGCATGCACGGCTCCCACCTGGTCTACGTCAACGACGGCTCCCCGGTTGAGGAGAACCCGTGGCGGCACGGCAAGGAAGGCCGCACCTGCACGGCCAGCGCGTACGGCCGCCGCTCGGTGAGCCGACACGTCGCCTCCTATTCGGCCGTGCAGCTCGCCTCGACGCTCGCCGTCACCCGCACCGTGGGGTACCGCGTCCCCGCGGGCGCGCTCCTCACCGGCGCCGCCATCAACGCGATCACCCACGGAATCCTGGACAGGCGCGACCCGCTGCTCTGGCTTGCCGAGAAGGCCGGCAAGGGCGGCTACATCAAGCACGCCACCGTCGTCCGCAAGGCCGGCGGGGAGGGCACCGAGTACCCCGAGCCTGTCCAGGACGTCTCCGGGCCCGGCACGGCGCTGATGGAGCTGGACCTTCTCTGCACCAACTCGGAAGGCGCTGAACGCTCGCGCGAGAGGTTAGTCCTGCGCGAGCCGGAGCCGTCCGATGGAGCGCTCATCTGCAAGCCACTCATCGGCTTCATGGTGGGCGATGAGTGCCGCCAGGCCGGCTCGGATCTCGGGCAGCAGCTGACCGAAGGCGGCACGGAATGCCTGAAGGTCCTCATCGCTGGCCAGCACGGTCAGGAGCTGAAGGACGTGGCCGCTGTTGTCTCGGGGGATCTCCAAGAGGTTGATAACTGCCATGGCGGCGCCTCTGACAAGGTCTCGACCGGGGAAGCGTTGCAGAGCGCTGTAGACAGCCTCGTGGGCGCCGTGGTCGTCCTCGGCGTGGAGCGAGGTGATCAGGGCTTTGACCGCTGCGGGTCCTTCGGTGCCGTCGACCATGTCCGCCAGCTCGATGTAGCGGTCGAAGCGGGCCTGGGCCTCGGGCCCGTACTCGGAGGCGTCACCATCCTGGACGAAGCCGCCGGTGAGCAGCAGTTCTCGCTGCCATGCGTCGAAGTCACCGAACGGCATGAGTGCTCTCCTTTGTGGCTGACCGCTGGACTGACGGCGGCGGGTTCGTCGCAGGACACTACCGAGCGCTCGCTTCGCGGCCTTCTGGCGGGTGCCCGATGACGAGCATCGAGCAAGTCGCGACTTTGGCGACGTTCGGCGCGGTGTGGGCGGTCCTCGCGGTCGGTCACAACCTCGCGGACCACGTGATCGGGCAGACCGACCACCAGGCCGGGAGCAAGGCGGCGCCGTCGGCGGACGAGGTCGCCGACGGCGCGAGCCCGCGGCGGGGCTGGGGCGCGTGTCTGGGACACGTTGCCCAGTACCACCTGGTGCTGGCCGTGATGCTGGGCCTGGTCTGGACCGTCCTCCCGCTTCAGATGTCCGTCACCGGACTGGCGGCGGGGCTGGCCGTCTCGATCGTGACGCACGCGTTCTTCGATCGTCGGTGGCCGGTGCGTTGGCTTCTGGAGCACGTCGGGTCGAAGGGCTTCGCGGAGCTGAAGGCGGCCGGGATGAACGGCATGTACTTGACCGATCAGGCCCTGCACCAGACCGCCCTGCTGGTGTCCGCGCTGCTGATCACTCTGGTGTGAGGCGGCTGTGAGGGACAGAGGGGATGCCCAGGTTCACCGGGGGCAGCTGCTGCGACCGGTGGACCTGGGCCCGCTTGGAGCGCAGGAAGGTCAAGGTCAGCTCGATGCCTTCGACCTCGCCCTTCCAGCCCTGTGCGATCGCGTGCTGGCGGCGGGCGACCAGGTCGTCCTCCAGCTCATCCAGCCTGGGCAGCATCGTCGGGTTGACCGAGAGCATCGGACATCGGATGCAGGCGTGCTCATGCGCGCAAGGCGTGCCGTAGGGGCGCCCGCAGGAGCCCAGCTCGACCTTCCGCTTGTCGAAGTGCTCCTGGAACTCCGACCACTCCTCGGATGTGGGGTCCCGGTACTCCTCCTCCGGCCGCAGCTGGCGGCGCTGGTCGAGAAACTGCTGGTAGTGGCGCACGATGTCGTCGTCGAAGACCGCGACGTAGCCACGAGTGGTCTGGATATTGAGGTGGCCGAGCAAGGCGGCACCGATGTGGATGGGCAGCCCGGAGTTGACCAGGTCGGTGGCGAAGATCCTGCGGAAATCGTGCGCGGAGAACGTCGTCCCGACGAACTCGGGGTGGGTCTTGGCCAGCTCGGTGCAGCACTTGCGCAGGCGGCGCCAGATCGTGCTGGTACTCATCGCCTGTCGCTCCAGGCCGGTCTGGGTCTGGAACAGGTAGGGCAGGGGCGGGCACCACACCTTCTCGTGGACGTCGTACCGGCTCGCGATCGGCACCGTGCCGTAGGTGCCGCGGTGCCGGCGGATGACCTGAGCGATGACGTGGAACAGTTCGGCGGACATCGGGATCACCCGCTCGCGGTCCGTCTTCGAGGGAGAGACGACCAGGAGCGCGACGACCTCACCGTTGGGACGCTGGTAGTTGCGGACGCTCAAGTGGGTCAGCTCGGTCAGCTCCTCGATCCGCAGGCCGGCGTGTCGGAGCACTTCGACGACGGCCCAGTCCCAGAATGCCGCGGTCTCGTCCCGGGTGACGGCGACCAGCTCGCCCGTCTCCCGGTTGACCGCCCGGACGGGGAAGGACTTCTCCGTCTTGGCCCGCTTGAGGTCGTACTCGCTGGCGGTGCGCTGCCACTGTGCGCCGGCGGCGGTGAACCGCTCACCAGGCTCGACGGCCTGGGCGGCGGTGAGGATCTCGCGCAGCCGCATCCACCGGTTGGTGACGTGGTCGACCAGCAGAGGCAGCAGGGGCTGGCGGACGCGGGTCCGCTCGGCCATCCGGGCGTTGATCTCGCGGCGGCGGACGTTGAACCAGCGCAGTTCGGCATCCCGGACGGGGCAGGGCACCGACCACGCCGCCCAGCGCTCGGGCTCGGCGACCGCCCAGCTCTGCAAGTCCAGGTAGAAGGTGCGGACCTTGAGCAGCACGCCGTCCATGTCGAGCCGGGGCCGCCCGCCCGGCAGGACGGAGATGGTCTCCTTCCACTGCTGGTAGGTCTCCTCGCTCAGCCGCAGGTCGGCCTGGCCGGGATTGACCTTCTCCACGTTGCTCCAGAACGTGCCCGGCAGGACCCGGGCCAGCTGCCGCAGCGAGGAGTGGTCCAGATCGGCGGCGCGGCGGCGAAGGTAGTCCACCAGCAGGTCGCGCACGTTGGTGTTGCGCAGCTGCTGCCGGTCGACGAGCTCCTCGACGCTCTTCTGCCCACCGACGAGGGCGGCCCGCAGCACGTGCGGAGCCGACGGCGGGAAGTGCCTCGACTCGTAGAGGATGTGCCAGGCCGCGATCGCCGCGTAGTTGAACTCCTGGCCGCGTCTGGTGGCCCCGCGGGTGAGCTGCTTGCGCCGCGACTCCAGCGAGTAGTGCAGCAGCACCTCCGGCGTCAGGTCGGCCAGGGAGATCCCGAATACCGTCAGGGCGCAGGCGACATCGAACAGTGCCGTGCGCCGGGCGGCCGGGGTCGCGTCGGAGGCTTCGACCGCGGCGTGGAACTTGTCCAGCAGGGAGTCCTTGGCCACCAGGCGGAAGTCGAGGGCGTAGTTCGGGTACGTGTGCCCGCGGAAGGAGTCCAGGCTCGGACGGATCACCCGCAGGCAGAACAACTGCCGAGTGCCCGAGATGAACAGCTTCCGCAGCTTCTTGTCCTCGCCGCCCAGGTCACCGGGATTCGTGCCGTACTCGTCCAGCCCGGCCGCCACCCATCGCTGCTGCCAGGTCGTGCCGGGGAACCGCGCCAGGTGTTCGAGGATCGTCACCGTGCTGAGGCGGCGCAACCGGCGCCGCTCAAGGCCCCCGTCGTCCCAGGCTGTCACGGCTGCGTCGGCCACCTTGGCCAGCGAGGCCCGGGAGAGGTCACCGGCCGGACGGGGCGGGTTCTCCGGCTCGGACGGCGGCGCGGGCTGGATGACCTTGGTGTTCACCCGGTCCGCCGGCGCCTCCCGCAGGGGATTGCGCTGAATGCGTCCGGTCGTCGGGCCCATCGCCCGTGCGTTGTAGCCAGCAGTACTACCGGGCACCGAACACCGCCTCGACGTCGGCCGGATCGTAGGTCTGCGACCAGCGAATCTCCTGCCGGGGGCGCTGGTAGTGCTCGGCGAGCTTGTCCATCAGATCCTCCAGGCCGACCGCGGTGTAGCGGGCGGTGGTGCTGAGATGCGCGTGCCGCAGGATCGTCTGCACCTCCACCAGCGTCAACGAGGGATCGCGCGCCATCCGCGTGGCCGCCGTGTGCCGGGTGTCGTGCAGCGTGTAGTTCGTGCCGAGTACGGCGTTCGCCCGTTGGATCACGCGGCGCATCGCCCAGTAGGTCAGCGGCCGGGGATCACCACGACGGGTCCGCCAGAGCGGCCCGCCCGGCTCGGGCAGCCCGGCCTGGTCCAGGTAGGCCGCCGTGTAGGCGAAAGCCTGCGGGGACGCGGGCACCGGATCCCGCTGCCCCGTGCCCTTGGTGATCACCCACAAGCGTCCGGCCGACCAGTCCACGTCCTCCAGGCGCACCCCGAGCAGTTCGCTGGCGCGGGCCCCGGAGCTGACGTAGGAGGCCAGCAGGGCACGGTCCCGATCGCACTTCATCTGCGCGAACAGCTCGTCCCACAGCCGATCCGGAATCGCCCGGGGCTGGCGCTCCCGCACCTTCGGCCGCAGGCGGGCACGCCTGGTGGTCGACGGCGCCTCCAGTGGGGAGCGGTGAGCCAGCCGGGCCCGGCGATCCCTGCTCTCGGGCACCGGATTGACCACCGGCCCCCGGCCGTAATGCCGGTGGAAGGCGTAGAAGCCGTGCACCACGGTCAACGCGTGCGCGATTGTGCGTGGCGCGTATCCATCCAGCAGCGTGGTCTTGCCCGTCTTCGGATTGACCACGCCTGCGGGCATCGAGTCCAGTCGCGAGCGACGCCGCTGCGGATTCGGCGCCGTACGCAGCCAGCCGACCATCGCGGTCGCCTCCGCCTCGGTCGCCTGTTCCCAGCCGACATCCACCGCCCACAGCACCCGGAACCAGCGCAGCAGGTCATACCCGTAGCTGCGGCCCGTCAGCGCGCTCGCGTCGCCGAGCGCCAGATCCCGCAGGTACCGGCTCACAGGCTCGATCTCCCGACCGGCCGCGTCGACCACGAACCACGGGAGCGAAGGTCTCGCCCCCTTCACCACCGCGCCGACCGACGGCAACCGACCGCAGCCATCCATCAGATCCCGATGTACGGAGGACATTCCATGAAACGAGGACATGCCGAAATCCTCGGCACCCACCAGCCGGAACACCAGCGGATCACCAACTTGGTGCAGTCAACAGACCAGGCGGCCCACCGTGTGATCGGCGTCGTCGCCGCTCTGGTCACCACCTGGATCACCCTGCGCAAGGGCGGCCGCCGATGAGCTTCCGCGAGCACAGCGTCAAGGATGGCTGGAGCGACTGGCACCTCGCCCGTCTGGCAGTGAGGATGGCCCGCTACGGCGGCACCCTGAAGGCCGAGGCGGAGCCGCGGATGAGGCAGGAGTTCACCGCCGACGAGGTCCAACGTGCCGACGCCTACCTCGCCGCGAGCGTCCCGGACACCAGCCGCCTGACCGCGATCGACAACCGCCTCGAACCCGCTACGGACGACGACACCAGGTGGCTGACCGAGCAACTCAAGATCGCTTGGGAACGGCTGGACGAGCTGCGGAACCGGATCGACGACGCCGGCAGCCTCATGAAAAGCGGCCACGTCGCCAGCGCCATCGGATACGTCAGCAACACCCGCGAGAACGGCGTCTGAGACCCCTCCCCTCCACCAGGGCGTGAACACCGAACATCACGGCCCCGGCCACCAGGCCGGGGCCGCCCGCTTGCACCGGAAGGACTCATGAACATCCTGAACCTCACCGCCGGCACCTTGTGCACGCTGATCGGACCGCCGGGCTGCGGCAAGTCCACCTTCGCCGCCCAGTGGCCCGACAGCTGGCGCGTGTGCCTGGACACCTACCGCAACCTCGCCACCGACTCCGAGGCCGACCAGTCCGCCACACCGGTCGCCGTCGAGATCCAGAACCTGCTCCTGGACGCCCGCCTCGCCCGCGGACGCACCACGATCGCCGACGCGACCAACCTGCAGACTCACGTCAGGGCCGGGTTGGTGGCCCGCGCCCGCTACTGGCAGCGCACCCCCGAGGCGGTCCTGTTCGACGTGACGCTCAGCGTCGTGGAGGCACAGAACGCCAGCCGAGAACGGGTCGTGCCTCTGCACGTCGTGCGTGAGCTGCACCAGCTGCTGCCCACCGCCGACCAGCTGCACGACGAAGGGTTCCCCACGGTCCACCTGGCCTCCGACCTCATCGCCACAACCGGCGGCGCCTGATGACCGCTCCTGGGACCGGCACTCGCGACAACCCCGTCGTAACCGCCCCCGACACCCTGCCGCGTGGGTGCTTCTGGTTCACCGACCCCGACGGAACGTTGTGCCTCGCACCGGGCTGCATGTCCCGGATCCAGGACCCCGACGCGGAATGCCTGTGCGACACCCTCACCGCCCGCTACGGCCGTCTCGTTCAGAAGCTGCGGGACCTGAAGGAGCGCCAGCGGCACGCGGACACCTGGTGGCAGGCACTGCGCGCCGCCGTCGACATCCACCCCGACGGGCAGGCCATCCTCGCCGACACCCGTCGCCGCACCGGCCGCTGACCACTCGGCCCGCCGGTGCCCCGCTCACCGACTGACCCACCCCGCATACACAACAAGCGCCTGGGACCGCCGTTGCATCGGCGGTCCCAGGCTTTCCACTCCCGTGCCAGAGACGAGAAGGAAGCCACCAGTATGACCACGCTCGCGTTACCGAGGAAGACACTCCAGCTCACCGCCATGGCCGTGCCACTGGCCGGATGGACCCTGCACACCACCGTCCTGCGCCGCCGCCTCACCCAGGCCCAGCGCGACCCGCTCACCACCACTTGGCGCCGCGAAGCGTTCACCACCCGAGCGCAGCGCCTCCTGGAGCGCCACCCCGACCAGGTGGTCCTGGTTCTTGCTAGTGACGCTGACCATTTCAAGCAGCTCAATGACCGCCACGGGCACGCGGCCGGGGATACCGCGCTCGCTGCGATCGGCGCCCGCCTGAGCGAGTGGGCTGGACACCGCGGTGTCGCCGGACGTCTCGGGGGCGACGAGTTCGCCGTCCTGACACGTATCGAGCCCCGTCACCAAGACTTGCGCTTGGACCACCTGGCCCGCCTCATGACCCGCCCCGTCCCGTACGACGATGGACTGCTGCCGCTCGCCGTCTCCCTGGGTGCCGCCACCCCGGACGCCGTCGGGAGTAGAGATCTACCGACCTTGATGCGTGCTGCGGATGCGGCGATGTACGAGGGCAATCACACCGGCGACATCGTCCGGGCCCGTCCCGATCACGTCCGCGTTCCGAGCGTCAACGGCCGCCGCGCCGGCCGCCCCGGTACCGCGGTGCGGGGGCGAGCCGCATGAACCCGGCCGAGCTCCCCGAAGTCGACTGGATCCGCGGCATCACCATCAGGCAGCCGTGGACGACGGCCATCCTGAGCGGCGCCAAGACGATCGAGAACAGGCCCCGGCCCTGGAAGCCGGGCTGGGTGCTGCTGCACGCGGGCAAGCAGATCGATCGTCCCGCGCTGCGCGTCCCGCTGGTCGCCCGCACGATCCGCGGCCTGCAACTGCCAACGGGTGCAGTGATCGGCGTTGCCCGGATCACCAGCTGCCACCAAGACCCCGACAGATCCGAACCGTGCAGCCCCTGGGCACAGGTCGGCGAGCACCACCTGGTGCTCGCCGACGTCCAGGCCCTCGCCCTGCCCATTCTCACTGGCGGGCAGCTCGGTCCCTGGAAGCCGTCGCCGGACCTGGTCGCCCGAGTGCTGCAGCAGCTGCCCCACCTGCGGCCATGACCACCGCGGGCGCCACCCCGTACCCGCGAGGCCCGAGCCATCCGTTGCGCCGGTCCAACTCCTGGACTGGCGCAACGGACGCATTTCGCCTGGCCCGCGCCCTACGTGCTGTGCCGCAAGACCACGCCTGACACCACAGCAATGCCCCGAGGAGATCCGTTCCGTCACCAACCATGTGGCCAGCCAGACACCCCGGGGCGCACCCACCCTTCCACGCCCAATGCGCCCCTCACCACGCACTCCCCCTACACGTCCACCACCACGAAGCAGCCCCCCTGCCAGCGGCCGCTTCGTCTGTTCGGCCCGGGGCGGCCGCCGGCCACGAGCCCGGCCGCCCCGGATGCCACCACCCCGCTACCCGCCGTCGCAGCCCGCAACGTCGACGCCTTCCACGAACCCACGGCACGGCCCACCACTGCCACTCTTCGCTCACCCAGGAGACCCTGTGACGACCATCACCGCTGATCTTTTCCCCACCTCGCCGCTGGCGCTTCGTACCGCCGACCCTGCCAAACAAGCCCGGGTCAGGCTGTTCGCGGCTGAACAGGCCACGGCCGCCGCCACCGTCCGGGACATCCTCCTGAAGACGCTCGCCGCCACGCGGAACCTGGCAGAGCGCCAGGCCGTCATGCGCACGGCCCACCAGGAGGTGACGACATGGCGGTACACGCTGGCGGCCCGCGCCACAGGCCGGCTCGGCACCGGGATCGCCTACAGCGCCGAGCGGTTCCGGACCCCCATCACGGCCAGCACCACCAACTACGACCGGCTCGGCCCGGTAGGCCGGCTGCGTGACGGGGCGACGTGGGACGGCCCGTCACACACCTACCGAGGCGGCACGGCAACACCCGCCTACGACGCGATGGCCACCTACGGAAAGGAGGCCGCCGCGAGGTTCGCCTCAGAGAACATCGAGGGAGACGTGCTCCAGAACTGGGTCGAACTCCCCGACGGGCGCCGGGTGGCCGGCAACCGCATCATCCGCGGCAAGGCTGCCCACACCATTGGCGCGGAACTCGCAGCACGAGTCGCCGCCCGCGGCCTGGACGTCTCACGCATGGAGACCGGCGGCGATCCCATCTACGCAGCGACCCCGGACCCCGCCAACAGCGACACCCTTTTCGCCGCCGCGCTGCGACTCCTCGCCGACCCCGACCTCACCCCTGCCGACTTCGTGACCGCCCGGTACCTGCTGTTCCAGGCACCGCGCACCAAAAAGGGCTCCGACGCCGTCAACCGGACTTTCACCGTCGCAGCCGGAGCCGCACTCCTCGGTCACCACGCGCCCGCCCTGCCCGCAGACATCGACCTGTGCTGCTACGTGCTCGGCCAGCACACTGCCACCCGCTTCACCCACGACCAGGAGCCCACCCGATGAAGCGACTGACCACCCGCACCCGGACCACGGCTGCGGGTGCGAGTGGGACGACACCTGGCGCATGGTCTGGGCACCAGCCACCGAACCCGGCGCCGTTCCCGTCACCGCGATGCGGCACCCCGCAGCCCCGGTGACCGCCGCCGGCCTTCCCAACCCCGACCACGGAGAGCCCGCGACCTGGGCATCCTGACCACAAAGCGGCCCGCCGCCCTGGTAGTCCCAGGGCGGCGGGCCGCTTTTTTGCGTTGGCAGGGCTACACCATCGCTGACTCCCGATCAGGAGCGTTGCTGTGATCGTCACCGAGTCGATCCAGCAGCAGTTCCGCGACCGCTGCAAGGTCAGCCGGAGAGAGCCGCGCGACCAGAGCGTCCACCACATCCGTGGGAGACGCCGAAGAGATCACGAGCGGAACCGATCCGGCAGGCACTCCCCCTTCACTATTAACGGCGTTAACGGTCGGGGCAGCCGAGGTCTCGTCGGCCGTCTCCGCCGCAGAGGTATTAACGGCGTTAACGGTTTCGTCGCCGTCCCGCTGCGACAGCACCCTTCGAGGAGAGCGCTGGCGGGGGGTATTAACGGCGTTAACGGTTTCCGCTGCCGCTGCCGCCTGCTGCTCCTTCGGCAGCCGACCAATACGGCGGGCGGGTTCCACCTTCAGCTCACCCGTTTCCACCTTGTCTTGCAGCTCTGGCGTGAGCTCCAGAAGCGCAAGGCGCTGCGAAACCCACGCGGGGGTCTTCCCGAGGCGCTTTGCTACCTTGCCCTGCGATCCGTGTACTTCCACCAGCTCCTGGATCGTCCTCGCCTGATCGAGTGGCGGCACGTCCACACGATGGATGTTCGCGATCAGCGCTGCCTCCAGCATGTCGGCAGCAGTCGCGGCGAGATCGTCGTTCACGTCGATCCGCAGCTCCGCCAAGCCGGCCACACCAGCAGCAGCGAGACGCCGATTGCCATCGATGACGACGTACTCGGCCTCCCCGATCTTCGCTTCGAGACCAGGATGCGTCGCCAGGAACGCTGCGCGCCGCACGACGGCAACCGGCTGGAGCTGCCCCCGCGAGCTGAGCGACTCGGCAGTCTCTTCCAACTCGGTGAGCTCTTCGCGTGGGTTGAACGGATTGTGCGCGAGCTGTGCGAGAGCGACAGCGGCCGGCGGCCGCTTCCCTTCACCGTTGATGATCTGCTGGCGGGTCCGGACCCGGCGAGGAGCAGGCTTTCCCGCGTCCTGGCCGTCATCGTCAATGCTGAAGCCGCGGGTGACCCGCTGCCGCTTGTTGTCGCTCATACCGCCAGTTCCTTCGCCAGATCACGCATCGCCTGGGCGTGCTCGCTGTTCGGGGCGTACTCCAGCAGCGGGATCTCCCCGTCTGCCGCCTCACGCCCTTCCTTCAAGTCGCCGATCACGGCCAGCACCGCAGGGGAGGTGCTGAGCTCCCACTGGTCCTTGTTCTCCTTGACCAGCTTTCCCCGGCGGCTGTCGTAGGCGTTAACGACCAGCCCGAGGTAGTCGACCTGGATCCGCCCCTTGCGACACAGGTCGTCCTTCTGCGACTTGAGCAGCCGGAAGGCGCGGTGCGAAGCCTTGTTCGCCCACACCGGAGTGATGACCCCGGACCGGTCGGCGAGCTCACCGTCACGACGGCGCACGTAGTAGAGAGCCGTGTCCATGTTCAGACCGAGGCTGGGCGGCCCGTCGATGATGATGACGTCGTAGTCGGCCTCCAGCGGCTCCAACGCCCGCTCCAACGCGGCCTCGCTGAAAGAGACCTTGGACAGGGCGACGTCGCGGAGGAACGCGTCGTCGGAGGCTGGCAGGAGATGGAGGCGCTCACCGAAGCGCTCCTGATCCAGCGCAACCAGAAGATCCCCGATGTGACCCTTGGCCGTGCCGTCCATGTGCATGAGGAGCGTCTCGACATCGTCCTCATACATGACGTCCTCGAAGCCCAGCTCGGCAGTGAGGTGCCCCTGCGGGTCGTAGTCGACGATCAGAACCCGGTGGCCGGACTCGGCCAGGGCCTGAGCCATGCCGCTGGAGATGAACGTCTTGCCCACGCCCCCCTTCTGATTCGCCACTATCACCCGCACAACCGGCTGTGCAGTCAACGGCGAAGTAGGGGAGGGGTGGTTGTCCAGCCACAGCGTCAGTGCCTGGGCGAGTCCCTTTACGTAGGTGACACCGCGCTCCGTGCACGCCGCCTTGAACTTGTCCGGCTCGCCGACGGGGAGGAAGGTGCCCCAGGTCTTCGCGCCGTCGGTCTTGACCTCCGGCATGCCATCAGCCGCGTACCAGGCATTGATGGCATGCTCGGTCGCGTCCTGGATGTCCATTCCGTGCTCAAAGGCACGGATCTTCAGGTGTCTGCGCAGCTGGGGAGTGAGGGCTGTAATTAGCTTCTCTCGCTCCCCTCGCGGGCTGGGGATGCTCATGTGGCCAAACATTACTAGGTTGGCAGTTGATGGGGCCGTATCGGCTCCATCTCACTCCGGCTGCGGCTGAGACCTTTACTCGCTTTGATCTACCCCGCACTGAGCGATCTGCCTGCCGACAAAGTGCCAAGTGGGTTCTCGTTGGCCCTCATTGACGGTCCTGCCCATCAACCCCGCCAGCAGATCAAGTGCTTCCTGGTTGACGTAGCGATCAGGGTCGGAGCACTGCAGGTGACGGCGCAGGAGGTCCGCATCCAGCCCTTGCTCTTGGAGATACCCAGCAAGCGTGCCGACCAGCAGGAAGTTGTAGGCAAGGGCATCAGTGAGGGCATAGAGCACCAGACGGTGCCAATCCCCCGGCCGTTCGACGTGCTGGCGTGACGCGCGGACAGCGTCATCCAGATGCCGTTGCCCCCAGCGAACGAAGTCCTGGACGAGGGCGATCAGCTCAGCTGGTACAACCGTTGCGCCTGCCTCGCTGCTTGACACCCTTGCCGCACTTCGGGCCCGCGCCATGGGTGGGAGAGTGTTACGGATGTCCTGCAGCGCTGCCCGCCGGTTCACCCCGGTGAGGTCTTCCTGCCGACGAGCCGCGTTCTTACGTGCGTGCGATGCCATCATTGGTCCTTGGGCGCTATCCCATGACTCTGCGCGGACTTGTGGCGAGCCACGAACTCTCTGCTGCGATGACGCGGCGCGTCTAGGGCTTACCAATTCCCCGGTCATGGGCCAGAAGAACTCAGCCGGGCACCGTCGCAGCAGTGTCAGGCGGCGCCAGCGACCTCAACGAGCTGACGCCGTAGCGGTTACGGGAACCAAGCGGCCCACGGCCACGCTGACGGGCCGTCCCCCGCTCGACGCACGTTCATTTGGTGCCGATGCGGCGCCAGCAGTCGGGGCGTACGAGCTGGTCGTTCAGGCCGTCGGTGCAGACGAGGTCACCGCCAAGCGGCCGCGGGAGACCGTGACGCTGTTCCCCGGAAACCTGCTGGTCCTCTGTTGTCCGGGGGCGCTTCAAATGAAGCCCCCGGTTCGAAGGCTTCCTTTCCAACAGCCCCGGTCAGGGACCGGTGAGGATGTCGTGCCCACCGATGCGGCGCCAGACGATGTGCTGGGCCCCTTATCCGCTCCTTCCCGTACGACCAGGTTGCCCGGCCGTTCCCGTCTCAGGTGAGTTCGTAGACGCCGGGCACGCACCGGACGCCCTTCACGCGGAGGCCGGCACGGAAGCGCCCGCCGGTGCGCAGGTCGTCGACGAAGGCCGTCACTGTCTGGCGGAAGCGGTGGCGCTGGTCGGGGGTGAGGCGGTCCAGGTCGGTGGTGAAGCGGGGCGTGGTCTCGTAGGTCGGCATGACGGAGTCCTCCAGGAAGCACGAAGCCCCCGGGGCTGCCGGGGGCGATGGGTGTCTCTCTTGGGGTGAAGGGAGCCGGTGACGTGGTGCAGGGCGGTGCGTCTTTGGTCGTCGTCCGGGGGAGCGGTACGTAGGTGTGCGCTTCTTGACGGCGGAGTCGTCTGCTGGCGGTTTTCGGGGTGTGTGAGGCGCGTGGGGCTGGTCGTCGCGCAGCATTTGCCTGGCCCCAGGCGGTGTTCGCCTGGCGGGCATGACGTCGCCGCAGATGCCCGCCCGGCGGGATCGGCAGTGAAGTTCCGGTGAACCCTCCCGCCTCACGGGATCGGCCTTTTGCCCAGGTCAGAGCCGGTGTTCGCTGTCGGGATGTTGAGTGTTGCGAAGGTTCAGAGGCGAAATGCGTGGCGGTACTACGTGCGCGGGGTTGCCTTCGGGGATGGCCGGCGTCCGGTCGGTCAGTCCCTGAAGGGCGCCCTGGAGAAGGCCGGGCTTCCGCCCGGGGTGTGGATGGGGCGCGGCCTGGCCGCGCTCGGGCTCACCGCGGGGCAGACGGTGACCGAGCGGCAGATGGAGTTGGTCTTCGGGGAGCTCCGGCATCCGGACGCTGACCGGATTGAGCGTGAGCTCCTGGATGACGGTGCCGATCCGGAGGCGGCCCGGCTGGCGACGGTCCTGGGGCAGCCGGTCGAAGAGATCGAGCGACGCAAGGCGACCCCCTTGTTCGCGCTGGACTTCACCTTCCGGGCGCAGGCGTCCCTGATCGTGTTGTGGGCGCTGGGAGACGACCACACCCGGCGGGTCATCGAGCGGGCGCACGAGCGGGCCATCGCCACCGCGCTGCGCTGGTTCGAGGATGAGGTCGCAGAGACCCGTTGGTCGTCGGGCCGTCAGCGCGCGAAGGCACCGGCCCTGGTGATCGCGAAGTGGCGGCACTGGGACAACCGCGACGGCTTTCCTCTACTCCACGACCACTGTCTGGTCCTCAACCGGGCGCAGCGCCCGGACGGTTCCTGGTACGCGCTGGACACGGTCCGTCTCTACCAGCACGTGGTGGCGGCCGGAACGCTCTACACCCTCACGATGACGACCGAGGTGTGCGAGGAGCTCGGGCTGGCGACCGTGCCCCGGGAGGTGACGCCGGGCCTGTGCCCCGTCATGGAGATAGCCGGCGTCGACCAGGAGCTCATCGACTGGTCGGCCACCCGTCGCGAGCAGATGGCGCCGGTGCTGGAGCGCATCACCGATGAGTACGTCAAGGAGCACAAGCGGCTGCCCGGGGAGCGCGGCCGCAATGGCCTGGGCTGGTGGGCGGCGCAGGACACCCGCCGGGCGAAGAAGATGCCTAAGCCCTTGGAGCAGCTGCGCGCGTGGTGGCGTGCGTCCGCGATCCTGCGGTTCGGCAAGGCGATGGTCGACGGGCTGCTGGAGCGGTGCCGTGCGGCCGGGAAGGCGATCCGGGCCCGGGTCGGCCCGAGGGTGGACACTGCGCTCGCCGCTGTCGACGTCGCCGCCATCGTCTTCACCGTCCGCAATTCCTTCGCTCGCCGTCACGTCCTGGCCGAAGCGCGCCGGCACCTGCTGGAGACGCTGCGCGGCCGTGAGTTCACACGCGGCCTGGACGACTACATCGCCGACGCGGCCCTGTCCCGGCACTCCCGTCAGCTCACCGTGCCGCAGAAGGGCCGCCGGGCCCCGGCGCCGGACCAGCTCACCTACACCGCCGACTTCGCCTGGCCTCACCGGTGGTGGATCGCCGGCACCGGCGGCAAGCCGCCGCGGGAGTCGAGCCGGTACGAGCGCGCCCGGGTCGCCAGCCTCGCCCTGCAGAACGCGATCCGCGACGCCCGGATCCTTTCCTCCGTGCGGGACGAAGCGCCGGGCGTGACGGCATCGGCCGCCGCGGGCGCTGGCGACCAGAACCACGACCAGGCGGCGCCGCACACGGTCGACCACCCGGACCGGGACGCCGCCCTCACTCCGGCGCAGCGGGCCGCCGCCGTCCAGGCCCATCAGCGGGCCGCGATGCCCGAGGAGTACCTGGAGGGCCGTACGACCGATCCCGCGACGTGGCTGCACACACCGAAGAACCTCGCCCGGCTGGCCGCCTTCACCCAGGCCGCTGAAGCCCGGGGCCGCATCGTCGCGGACGGACCGCAGCCGAAGCAGCCGGCCAAGGACGCGGCCGACCCCGCCCGCCAGCAGCAGCACCACACCACGCAGCCCGATCAGGGCAGGGGAGCGGGCTGGGACCACTGACGGCTGCCAACCGGCCAGCGCGTGGCCGATCTGCGACTTCATCCACGAGCCCCGCCGACCCCGGCTGAGAATCGGGACGTTGGCACCCGGCACGGGAGGACCCTTGACCGACCTGCACGAACCCCTCGAACCCCTCGACAGCTACCCCGACGAACTACCCCCGCCCCGCCAGCGCGGCGACGTGAACCTGGTGAGCCTGCTCAGCATGGCCGACGGCCTCGCCGAGAGCATGGAGAACCTTCTCGTCCGGGCCAGGTGCTCCGATCCCGCAATCGCGCTCATGCCCCGGGAGATGGTCCAGAAGAACTTGGAGAAGTACACCGCGGAGGTACTGGAGAAGGCCGTCTACCTCCAGCGCCATGCCCACGCCGCGCTGCTCGGACGGTGCGTGCTCGGTGCGGACTCCAAGGAGGACTGTTCCACCGAGGGCGCCAACCTCCAGCTCAACGTCTGGGATGAGCACACCCGCCGGGACATCGTGGAAGACGGCACCACCGGCTGCGTCGCCCACACCATCGAAGCCGCCCGCCGGACCGTGGCCGACCCCGCCAGCCGCAAGATCCTGCTCGCCTTCGTCCGCGACGCCGAAGGGCTTGCCGTCTGCCGCGCCCTCGGACTCGGACCGGACGATGCCGAGCAGTTCTTGTACGGCGGCCTCACCCTGCGCCCCGAACACCGCGTCTCCTGACCCCGCCGCCCCGTAGTACAGCCCGCATTGGAGTGCCACGTTGACCTTCGAGCCAGGCGACCTGAACCTGACCGATCCGGAGAAGGGCTACCTGAACTTCGTCCTCTACACCGAGCCCCGCCGCAGCGTCGCCGGGGCGTCGCTGAACGCCGAGGTGGACATCGAGGCGCAGCAGACCGTGACGCCGCACTTCCAGGAGTGGCTGAGCAGGCTGGTGCGGTGCGAGCCGAACGCGATGCACTGCACGCTCGTGGAGGGGACGAAGATCCCGGCCCTGTTCCACCCGTGCGTCACCGAGGACGCCAGCAGCCCGTCAGCGATCAACGGCTCGGGCTGCGTGTGTCGCCGGACCTTCTACGACCCCGAGTTCGGGCTGCCCGTCGTGGGCGAGCACTTCAAGCACTCGGGCACCGGCGGCACGGACCAGTGGAGCTACAAGACGTACGCCCCGCTCGAACTGCGCCCGGACGACATCTTCAGCCGCTTCCACACCGGCCGCGGCCTGTTCTGGGCCCGGACGGACAAGGGCGATCTGTCGATCCTTCCGCAGAAGAACGGCCTGGGCTACAACATCGGGTACAGCGGTGGTGGCCCGAACGCCCTGGCCGCCTACCTCACCCAACTCGCTCGCAACGACGGAGGGACCACGCCCGCCGGCACCCCGTACGAGGATGCGCACCCGGCGATCCTTGCCTGGACGCAGAGCAAGGCGGCGGACCGCGGAACGAACGAGCTGTCGCTGGGTGACCTCCAGGCCATGCTGGAGAGCTGACCGCGGGAATGTGCCGACGCCCACGGACCAGACGTCCGTGGGCGTCGGCGCGTACGCATCCCGCAAGTCCTGACGAGCAGATGCCCGCCTCGCGGGACGGCGGGCGAAGTTGCCGGAGCACCTGCGGGGACGCGGGCGGTTCGACCACCCCGGAGACTGCGGGAACAGCGAGGGTGCGGGGGAGCGACCCACCGAGCACGGAGGCCCCGATGGTCGACCCGATCCCGACGTACATCTCGCCCGAGCGGCTGGAGCGCCTGGCGGAGCTCGCCGACGCGGCCCGGCTGCGCGCGGCCCTGTTCCAGTCGCCGAAGCCGCCACCAGTCCGGTGCCCGCTCACGGCAGTACCCCGGCGGTCGGCCCACCTAGTGGCAGGCCGCGCGGCTACGCCGACGGTGAGTGCGCACGGTGGCCTCCATCGCCACATCCGATGGACAGGTCGACGATGTCCGGGGTGGAGAGTGGAGTCCACCGGGTGGGAGTGGAGCCCACCGTGCTGCGCATCGGGTGGGAGTGGACTCCACTCCGGTGAGCATCGGCCGGTGGGGGAGTGGAACATCCCGGCACCCGGTGCATCCACTCGATGTCGCCGGTGCACTGCATCGCGCGCACCGGCGATGACGATGCACGGCATCGTGCGCACCGGTGCGCGCACCGACGATGTCGTCCACTCCCGGCTGTTGCACCGGTGCGCATCGTGGTGCGCCGCACACGCCGGCCACCACATCCTCGGTGCGCGCACCCAGCGCACCGCCTGCCCGAGCCGGTGCGCACCGCTCGGCTGCCACCCCGAAGTGCGCGCATCGGACCCGTCCTCGCGCGGATGTCATGTGACCTGTCGCACAGTCGGGGGCTTCATAATGCGCATTTGGGACTTCGGGGGGATCGCGGTCAAGGGGGTGTGTGATATCGGGACTTCGCTTGATCCGGCCCCTTGCGATGGAGGCGTGGCGCGCTGCCCGGAAGCGCGCCGCGCGCCGCGATGCGCACCACGGGACGGTTGGTGCGCGCACCATCCCCGCAGCCGCGCCGGCGGTGCGCGCACCGGTCCGCACCGGGCCGCGCGCCACCGCACCGATGGTGCGCGGCGCGCGTACCGCGATGCGCACCACCGGCCCGGGAGTGGATGCCATCGTGCGGAGTGGACCGCACCCGATGTCCGCCACCTCATCCGATGTCCGGACGATGCACCGCATCCGATGCGCGACATCGTGGTGGGGAGTGCACAGCATCCGATGTCCACCGTCGCGGTCCGGGCGAGTGCATCGTTCGGCCACAACCTTGACCGGGTTCGCTACGTGCGACATCCCGCCCGAACAGGACAGCGCCCGGGGGAGGAGAAGTCTCCGTCCCCGGGCGCCGTCCCGGCTTCCGCTCGGCTCAGGAGGCCACGGCCGGCGGCCAGGGCGCCGGGTTCCACCGGGGAGCGGAGCCACGGACATCGCAGAGGAACTGACTCACCTTGCACCGAACTCGCCCATCAGCCGCGCCAGCTCCTTGCCGTCCCGGTGGAACTCCTCCAGCCGGGCCCGCGCCTCCTCGGTGTCCTCGTCGTGCCAGACCAGCTCCACGTAGTCGGCGGCCCGCCAGATCTGCTCCGGGGTGAGCTCGGGCAGCTTCGGCGACGTCGTCTCCATGACGATTCCCTCTCCGTACGGGCCGCGCGCCTGCTGCGCCCGGCCTGTTGACCACACCTTCGGAGCCGGGGCCTGTGGACAGGGGACGGAGTCGGGACGGGGTCGCTGCCTGTGGCGTCGATCACGGACAAAACGGCGAGACAAGGGGGTCAACCGGGCGGAAGCGGACGGTCGTCGGTGGTGATCGTCAGACAGCGGACAAGGGGTCCTTTCCGACGGTGGCTCCGGACCGCGCGCACATCCGCGTGCGGTCCGGACACGCACCGTCCCGGCCAGCCGGCCGGAGGAACCGAGGACACCGTGCCCGCCGACTTCACGCCCGACCCCGCCCACGAACCGCACATCGCCGACGGCCAGGCGCCCGACGCCGACGTGGACCAGGTCCCGCCGGCCCCCTCCACGGGCCCCTCCAATGCCCCCTCCACGGCCTCTTCGCCCGCCAGGCGCGTATCCGCAGGTCAGCCCCGCCAGAACAGGGCTCCCCGCACGTTCGACAACCCTTCTAAGTCTTCGAAGCAGACATGGAAGCCAACCCACACCCGAAAGAAGGAAGTGCTGAAGGCTCTCGGGATCTTCCAGAGGGCTACCGCCGAACACCTGTGGCGCATGCTGCGGCCCGGCGACCGGCACGACCGGTGCACGAGGGACACCCTCAACGCCCTCAAGGAGGACGGCAAAGTCCGAGTGGAGACGCGGCTGGAGTCGAACCATCAGCTGTGGGTGCTCACCGAGCGAGGCCACAAGGAAGCCAAGCAGCTGCTGCCGGGGAACGTCCGGGTCTCCGCGCTGCGCAAGCTCGAGTACGACGACGACGGTGAGCCGGTCACCGGCGAGGGCTTCGACGAACACGCGGCCGCCGTCACGATGACCGCCGCGGTCCTCACCGGGGCCGGCTTCGGCACACCGCTGTCCTGGCAGACCGAGATCGGCCACAAGCTCCCCTACGGCTACACCCAGTACGCCGACCTGACGATGCAGGCCCCGGACGTCGACGTGCCCGCGATGCTCCTGGAGGTCGACCGCGTGAACGAGCCCGTCGACGTCCTGGTGGCCAAGGTGCGCCGCTACAGCGAGTGGTTCGAGCTCCTGGCGCCGAAGGCCGACAAGGTCAAGGCGCAGGCGGCCCGTCACGACGGTGCGGCGGTGCACGACTTCCGGCTGTGGTCGCGGATCTACCCGGCCACCGGCCACGAGGGCTACATGCCGGTGGCGTTCGTGTTCACGGGCAAGACGAAGGCACAGCGGGCCAGCAGGATGCGGCGACTGGAGCAGGCCGCCCGTTCCTACTTCGCCGGCACCAAGTACGCGGGCGGTGGCATCACGGCCGTCGACTACCACCAGGCGGTGCCCGTGGTCGTCACCGAGCTGGAGCGGATCACCGCCGACCCGGCCGGGGCGGCGGGGAAGGTGTGGCGAAGGCTCGGGCGCGATGAGTGGCAGACGCTGACGGAGGCCCTGGACAACCCCGACGGTGACCGGCTGCACGTGGTGCAGCGGGAGCAGGCCCGCAAGCGCCAGAAGGAGCGCGAAGCCGCGGCCCGCGAGGCGCAGCGGCCCGTGTGCAGGCGCTGCGGAGCGAAGTTCACCGACGACCGCTGGGACACGGTCCGGCAGTACCCGGCGCAGCAGCACCGCGAGCTGTGCGGACCGTGCCTGCGCGAACACCATGAACAGGCGCAGGCGGAGAAAGTCGCGCGGCTCCAGGCGGAGGAAGCCGCCGCCAGGGAGGCGGCCGAAGCGGAGGCGAAGAAGAACCGCGGCCTGTTCGGCCGCCGCCGGTAGCGGCGCGCGGGCCAGCGACCGAGCTGGGGCGGTGGCCCGGCGGCCGGGCGCTGTACGACCCGCGCCCCGGTGAACCTCGCACACCCGGCCCCGGCGTCAGCTGCCGCTTCTACTACTCCGGCGATACGCCCTGAGTGCCCATCCTTGAACCTCATGTTCCTTGGCGAATCCAGTACATGGGGTGCGTGGAAGGTGGCAGGCTCTGGCGAAAGATCCGGGGGAGAGGATGCGGGTGGAGAACTTTTTCGAGCGAGTGGCGAAGGCATGGCCGATGGGGCGGCGTGACCTGCACTGGCACATCCTCCCGGCGGCGAGCGAGGCAGACGCGCTGCTCGCGTCCTACCCCGAGGCTGTGTTCTCACGGCCGGGGCTGAGCCGGGTGCCGGGTGAGTGGCTCCATTGCACTCTCCTGCATGCGGTCGGCCTCTGCGCCGACGATGTCGACGTCGACGCGCTCGTGAGGGACGTGCGCGCACACGTCCAGCAGGTGGAGCCGTTCACGCTCACTTTCGACAGACCGGCCATTGCCCCCGTCGCCATCGAGATCAGCGGCTGGCCCGGAACGCCGTTTACACGCCTGGGGGACAGCATCACCCAGCTCACGCAGGAGCAGCGCACCGCCTTCCGGCCGGCGGCCAGCCGCTACCCCCACATGTCCATCGCCTATACCGGCGAGGGCTCCGAGACGATCAACCCCGTCGACCTTCGGGCAGCGTTGGCGAGTATCGAGGCGCCGCTGTCGCATACGGTGCGCGCGGACCACATCCACCTCGTGGAGCAGTGGCACGACGGCGCGACGATCAAGTGGGAGCCGATCGCGTCGATTCCCCTGAAGGGTTCCGCATGAGTTTTCCTGGTACTCGCTCGATCCATGGCGACCGTGTTGACCTGATCGCGGCGGGAACGTCGTTCACCGCAGTGGGCGCGATCGTCGTCCAAGGAGTGCTGAAGGACGGGCGGGGTTTCGTCGAATTGGTGCTGCCCGATGCCGACCCACAGCAGCGCCGGGACCTTGAGAAGGTGACGCAGTTCCAGTACTGGCTGTACCGGGATGGCGCACTCCTCTACGCCTCGCCATCACTTCAGATGACGGACATACGCCGGGCCGCCGACGACGGAGCCCTCATCCTCACCGGATCACCCTGACCAACAGGTCGAAGGACAGCGAGTGAATCGTGCCGCTGAAAGTCCCGGTCACCATCGAGGGTGCTTCCTGACCACGGCAGGTCAGGAGTCGGTGATGTGGTCGAAGCCGCTCATCATCGGCGTCAGCTCCTGAGCGCACCCGCACAACGTGCACAGCCGCGTCCCGGGGTTCTCCGCGACGTTCAGCGCGCGCTCCACATCGAGCAGCGGCGCGCCCTGCGGTGCCTCTTCGCAGTCCGGCGCGTGCAGCACACCCCGGGCCGGGCCCCGCCCCTCGCGTACCTTCGCCAGCACCCAGCCCGAAGGCCGGCGCTCCCCGAGGACCTCGCGAACCACCGACTTCGGCGCCGGCGGAAGGTGCTCGGTGGCGACCTGGTCGTAGTCGACGCCGTCGACCGGCCGCACATGGTCGGGAGCCCGGACCCACACCCGGTACTCCGCCGCCTCCACCCCGCCGTCCTCGAGGTCCCGGAACGACGGCAGCCCCACGAGGTACACCCACCCCGTCTCGGTCTGCCGCCGCCTCCACAGCCGCGCCACGACCTCCTGCTCCGGGTGCCCGAGCACCGGGTCGGCAGGCAGCACGACACGCACCGGCACCGGCTTGGCCGCGTCATCGGAGGCAGTGGTCACAGCCCCACGGTAAGCACCGCAGCTGCCGGCTGATGGATGTCACCGCTCGGGCAGCTTGCGGCGGAGAAGGTCCATCGACTTCTTCATGCCTTCGAACTGGTCACCGAGCACTCGCATGCGCCAGTCCATGCGTTCCATCCGGGCCGCGACCGCCAGCGACGCGAACGTCTGCGCCAGCTGCGTCGCACCCGCCTCGCCCGCCATCGCCTTCTTCCCGTACCGGGCGGCCATCGCCTCGTACCGCTTCGCGCGCTCCAGCGTACCTTCGTACTCGGTCGCGTCGTCGTGCTCGGTCATGCAGCCCCTCCCCGATTGATTTCCCCCACCGTTGTACCGACCGCGCCGCACAGGCGGGGCGCCTGCGGATTTTCGGGCCGGAAAGTTGTCCACATGTGACGACGCAGCCTGGTTGGCAAGATCTGCGGTGGGATGGAGCTGGTCAGAGGACTGTGACGCCTTGTAGTCGGCAAGAGTGGCGCAGGTTAGTTGGCAGGCTTCGGTGACGGAGCGTCATGTCTCTGTCCGAGGATCTCGGCGGCGTGGTCCAGTAGGAGGTTGTGGAGGTAGGCGTAGAAGGGTTGATGGTCCGGATTGCGCCCCTGGAGTTGGTGGATGACTCCAGCGTCGACCATGGCGACTCCCTCGACAGGGAGTGGTTGCAGGCCAGGTGCCAGCGCGACCTGCTGAAGGTCCCTGACGGCAAGTGTGTCTCAGGGCTGGAGAGGCCCGATGCGGGTCTCGGGGACAGCGATGACCGCGGCCCTTCAGCCGCCGCGACCCCGGCCATGATCCGCCGGACAGGCCCTAGGGCCTGTCTGACAGATCAGGGACGAACTTCGACGAGGGCTCGTTCCTGAACCTGTTGAGGTGGGTAGTTCTCCTGGCCGTCCATCGGGCCTCGGGTGACTGAGCGGGTCGCCGGGGCGACGGGACTGCCGCAACTCGTGTATTCCCGAGGGTTCTGCCATGCATGAAGGAGAACCCTCATGTGGGTGACGCGCGAACGAGTCGTTCTCCCGACTCCACCGATGGGTGTGTTTCACGCTATTCCTGGCCATAGGGGAACGCATGGACGGATATTTTAAGCCAACACGGGTGTACCTATACGAATTTTCTCCTTGCGGCGCATTTAGAGTGATGTCGATCATGGAGTGATTTCATATTTATAGACCGCTTTGGGGGTTTTGCCGTGTCCGATGACCCCGGCATCCGCGAACAGCTCGCAGCGCTGCCCGCCTCCCAGATCCTGATCGGCATCGGCCCTGACGGCCAGCCGGTCTGCGTCGACCTGGACGTCGAATCGCCGCACGTCCTGGTCTGCTCCGGCAGCGGCGGCGGCACCACGACCACCCTGCGCACCCTGACCGCCCAGCTCCTGCACCACGGCGGGCACGCCCTGGTCCTCGACACCAAGCGCATCTCCCACCGGTGGGCGCGCGCCGTGCCGACGGTGACGTACCGCACCGACGTCGCCGACATCCACGACGCACTGGTCGGCCTCCGGGCCGAACTGACGCGTCGTATCGACCACGTCGACCAGCACGGCGAGACCGACGACCTGCCGCGCCTGGCGGTGGTGTTCGAGGCCGCCGGCCACACCCTGCGGCAGCTGGCCCGCTACTGGGACACGGTCCGGGAGAAGGGCGACCCGAAGACGTCCCCGGCCGTCGACGCGTACGAGGAGATCCTCTTCGCGGGGCGCGAGGTCCGCATCCACGTCCTGGTCGGCGACCAGAACTACAGCGCCGCGCTGGGACGTGAGCAGTTCTCCACCGTTCTCCTGGGACGGGTCACCACCCGCACCTGGAGCCAGACGGCCCCGCAGGTCGCCACCGTCCCGAAGAGCAGCACCCACCCGGGCCGCTTCCACACCGTGCAGGGCCTCACCGCCCACCCCACACAGGTCCTGCTCATGACCGACGCCGAAGCCGCCGACTGGCTCGCCGCCACGGCGGCCGGGAAGCCGAGCCGGACACACCACGGGCCCCGGGGGATCAGCCATGACATCCCCGGGGCCCGGCTCGTGGAGTCGCGCCGTTCAACGCCGGAGCAGCTCCGGCGTCACGGCCGCGAGGAACTGGCCGGTGCCGTGCGCGCGGGTGGAATGCAGCGCGCTCCACCACTCCGCCCGAGCCGTTCCACCCCGGGGAACGACGTGCTCCCGCGTCAGGTCAGGCCGCAGCCTGCTATGCCCCGAACAGTGACCCACGCTGGAAAACTGCAGCTCACAGCGTTCCACCACAGTGGAACGCTGACAGACACGGACAGACCACCTGCACAATTCCACCCGGCGCGGCAGGGCGCAGAGCCCCGCTTCAGGGGCTCCACGGATGCGCGCTGCTGCGCACCTGTGCGAGCGGCTGGGTGGAACGAGACCGCCCGCGCCGGATGTTCACGACTGCGGGCAGCAGTTCGGTGGCGACCAGCGGGGGAGCCATCTGCCGGGAGAGGGCCTTTCGGTTCGCGTCGCCTCGGCTGACGTGCTTCCGGCAGACGGACAGGACGGTACCCAACCACCGCCCACAGCACCGGCCCTTCACGCAGAAGACCACCAGGAAGAGCTCCATGCCCAGACGACGCCCGCAACGACGGTCGTCGTGGTCTTCGCCGTATCCGCCGTACGGGAACCGGATGTGGGTATCGAGGCCGAACACGGCGAGTTTCGTCTCGGCGACGGGTCTCGCTCCGCTGGAGGCGTCACCGTGAGCTGCCTGTGGCTCCCACGGGTGGGTGATCATCTTCGCTCTAACGAGGGGTTCCTGGAGATACCCACTACCAGCGACCGGACAGCGGCATTCAGGATGCGTGGGCACCGACTGCTGGTCTCGTGACGGTGCTCTCGCTTCCCCATCAACGATTGGGATTGTGCTCATGGCTTCGCTCCTTTCTCCTCGCTGGATTGGCTCCGTCACTGGCGGGGCGCTCATGCTCGCCCTCGGCGCGGGGGTGCCGTCCTCCGCGGCGGCTCCCGCGTCCCGGGCTGCCCATGAGGTGTGCCTGGACGCTGGCAACACCCGCAACAACGGTGATCAGGTACGCCTCTGGAAGTGTGCCAACCACAAGAACCAGCGGTTCGTGATCACCAATGGGCAGATCAAGGTCGAAGACACGATCGGCGACGCCAAGGAGATGTGCCTGGACGCCGGCGACACCCGCAACAACGGCGACCGCGTACGCATCTGGCAGTGCGTCAACCACACCAACCAGAAGTGGATCGTCCGCAACGCGCAGATCGTGCTCGCCGACACGGTGGGCAAGAGCCAGGAGATGTGCCTGGACGCTGGCGACACTCGCAACAACGGTGACCGCGTACGCATCTGGAGGTGCGTCGACCACACCAACCAGAAGTGGGTCATCCAGCAGGGCTACATCAAGGTCGCGGACACGATCTGATCGGATCCTCAGCCGCCTCGGCCCTGGCCTCCCTTCCCAGGGCCGAGGCCCGGTGGGCAGTCCGGTGCTGCTTGGCTCCGCCGCCCCGGAGCGGAAGGTGACCGGCGTCGTGAGGGCAGGCGGTGCACACCGCCGTAGAAGCGGCCCGTTGCACGGAATCCGGCGGGGGCGATCGGTGATGCGCTGCCCGTAGATGACCAGCGTGACCGTCCGCCGCGCCCTTGGCGCTGGCCCCCTGGCTTCCGCGCACAGCATCCGCGCCGCCCAGGCCGACCTGCTCGACGCTCGTCCCGGAGAGCGTCTGTCCGACCTCGACAGCACTCTTGGACAGGTCCCCGACCACCGCGGCGGTGACGGGCTACATGCCACCCGCGCAGCTTTGCCGCCTGGCGGGCACGCTAGAGCCCACTCGCATCGCGTCCACTCGATTGTGTAGATCTCATGCGACTAGATCACCGGGCACTGTCACGTTGACTGACCGGCCTGGGATGATCTTCTGGTTGGTCGTGCTGGGAGGGGTCGTCCGTGGACAGCGCGCCGCCGTCGTACAAGGGGCACCGGTACCCGGTGGAGATCATCGCGCACTGCGTGTGGCTGTACTTCCGCTTCCCGCTGTCGTTCCGCGAGGTCGAGGAGCTGATGCTCGAGCGCGGCGTGCTCGTCTCCCACGAGACGGTCCGCCGCTGGTGTACGAAGTTCGGGCAGGCCTACGCCAACGGCCTGCGCCGCCGGCGTGTGCAGCCGGGCGACAAGTGGCACCTGGACGAGGTCTTCCTCAGGATCAACGGTGAGCTGAAGTACCTGTGGCGGGCCGTCGACGCCGATGGCAACGTGCTCGACATTTTGGTCCAGAACCGGCGGGACACCGCTGCGGCCAGGCGGTTCATCCGCAAACTGCTCAAGAAGACCTGCTCGGTGCCGAGGGTGGTCGTCACCGACAAGCTGCGCTCCTACGGCGCGGCCCACCGCGAGGTCATGCCCTCCGTAGAACACCGCGCCCACAAGGGTCTGAACAACCGGGCCGAGAACAGCCATCAGCCGACGAGGCAGCGCGAACGCGCGATGAAGGGCTTCCGCAGTACCGGCGGGGCCCAGCAGTTCTTGTCCGCGTTCAGCGGCATCTCACCGCACTTCCGACCACGCCGCCACCTGATGACCGCCACCGAGTACCGCACCGAGATGACCACCCGCTTCGCCATCTGGGACGAGATCACCGGCGCCACCGACCAGCCCATCGCAGCGTAAGCCAGGCCCCCACCCGACCCCTACACACCCTGACGCGCCCTCAATCGATCAACACCGCACCAACGTGACAACGCCGTCACGGCAGCGCCGTGGCGATATCGCCTGACCCCGTACACCGATCTGGCTGGCTGTGTCAGCTCTTGGCGGAGTCGTTTGTCGGTGACTTCGGGAGTCGTTCTGGGATGGCGGTCGTGATCAATGTCGGTGAGTTTTGAGTTTTGATGTCACTCGCGGCGGTGGGTGGTGCTGCGGGGCCGCTCGCTGGGGCGCGATGAGTGCCTGTTTGCACTCCGGTCGCTCTCGCTGATCGTTCGGGAGCTGCGCTGACACCGTGGCACCAGCGCGTCTCGCCTGTCAGCCTTAGGCCGGACACATCACAGATCGAGGGGGCCGAGCTATGCGCCGTGCTGCAACAGCATTGGCTTTGTTGGGAGTCCTACTTGGGGCTGGGGCCTCGGGGTGCGGGGGTGGCAGCGCATCGACGATGGACAAGTTCGAGAAGATCCTCGACCAGACAGAAAAAGAAGCCCCGTACGCATACTCGGACGAGGGCTGGGACGGCTTTCCACCGCATCCTGGCAATTGGCTGAAGTGCTTACACGACCCCACCGATTCGGCCGATTCGGGGAGCAAGGCGATCAAGTCGATCGATCGTCACAGTCCTGCGACCGGCAACGGAATCAGCTTCGGTCTCACGGAATACACAGACGTCGCCCACGCGCAGGCTTCCCTTGAACAGAGCAGGGATATCGACGTCGGATGCGCAGGGGGAACACTGACTGACGACGGGGCAGGGCTCGGCGACGCCTCGTACGGAGTGAACCTTCCCAAGGACGCCCGGGTGATAGTCCGGGTGGGCCGTGTAGTGATCGATGTCACTTCCAGCGGGCAGTTCCCCAAGGCCTACGCCCTGGATGTCGCGCGGGAGATGACCGAGCGGGCAGAGGGGCAGTTCTGACCTGACGGACGTCGGCGTTGGTCGGCAAGACCGCCGAACGGTTCCCGTGCGCCGACCGGTCAGCCAGCCGCGTTGGCGCGCTCGGTCTGGGCCTTGGTGTGGGCGAGGCAGTAGGACTCGGTGCCGGTCTGGATGATTGCGCCGTTGAAGGTCAGGCGGTCCACGATTGCCGCGCAGAGCCGGGGATCGGTGGCCCTGGGTCAGTAATCGGGTCAGCGGCCGGGGGCGTCCGGCCCGGCCGCGGTGGCCGCGTACGTCACCGTCCGCCGCTGTACGTCTTCGGGTTGACGTACGGCGGCGGCCAGGAGCACGATGTCGACCGGGCCGGACCGGTCCGGGTGGCTGCCGCATCGGACGGCGGTGTCGCCGGACTGCGGGCACCGCTACACCGCGCCCAGCTCGACCGTGGGCGGCGGCCGGTACAAGGTGACCGCCACACCACGTGGGACGTGGAATGGGCCGGAGCCGGCCAGATCGGCACGATCACCATCACCCGTGACGCAGCGACCAGCGTGGAGATCCGGGAAGTCCAAGTTCTCAACTGAGAGCGTCATCTCATCGTTTTCATCATTGCTCTGCATTCGCCTCGGACCCCGCGGCGGCTGTCGGCGCCGTGGGCGCTGTGTCCGTCGACCGCAGGTGGGGGAGTCACCCTTTCTCGGGTGGCTCCCCCACGTCATGGCTGCTCAGTGGTGGTGCGGTTCAGCCACCGATGACGACACCCGTGAAGTAGGTGTTAGCGGCTGTCTTGCATGCTGCGCGGTCGGCGAGGGTGTGGCGGAGGGGCCAGCCCGGGTCGTCGCAGACCATGTTGAGGTCCTGGCGAAAGATCTGGTCGATGCGCTGCTTTCCGGTCGGGCTGTTGCGGAATGCGTCCTCGCCGAACAGGTCCCTGTAATTGCGGTACCCGAAGTCGTGCCGAGTGCAGGCCAGGGTGAAGTCGTAGCTGCCGAGGGCGTTCGGGGCCGGGGTGTTGCATATGTTGGTCGTCCACCTGAACTCGTAAGGGTCGGGCTTGCCCATGCGGTGCGCACCGAGTGCCTCGTACCACGCGTCCCTGGCTTCAGGGCCGAACTGGATGAGGCTGTTCAGACGGGCGATCTTCTCCTCGCGGGTTGCCGGGGCGGCCGGCCCCCGCAGGTCGAGCCACTGGTCGTTGTCCCCGTTGCCGTTGTACTTCTGGACGGAGCGCCGGTCGGGGGCGAGCCGGTAGAGGTCGTGGCCGCCTGTGGCGAAGGCAGCGGCGGGTCCGCTGATGCGGTTCCACTGGTGGGGCTTGCCGTCGTACTTGTAGAGGTCGTGGGTGTCCCGGTTGATGGCGTAGAGGGTGTTGCTGCTGAAGATGTGCTCGGCGCGTGCGCCAACGGCCTTCCACTCGCCGTTCTTCGGGTTGCGTTCGAGGACAGCGCCGTCGGGGCTCAGCCCGTAGAGGTTCTCGTCGGTCACTGCGAACGTGGCGCCGGGGCCGCCGGCCTTGGTCCACTTCTCGGGCTTGCCGCTGTACTCGTAGAGGTCGCTGGTGTCCCGGTTGATGGCGTACAGGGCGTTGCGGGCACGGTAGTCGAATGGAAACTTCTTGGCGGCGGGGCCGGTGTAGAGGTCCTTGGCCGGGCCGCCGATCTTGTTCCAGGTGTCTCCCTTCCCGGTGTACTCCCAGACTCCGCTGCCGTCGGGGCTGATGCCGTACAGCTTCTCGTCGGCGGCGGCGAAGGTGAGGCCGGGGCCGCCGATGCGGTTCCATCGGTCGCCGTTGTACTTGTGGATGCTGCCGGTGGCCGGATCGGTCGCGTAGACGGTGTCGCCACCTGCGTAGAGCTTCGTGGTGCCTCCGAAGATTCTGTTCCAGCCGTCCTGGCGGGCGGACCATTCGTAGACGCCCCGGTGGTCGGCGGACAGGCCGTAGACGCCCTTACTCGTTGCGACGATCTGTTCCAGCTCGACCGTTGCCACCGAGTCGTAGATCCCGCCCGGCTGGTTCGAGGGGGCGGCGCTCGCGGCGATGCCCAGGGCCGGGACTCCGACGGCCAGCAGGCACAGCATGCGGAACGCGCCGTGGAATCTGCGCCACAGGGTGGCAGCCCGCCGGGGTGCCTGTGGGTCGGGCATGGGCTTGATGGGGTTCATCTGTGTTCCTTTCCGGGACGTTGCGCGTAAGGGCTGAGAGGCGGCAGGTCAGGGAGCGAGCGGGCCGCCGATGCGGACCCAGGCGCTGGGTGTGCCGGTGTAGGCGTAGACCCCGCTGTGGTCGGGGCTGGCGCCGTAGAGCCGGTCGCGGGTCGCGGCGAAGTCGGCGCCGGGGCCGCCGATGCGGGTCCACTTCTTGCGGGCGCGGTCGTACTGATGGATGTCGCCGCTGCGGGGATTGGTGGCGTAGAGGGTGCTGCCGCTGGTGTAGATGCGGCCGGTGCGGCCGCGGACCCTCACCCACCTGTCGCCCTTGCCGGTGTACTCGTAGACGGCGGAGCGGTCGGGGCTGATCCCGTACAGGCGCCCGTTCGTGGCGGCGAAGTCGGCGCCGGGGCCGCCGATGCGGGTCCACTTCTTACGGGCGCGGTCGTACTGATGGATGTCGCCGCGGGCACTGGTGGCGTACAGAGTGCTACCACTCGTGTAGAGGTGGCTGGCGGGACCGCCGATCCTGTGCCACCTGCCGGCCTTGCCCGAGTACTCGTAGACCCCGCTGTGGTCGGGGCTGGCGCCGTAGAGCCGGTCGCGGGTCGCGGCGAAGTCGGCGCCGGGGCCGCCGATGAGGGTCCACTTCTTACGGGCGCGGTCGTACTGATGGATGTCGCCGCGGGCACTGGTGGCGTAGAGGGTGCTGCCGCTGGTGTAGATGCGGCCGGTGCGGCCGCGGACCCTCACCCACCTGTCGCCCTTGCCGGTGTACTCGTAGACGGCGGAACGATCGGGGGAGATGGCGTACAGGCGGCTGGCGGTGGCGGCGAAGCTCGTTCCGGTTCCGTCGGCCGAGAACTTGGTGAGGGGTACCGGAGTCGGTGCGGCGGGGACAGCAGGGGACGACGGAGCGGCACGCTTGCTGGGCGTCGGGGCAGGAGCTGGCGTAGCGGGCAGAGCCGGTGTGGTGGGGGCCGGCGTGGCGGGGGGAACCGGTTCGGCGGGAGCTGGCGGGGTGACGAGCTTCTTGTATCGAAGCGAGATGTATACCGTGCGGGGGTAGCCGGCGATGCTGCTGTCGTGGATGTTGGCGCTCTCCTTGCGGGCGGGCCGGCCGCTGCGGCTCTCGCTGTAGTAGACGAAGTCGCCCTTGGCCCGGTCGGTCCAGCCGCCGAACAGCAGGGCATGGGCCGCCGGATAGTCGAGGGCGTCGCCGGCCTCCAGTTGGGAGAAGCCGGGGAGCTTGTCCGCGACGTCGGGCAGTGAGTGGGTGGTGAGGCTGTCCTTGAGCTGCCAGGCCATGGAGACGAGCCCGGAGCAGTCCTGCCGGTAGTGCCCGCCGGTCGCGTCGTCCTTCCACCCGTGCGACTGGCTGTAGGGGACGGCCTGCTCGACCCAGTGCCTGGCACGGGCGATGACCTGGTCACGGGTGACCGGGCCGCCGGGGGCGGCGTCCTGGCCGAGTGTTCCGGTCGAGGTGGGGCGTTGCTCGTTGGGCTTGCTGTCGGCCTGGGCGGGCACGACGGCCAGGGCAACAGCTATGGCCAGCCCCGTCGCTGCTGCGAGGCGCTTGGGCCGGCGGATGAACGCTCGGTACACGGTGGTCCCTTCGCTGTGGCGATTCCGCTGTGCCAGTTGGCGGAAGCGGTGGAACACCACGCTGGAACCTGATCTGATTATTCGTCGGGGCATAGCGGGGTCAGTCCAGGTCAGCGGGGCGGGAACACCGGATAACCGCGAACCTGGGCGAATTTCCGCGAACACACCGGATGGCCGAAGGGGGAGTGATGAGCAGACCAGGGCGCCCTGCGGGGCCCTTAAAGGGCCGCACCGCGGAGGCGAACGCTCTCGCGCAGTTCCTGCGGGAGCTGACCGCGCAGTACACGGTGAGCGGGCTGGAGGAGCGTTACCGGCTGAGCAGGAGCGTGTGGAGCGAGTACCGCTCCGGATTGAAGATCATTCCGCTGCCCCGTCTCAACCAGATCATCGAGGACCGCTTCCCCCGCGACGCCCGCACCAGAGGCGCCAAGCTCCAGGAGGCACGCCGCCTCCACGCCGCTGCCATGGCAGCATCCTCTGCACCGCACACCGCACCCGCGCCGGGCCCCCCGCCCGGCCCTGACCAGGCTCCGGCTCTGGCGTCGATCGTCCGTGACGACACGGCCGGGTTGTCCGCGGACAACCCGCTGGCCTTGGACGACGCCACACCGAAGCGCCCGAGCGAGGCCGCGCAGACCGCCCCGGAGGAGCCACTGGGGGCCTCGTCGGATCCAAGTCTTCGCAGTGACGCGGCGAAAGGGGACCAATCTACCGACCTTGTCCCGCGCGCGGTCCGGCTGAGGCGCTGGAGAACCCCGGCGCAGTGGGCGGCACTCGCGGCCCTGGTCGCCGTCCTCGTCATCGCCAACCAGATCCAACGCTCGAACGACCAGCCCGACACCGCGTCCCCTCTGGACGACCCCGCGCAAGGCCAGCAGAGCACGGCGCCCGTAGAGCCGAGCTCGTTGCCCACCGGTCCGATGGCCCCGGAGGAATCCCGGCCCACAGCCCTACCGTCATCCGCCCCGGCGTCGTCGGCGCCGGAGAAATCCCGGTCCCGGGGCGGCGGGGCCGGCATCGTGGTCGCAACCTCCAGCCGCCTCTACCGCATCACCGCCGACTCACAAGTCGAGGAGTACACCGGCAAGGTCGGCGCCTGGACCGTCATCCGCAAACGGACCGAACGGATCTTCACCAGCCCCACGACGCTCTACGCCACTGACGGCGTCACCGGCAACATCGAGGAGTACGACCGCTCGAAGAAGACCTGGACGGTCATCGGGAGCCCGGGCAGCTACTTCGCGGCGACCGCCAGCCACCTCTACGGCGTCGGCACCGACCATCAGGGCACCTTCGAATACAGCGGCACACCAGGCGTCTGGTACAAGGTGCGCGGCACGACCGAACGGATCTTCACCAGCCCCACGACGCTCTACGCCACCGACGATGTCACCGGCAACATCGAGGAGTACGACCGCTCGAAGAAGACCTGGACGGTCATCGGGAGCCCGGGCAGCTACTTCGCGGCGACCGCCAGCCACCTCTACGG
>NZ_JBVJWD010000038.1:72708-76461 GCF_055602785.1 Streptomyces sp. NPDC037301
GCACCTTCGAATACAGCGGCACACCAGGCGTCTGGTACAAGGTGCGCGGCACGACCGAACGGATCTTCACCAGCCCCACGACGCTCTACGCCACCGATACCACCGGCGGGAAGCTTCAGGAGTACGACCGGTCCAAGAAGACCTGGACCGCTATCGGCGATCCCCCCAGTTCCTTCGCTGCGACAAAGGACCGCCTCTACAGCGTCAGCGCAGACCTCTCCAGCGTCTACGAATACTCCAGCACACCAAGAGCCTGGTCCCCCATCGGCAGCCCCTGACCAGGCGTGCGTCTCGAAGCACCCCGGGCCGCACAGCGCGCCCCGGGCCCTGCTCATCAGCCTTGTGCCGCCGCCGACTCCAGTCCGAGTGCGGCGGCACGGCCTGGTGGACTCACCGGTCGTCGGGTGCGCTGCTCACCCATGCGATCGGTTGCCCCTCGCTGTTGTGGCCCCAGTGCGGTTCCTCCATCGATGTCTCGTGGCCGTCATCCAGGACACAGATCCGGCCCCAGTGGCCGTGCTTGCCGATCCCGGTGAGCCGGTCCGCGTCGCCATCGCGCACGGCCTGCTCGTAGCAGTCCTTGAACGGCTGAAGGCGGGCGCACAACTCCATGCCGAGCTCCGTCTCCGCCGCCTCGATCTGTGCCCTCGCCTGCTGCACCTGCGGGTCGGACAGCACGAACGAGATGACCTTGTCCGCCTCCGCGAAGGCATTGGTGCGGACGTGCCGTTGTACGGCTGCCTGCACGCGCTGCTCTTCTTCGCGTGCGGCCATCACACTGCTCCTTCCTCTGCCGCTGCTGCCCATTCCAGCCCGAGCGCGGCGAGCTGCTGGAGCTTGTCCGCGGTGAGCTTGGCCCGGCGGCTCTTGCTGTTACTCAGGAACACCCCCAGTTTCACGAGGTGTTCCTGTCCGTCGATCACGATCCGCTCCTCGTGGCCCCTGGGGACGGTCACAGAGCTCGTACGCGCCTTGTACTGCGCCAGGGCTGCCACGCCCCGCTCGAAGGCTCCCACGGGCGTCGCGGACGGCTTCGCCAGCGCTTCCAGCTCTGCCGCCATCGGCACGACGCCGATGACCTCCAGGCGCTCGCGCTGCCCGCCGGTCAGGGCTGCCCAGACCTCCGGCTTGCGCTGCCTGGCCAGCCACTTCCCGATGTCCATCCCGTGGACGGTGACGCCCGGCTCGATGTACGCGAGGATGCTCTCCTCCGCGAGCATCTCCCGCACCACGGCGAAGTGCCGCTGCCACTCCGGTGACCATGACGGGTTCCAGTCCTCGTCCACCGCCTTCAACGCCGTCTCCCACTCCGGGTGCCCGTCCAGCGCACCGGGCCGCCGCAGGTTGGACAACCACTGCCCCACCGGCCGGTCCAGCGCCGTCGCGGGCCGGGGCGCGCAGAGCGTCCAGTGCTGGTCGTAGTACGCCTTCGCGGCCTCCAAGTTCTCCTGGAACCGCTCATCGGCCGGCGACCAGACCATGCCCAGCTTCTCCAGCCGTCCGGCGCGCTGGCCGGTCATCTGCCCGGCCCCGTACGCCCGTCGCTGCTCCGCGACCCACTGCCCGAGCGGGTAGGCGCCCTCCTTGTGCCCGTACGGAACGCGGGCGTGAAGCTCACGCTCGGTGAACTTCTTGAGCGACGCCCAGCCGCGAGCCCAGTCCTGCTTCTCCGTGTCGATCACGTTGAAGGAAATCCAGTCCGCGACCATCACCGGGTCACGCGGAGCCGAAAAACGGAGCAGGAGGCGGGTTTCTTCCTCTCCGTCCTCGGGCTTTGCGCCGATGTACTCGGACGGCTGCGCCACGTCCTTCTGAGGCTCCTGTGGAATCGCAAGCAATTCCACGGCCTCTTCGTCGTGCGCGCGCAGACCTTCCAATACCTTCACCAAAGGCCGGTACGATCCCGAGGTGAACATATCCTCCGGCTGTTCATCGGGCTGGAGAAATACCGGAACGATCAGAGAGGCGAGTTTCCCTTGCCCCGGCTTCTGACGGAGCGCCCGGCCGATGGCCTGGACGATGTCGTGCGGGGCGCCCTTGGGGTCCAGGAGGGCCACGGAGTCCACCGCGCGGATGTCGACGCCCTCACCCAGGACACGGCAGTTCGAGAGCACCGCGCGCCGGGCAGTGGAGCCGAACTGCCCCAGCACGTCGCGCCGGCGCTCGGGCACGTGCTCCCCGCACAGCCAGTCCGCCCACACCGTCGACGGGTACTTCTCCGGCTGGTCCGCGTGCAGCCGCTTGGCCACCCGCTCCAGGCCCTCCGCGTACGCCGCGGCCTCTATCGTCCGGTGGTGGAAGGTGATGCACGTCTGGAGCTGGTGCTGCTCCATGGTGTGCAGGAGCGCCGCCTGGAGCGCCCCGAGCCGCTGCCCGCGCACCTCCTCACCGCGCCGCTCCTCGCCCATGAGGCGCTCCGGAGTGACGACCGGGTCCTGGAGCTCCAGGACGATGATCTGGTATCGCGCCAGCAGGCCCCGCGAGACGGCCGACGCCAACGAGAGCTTGTAGAGCACCGGCCCGAACACGGCCTCGTCGTCCATGGAGGCCGCCATCTCCTTCGGCAGCGCCTCGCGCACCCCCTCCGCGACCTCCCAGTTCGGCCGCTCCTGCCAGATCCGCGGCGTGGCCGTCAGGTACAGCCGGCGGTGCGCCGGGATGACGTGCTGGTTGTGGATGTCGGCCCACGCCTTACCCATCGAGCCGGACGTCCGGTGCGCCTCATCCACCACGGCGAGGTCCAGCGGGGCGAGCTGCTGCCCGTAGACGCCCTCGAACGCCTCCGCCAGCACCCCCAGCGACGCGTACGTCCCGAAGATGGTGACGGGCCCCTCCCCGTGCCACAGCGCCAGCTGCACCGGGTTGGTGGTGGATCGCACCTTGAGGTTCCACAGCTCCGGGTCGTCGCTGAGGCTGCACACCGCGACCGCCGGCCCCGTGTGCCCGGCCCCGCGCCACGCCTGGACGGTCTGGGTCAGGAGATCCAGCGTCGGCACCAGAACGAGAATGCGGCCCTTAGGCACAATCCGCTTTGCCGAGGCCGCAGCGATGATGGTTTTCCCTGTTCCGCACGCGGCGTGCACCTGCCCACGCAGGCCATTGACAGGAATGCCGCCCGGCGGGATATCGAGACCGCGCACAATGGCGGCAACGGCCTCGATCTGGTGGTCACGCAGTTTCACGGCCATTTCCCGTGTTCTCCTTTTCGCGGAATCGGCGCGCAATCAGAAAAGAAAATCCGACGCGGCGCGAGGGGCCGGGGGTTCTGCTGTCTGTACCCAGATGCTACACAGCCAGGACCCGTGATGCATCACCCGCGTGGCATGTTCGCCCTGTAGGCTGATACTTGGCTGAATCTCGCCCCGCTCGCACAGTTCATGCGGTATGCTGGCGGGGTATTGGTGAACGTGAGCGGCCGGTTTTGAGGGTGGGGGAGGGGTTCGGGTGGAGCGCAGCCCGTCACTGCGGGGGGCCGGCACTCTGTCAGGCCGACGGTCCGTCACCCTCGTTGTGGGGGGTGCCAGCTGGGATCCCAGTCGCTACACAGGCCCGCATGTGATGCACCCTCACCCCGTAGCCAGCCCAGGAGGCCCGCTTGCGGGACTCCCCTCAATTCGCGCTTGCGCGAATTGACACTCTTTTAGAATTCCGTTTACGGAATTCTATTCCCGCGCTTGCGCGGGAATTTGAATTGCGCTTGCGCAATTCGCACTCTATGCCCCGGCTTGCCGGGGCATAGCCCGCTCCGCGGGG
>NZ_JBVJWD010000039.1:0-74426 GCF_055602785.1 Streptomyces sp. NPDC037301
ATCCGAAAACCGCTCGCCCCCCACCGACTTCACCTGTCCCGGCCTTGGCACACCCAACACAACGAGCCGACACCCTCAAAGTCACCGGTATTGGGGCTAGGCCGGCGGCGTGCTGATGCGCCGCCGGTGATGATGTGAGGAGGGCACCGAGGTGAGACCTTTCTTCTCGTCCTTCATCCGGCTTCCTCCGGGTCCCGCACGTGCCGGGCCGGTGTCAGCGGGAGTCTCCGAGCGGCGCGGTACGGTCGCCCGGCCGCCCGCGCTCCCCGGCCAGGTAGGCCGCGCCGAGCAGCGGGGCCTCGTCCGGCCGGTGCGCCGGGGTGATGACGACGCGTCGGTTGCGGACCGGATCGGCCTCGGTGAGCCCTGAGCGCAGTGGTTCGGCCAGGAGGTCCCAGGCCCCCGCGACGGCGCCCCCGACCACCAGAACCGTCGGTTCGAAGGCGGCGAGCAGTGGCCCGAGCACCTTTCCCAGGGCACGGAACGTCTCGGTGAACACCTCCGCCGCGGCCCGGTCCCCGTGCCGTGCCCGCCGGGCGATCTCCCGGACGTCGGGCGGCGCCGCGCCGGTCGCCCGTGCGTAGGCCCGCCGCAGGGCACGCCGGGACACCGTCTCCTCCAGGGGTCCGCCCGCGTACCGCAGGGTGTGGACCCAGCCTTCGGGAGGGACCCCGGGGCCGTGCCGCAGTATCCGGCCGTCGCGCAGGAAGCAGGAGCCCACACCGGTCCCGAGCGTGATACCGGCGACGGTGCGGTGCCCGCGCGCCGCCCCGGCCCACCACTCGCCGAGCACGAACGCGTCCGCGTCGTTGCAGAAGCTGAGCGCGGTGGCGCCGGGCAGTGACGCCGTCAGGGCGGCCCGCAGATCGACCCCCCGCAGGGCTTCGAACTTGCCGACCCCTTCGAACCGCCCGATCCCGCGCTCGTAGTCGAACGGACCGGGCAGTGCCACGGCCCATGGGCCCGCGCCGAGGCCGGACAGCCGGTCGGCGCAGCGGACGAGGGCCGACAGGATCTCCTCGGCACTGCCGTCGCTGTCCACCGCCTCACGGAACGAGAGGCCGGACCGGAGGCTGCGGGTGCGGATGTCGACACCGGCCGCGGTCACATGGGTGCCGCCGACATCGAGGACCGAGACGGTGGCTTCGTCGGCGGGGCTCACCGCACCAGCGCCTTCACATAGCGCACCGGTCCCCCGCCGAGGGCCCGCACCCGGTAGGCGCCGACCGCGGCGGGCACGGTCAGTGTCTCGGCGTACGCCAGCACATGGCGGTGGCCGCCACTGGTCTCCAGGAGGATTCCGTCGCCCTCCACGACGTTGAGGACGTGGAAGCGGTGGTCCGTGTCGTCGTCCGCGACGGTGTCCGGCGCCAGTGCGATCCGCCGGACCTCGAAGAACATCTCCGGGAGGCGGCCGATGACGTCCTCGTGCCAGCCGTCGCCCGAGCGCAAGGTGCGCGGCGTGGGGACCAGGTCCCTGGCCACGGCTTCCCCCGACCGGTCCGGGTCCAGGTTTTCGAACGCGTGGCCGACGTGGACCGGCCGCTGCCTGCCTTCGCTGTCCTTGCGCAGCCAGTCGTAGAGGCGAAGGCTGTACAGGTACGGCGTCGCGCTGATCTCGAGTACGACATTGCCCTCGCCGCTGCCGTGCGGGGTGCCGCCCGGGATGAGGAAGATCTGGTGCGGATCGGCCGGGAAGGTCTGGACGTACTGTTCGATGTCGAACGGCACGCCGTCGTGGAACGCCCGGTCCGCCTCGTGTCGGAAGGCCGCGAGGTCGGCGTCCTGGCGCAGCCCCAGGAACACCTGCCGACCGGGCCCGCCGAGCATCATGTAGTAGGTCTCGTGCTGGGTGTACGGCCATCCGAATACGCGGCGCATGTAGTCCGACTGCGGGTGGCAGTGGACGGAGAGGTTGCCGCCGCCGACGGTGTCGAGGTAGTCGAAGCGGATCGGGAACGAGGTGCCGAACCTCGCGTGCACGTCGTCGCCGAGGATCGCCTCGGGGTGCGAGGCGACCAGTGCCTGCAGGGGCACCTCGACCCGCGGACCGTCCGGCGTACCCACCAGAATCCCGCTCTCGGGAGCGATGAGCTCGTAGCCCAGCGCGGTGTTGGCCGCCTCCTGGTTGAAGCCGAGCTGCTCCTGGGCCCAATGTCCGCCCCAGGACGTGGTGTTGAAGGTGGGGCGGGTACGGAAGGGCCGCCTGGCCAGATCTGCGAGGGCAGCGCGCAGGGCGGCGCCCTCCAGCCAGGACGGAGCCTGCGCGTCCTGGGTGTCCAGCCACAGGTCGACGCCGGATACGAGGGTGTCGCGGTGCCGGTCAAGGACGGGCCAGTCGATGTAGAAGAGCCGACGGGTCGTGCCCGCCCCGGTACCGGCGGGCTGCCCCAGGTTGCGGCCGGTCCCGCCGGTGATCTGGGCCTCGGCGTACCGCTTGGGCAGGTCCGCGTACCAGAGCCGGTCGTGCGGCACCAGGGCCGCGCCCGGTCCGAAGACGACCGCTACGGTGTCGTCGGCGGCCCCGGGCTCCGGCAGCCCGGTGAAGAAGTCGGCGAGCCCGGCCCGGGACAGCGGGGCAAAGTCCGGGTCGTCCTCCAGTACCGCGGACGCGGTCAGGGCGAGGACGTCCGGCCAGGGCGCGAAGTGCTCGCGCAGGTCGGTCTGTTTGGTCGCGATGGCGCGAGCGGCCAGCGCCTCACAGATCCCGGCGGCAACCGCCTCCCAGTCCACGGCCACCGGGCCGTCGACGGCGAGGACAAGACCCTGGGCGAGTCCGGCGACCGCCTCCCGGTACCCGGCGCCCAACTCTGCGGAGATGCTGTAACACGGTTCGGCTTCATAGCCGCGAACTTCCGGCATGACGGTGTCAGCCTTTCTGTCTTTCGGTAGGGCTTGCTGATCGTGCGGCTCAGGCCGTTCCTGCGACCGGGCCGGGACGCGTGAGCGTCCCGACGCCGTCGACGCGGACGGTGGCGGGCAGGGGCGGGCGTCGCGCCGACCGGGGACGTCGGACCGATGCCGCAGAGGGCCGGGAGCACCGCCGCGGCCCCGGCCGCGCCCGCGGTGCGCTCCCGGCCGGACGCACCGCACTCGGCGTGACGCCGGGGCCAAGCGGCGCAGGCGCCGACCGCGCCATGATCGGGACGGTTGGGGGCGACGGCGACCGGGTCGCCGTCGCCCTGCGGTCCGCTCAGCCTCCCCATGGCGCTCCAGCCGCCGGTACGGTCCGGTCCCGGCCTGGTGTCCGACGGCGGGATCACGGCCGACGCGGCGATGAAGGCAGGCTCGCAGCCGGTTCAATGTCCATCCGATATTTCTGAGCTACGGATCTCCACGGGTGGAATGTATCGGATCTATGGTCTTGACGTCACGGAGCGCCCCACAAATACTGAGCTTCGCCTCGCGGTGGATACAAGTACCGGACCTCAGCGCCTCGGGAGACTACAGCCCCATCCCTCGGCCTTCGAGGGCAGCGCCAGTCTCCTCACGTTCAACTTGCCCAAGAATCTGAGTAATTGCCAGTTCTTCGCAACGGGAAGGTGCACATAAATGCTTGCTAAGTTGGCCGCGCGCTCCAGAAGGCGGGCCGTACTCGGGAGTTTGTCCGCGGCTGCCCTGGTCCTGACAGCGGCGGCGTGCGGAGGGAGCGGCGACGACAAGGCCGCCGGCGGCACCGTCCACCTGGAGTTCTGGGGCTGGGCCCCCGGCTACGACAAGTCGGCCGAGCTGTTCAACGCCACCCACAAGAACATCGAGGTCACCTTCAAGAAGCTGCCGTCCGGTGGCCAGGGCGGCTACGACAAGATGCTCTCGGCGGTGAAGGCGGGCAACGCCCCCTGACTGGCGCAGATCGGCTTCGAGTCCATACCCACGTTCCTGCTCGAGGGCGCCCTGGAGGACGTCTCCCAGGAGGCCGGTGCCGCGAAGGACAAGTTCGTTCCGTGGACGTGGAACCAAGTCACCGTCGCGGGCAAGACCTACGGCATCCCGGTCGACACGGGCCCGATGGCCATGTACTACCGCAAGGACGTCTTCAAGAAGTACGGCATCGCGGTGCCGACGACCTGGGACGAGTACGCCAAGGCGGCCGAGAAGCTGCACAAGGCCGACCCCGAGGCCCACATCGTGAACCTGCGGGCGATCACCCTGTCCGGCCTGGCCTGGCAGAAGGGCGCCAAGTGGTTCGGCACCGAGGGCGACGCGTGGCACGTCGGCGTCAACGACGACCAGTCCCGGCAACTCGCCGACTACTGGCAGCAGTTGGTGGACAAGAAGCTGGTGGCCACGGACCAGGGCTACAGCGCCGCGTGGTGGAGCGGCCTGCAGTCCGGCAAGGTGGCCACGGCGATCGGCGCGGTCTGGCTGAACCCGCTGATCGCCCAGAACGCACCCAAGGCCAAGGGCAAGTTCGCCGTCGCCCCGATGCCGCAGTGGACCGCCGGGGAGAAGAAGTTCGGCAACGACGGCGGCGGCAGCACGGCCGTGCTCAAGGGCTGTCAGCACAAGGACGAGGCAGTCGAGTTCGCCACCTGGATGAGCACCAACCCCGACAGCCTCAAGAACCCGATCACGAAGACCGGCATCTACCCGGCCGCCACCGCCGGACTCAAGCTGCCCGAGGGCCGTGGCGACTCGCTACGACAAGCGCGGGTACGTCTTCCTCGGCACCGTGACCGCGGCAGCCGTCGTCATCTGGCTTCGAGCCTGATCGCCCTCACCGGGCCGGAGGCCGAGACTGGTCGCCACCCTCGATCTCCTTCGGCCAGTCAATGGGGCGACTGTCCGTCCTGTTCAGGATCCCGGGGTCGGGTGGGAACTCTTCGTCGTGCGGTCCGGACCAGTAGGCCCGCCGCGTGCGCGGAAGGGGTATCTCCACCAGCTTGCCGTCGTGGATCATCCACAGCCCGAGACAGTCATCCTCCTCGTCATGGATCAGGACCTGCACCGTCTCCGGCCGGGGCCACGGCAAGGACTCCAGGTACTTCAACAACCCGGATCTACTGCGCATCCGCACGAACTCCGCACCCCAGCCGAACCCCCAGTTTCCGCCGGGCCGCATCTCGAAGAACGTCCCGTTCCAGGTGCGCGTGTCGTCGCGCCGCGTCAGTGGCTCCATGACCTCGTCCGCGTCCTGCGCCAGCACGATGACCTCAGCAATTCTGCTCATGCCGGAATACCACCGTGAACCACGGATGCTCCGCAACTGAGATCTACTGCAGGTCAGAAGTCAAAGCAGGGCAGCACCTGAGCACGACGTCGCCCTTGGCCATGATCGCCCGGACAGGTCCTGGTACCGTCCGATACCCTGGCCGCAATCATCGATGCGCACACAATGCCATTCCTCCCCGCCGCTTCAGGAGTTCGCGGAGCGCCAAATACAGCCAATCTCCACGGAGTTCGGATCGCTCCGACGGATTCGGCATCATCCGGCGCATTACTCCTCGCGGCTGGCAATCTCCTTGCAGACCGAGACATGTGGACCTTTAGCGAAAAGGCTGGACCCCTCGCTTCCGAGACATGCAGGCGTTCAAAATCATACGCCCGGAAAATCGCTCGAGAGCCTGGCATTTCGAAGGACTTCGCCCGGGCCATGTCACCACGTGCTCCACATCTGCACAGAAACAACAAAATCTACCGCACATTGCGACACGGCCATACCTTCAGAATTACTGAAGTCCCGCCCTGCCTGCCGCGCTCCTGGTACCTGAAGCACTTCGCGAAGCTCCGTGCACAGCTCCCCAATGCCACATACCGCGACGACCGACTCCTGCGTCGCGGAGCCGCGTTCCGGCTCGCGGAACTCGGATCCGGGCAGACATGGCCAGAGTGCGCAATATCCCTGGGCATCACTGCAGGAGTGGGAAGCAACGCGCAACGCGCGCTGGGCCACAGACTCACCGACACGCGACTCTGGCCGCTCTTCACCCACACCGTCGAGCAGATCGCGGACGATCTCGACGCGCAAGAAGACCGAATCGACTACGCCAACCGACGACAAGGAGCGGAGTGTTGGCGCATGCCCGACACCGACCGGGACCGCCTATTCGACAACCCCCACCGGCTTGAGCGCATGCGGACCCAAACAGACCCCCGCGGCATGTCGATCATCGTGTGGAGCGACGTCACTCAGTCTGAACCCTCGCGATCCCCCATCGTGGCCGCAGCACGCAGCGCCGGCGACGCCCAAACCCTCACCACCGCGACCGGCCAGTTCCACGAAGCCGACCTCGGCCACGGCCAGCGATACCGAATACGGCGGCGCCTGAATCTGTACGCGACGCACCTGGCGAGAGCCTGTGACCAAGACGAGGCACTGTCCGTCGACACGGACATCGTAGTCGCGCAAGAAGCAGACATGTACAGCCTAGAGGCCCCCAACCCGCGTCGCTAAGGCAGCAGTTCAGATGACCTATGCCGTCGAAGCCCATAGGCTTCGCATCGCGATGACTGCAGGCTGCAGCCAGTGCCAACTATCCCGCTTTTGTGCCAAATAAAAAGCCTCGTCACAAGACCGCTCACCGCCGAACGCGCGGCATGCCCAGGCCGATCCACGAAATGATCTCCCGCTGAATCTCGTTGTTGCCGCCGCCGAAGGTGAAGATGACCGCGGACCGGTATCCGCGTTCGAGTTCGCCGTGCAGTACGGCGCCCGCCGACCCTTCCTTCAGCGGTCCCGCCGAGCCGACGACCTCCATCAGCCAGGCGTAGGCGTCGCGGCGTGCCTCGGAGCCGTAGACCTTGACGGCGGAGGCGTCCTGGGGGGTGAGGGTTGCGTTCTGGACCGCGGACACCATCTGCCAGTTGAGGAGCTTCATGGCGTCGAGCCTGGTGTGGGTGCGGGCCAGGAGGGCGCGGACCCAGCCGAGATCGATGACGCGACGGCCGTCGGTGAGCCGGGTGTCCGCCGCCCAGTGCTGAACGTCGTGGAGCGCGCGGATGGCCATGGTGCCGTGGGCGGCGAGGGTGACGCGTTCATGGTTGAGCTGGTTGGTTATGAGCCGCCAGCCCTTGTTCTCGTCGCCGACGCGACGGGAGACGGGGACGCGGATGTTCTCGTAGTAGCTGGCGGTGGTGTCGTGCGAAGCGAGGGTGTTGATGACGGTGCAGGAATAGCCGGGGTCGCTCGTCGGGACGAGGAGCATGGTGATGCCCTTGTGGGGCGGGGCGTCCGGGTCGGTGCGGACGGCGAGCCAGACCCAGTCGGCTGTGTCGCCGTTGGTCGTCCAGATCTTCTGCCCGTTGACGACATAGTCGTCGCCGTCGCGCACGGCCCGGGTCTTGAGCGCGGCGAGGTCTGTGCCCGCTTCGGGTTCGCTGTATCCGATCGCGAAGTCGATCTCGCCGGCGAGGACCTTCGGCAGGAAGTAGTCCTTCTGTTCGTCGGTACCGAACTGCATGATCGTCGGGCCGACGGTGTTGAGGGCCATCAGCGGCAGCGGAACGCCCGCCTGGGCGGCCTCGTCGAAGAAGATGAACTGTTCCATCGGGGACAGGCCGCGTCCGCCGTACTCCGTCGGCCAGCCGACGCCGAGCCAGCCGTCGGTACCGAGGCGCCGGATCGTCTCGCGGTAGAAGTTCTTCTGGGAGGCGGGGTCGGCGTAGCGCGCGTAGGCGTTGTCGGGCACCAGTCCGGCGAAGTACGTACGCAGTTCGGCGCGCAACTGCTGCTGTTCAGGCGTGTATTCGAGGTGCACGGCCCCTCCAGGAGTCTCGCGGTCGCGTCGCCCGTGTGCGGCGGCGCACACAGTAGAACGTGTTGCAAGAATCCGGAAGGGGCAGGACGTCTCCGGCGGACGTCAGCGCTTGACGGCGCGCAGGACGACGAACTTCGGGTCGCCCGCGACCGTGGTGCAGTTGCCGAAGATCCGGCGCAGCTGGGTGTGGTAGCCGAGATGCCGGTTGCCGACGACCCACAGCTCGCCGCCCTGCCGCAGTGCGGCGCGCGCCCCGTGGAACATGTTGCGGGCCGTTGCGTCGGTGGTGGCCTGGTGGGAGTGGAACGGCGGGTTGTTGAGCACCAGGTCCACACTGGCGGGCGGCAGCTGCGCCGGCCCGTCGCCGACCACGAAGTCGGCCTTGGCGTCCGGGCCGGTGTTGGCCCGGAAGGTCTCCTCGGCGGAGGCGACCGCCTGGTACGACTCGTCGATGAAGGTGACCGCCGCTTCGGGATTGGCGAGCGCGGCGGACAGCCCGACGACGCCGTTTCCGCAGCCGAGGTCGACTACCCGGTCGGGGCCGCTGCGCGCGGGGAGATGGCCGAGGAAGAAGCGGGTGCCGATGTCGAGGCGCTCGGCGCAGAAGATCCCGGCATGGTTGGTGACCGTCCGGCCGGAGACCGGACCGACGCCCTCGGGCAGGTCGTAGCGGTGCGGCCAGGGACTCGGCGTGCGGGCCAGGGCCGGGTCCGGGGTGCAGAAGATGAGCCGGGCCTTCTTGACCGCGAGGGAGGTACGGGTCGGGCCGATGATCCGCTCGAAGAGTTTGAGGGTGGAGGTGTGGATCTCCTTGACCATGCCGGTGCCGATGACGACGGTGCCCGCATGGACGGCCGGCGCGAGCCGGTGGAGCTGGTCCTCCAGGAGCGCGAGGCTCTTCGGGACACGTACCAGCAGGACGTCGATACGGTCCGGCGGTGTGTCCCTGGCCGACAGGAGGCGTACGGCATCCACGTCCACGCCGTTGCGGTCCAGATTCGCCAGGGTCGCGCGCTGCGCCAGGTAGGAGTCGGTGATCTGTACGGGGCGGTGCCCGGCCAGCACGGTACTCAGGGCGCCCCAGCGGTCGCCCACCACGACCACGGCGCCCGACAGGTCGACCGGTTCCGACTCGCCGGTTCCCTCCAGCCGCCGCAGCAGATACTCATCGGCAGCGTCCCAGGCACGGAACGGGTCGCGCGGGTCCTCGGGGAAGCGGGCGAGGTCGTACCCGGCCCCTGACGTAGTCAAACGGTTCATTGTGCACCCAGGCTAGCCGAGCTGCGGGGAGCGCCCACACACACTCCCCGCGCCGACCGCCGGGCCATGCGCTACGGCAGCGCCTTGTCGATCGCCGACCGGCCCTCCCGGGCGAGCCTGCGCTCCGCCCACTGAAGATTCTTCGGAGTCAGGTCCCGCCCGGAGGCGAGCACCAGGTCCTCTGCCGAGGGATTGTCGCTCCCGCCGGTGTGCAAGAGGCTGTCGGGAGTCACTCCCCAAGCTGCGGATACGGATTCGGGCTCGTCGCTCATGCCGCCTCCTCGTCCTTTCGGTCATTCTCGCCCCGCGCCCGGCCCGCCGCATCCGATGCCTCCCCGATCCGCTCCCGGCGCCACGGACAAGCCCTCACTTGACCTGCACATGATAGGTACACAGCGTTCACACCATGGTCACGGTGCGTGTGGAAGGCTCCCGCTGACCACGTACCACACGACCGCCGCGGCGCCGCCCCCCACCTTGTGACGGCTTCGTGGTGCCCGCATTTTCGGAGAGGACACCCCACATGTCCCGTCGTCACCTTCATTACCGGCGCCCCCTGCTGGCGACCCTTGCCGCGTTCGCGGTACTCGCCGGCACCGCGGCCGCCGCGCCCGCCGCCACACCCCCCCAGGCCGCACCGGTCGCCGCGACACCGCTCGGCGCTCTCGACGACACGTACTACCAGGACGCACTCGGCAAGTCCGGAACCGCACTCAAGAGCGCTCTGCACACGATCATCAGCAGCCAGACCAAGATCTCCTACAGCCAGGTCTGGGACGCCCTCAAGAACACGGACGAGGACCCCGCCAATCCCTCGAACGTGATCCTCCTCTACTCCGGGCGCTCCGAGCCCAAGAGCGACAACGGCGGCTCGGTCGGCCAGTGGAACCGCGAGCACGTCTGGGCCAAGTCCCACGGCGACTTCGGCACCGCCACCGGCCCCGGGACCGACATCCACCACCTGCGCCCGGAGGATGTCACCGTCAATTCCATCCGCGGCAACAAGGACTTCGACAACGGCGGCAGCGCGGTCAGCGGCGCACCGGGCAGCTACACCGACAGCGACTCCTTCGAACCGCGCGACGCGGTCAAGGGCGATGTGGCCCGCATGATCCTCTACATGGCGGTGCGCTACGAGGGAGACGACGCCTTCCCCGACCTCGAACCCAACGACAGTGTGTCCAACGGCTCCGCACCGTACATCGGCCGCCTCTCGGTACTGAAGGCGTGGAGCCAGGAGGACCCGCCGGACAGCTTCGAGAAGCGGCGCAACGACGTCATATTCGACCAGTACCAGCACAACCGGAACCCGTTTGTCGATCACCCGGAATGGGTCGAGTCCATCTGGTAGAGGGACAAACCCGGACCAGCTCCTTCCCCGTTTCAGTCGGCCAGGCCGCTCGCGCACCAGGCCACGGCCTCCTCACGGGAGTCGAAGGGCCGAAGGGCTGTGCGCTCGTCCTGCTCCCCGGCGCCGGGGAGCAGGACGAGGTGGCCCGCCGGGTCGGCCACGGCGGTGCGCACGCCGCCATCCACGAGCCGGCCGAGTCCGCTCTGCAGCACCGCCCGGGCCACCGAGTCGATGTCGGTCACCTGCCGCAGATCCAGCACCGCGGCCCCCGTCTCCTGCGGTCGCGCCGCGTCCAGGGCGTACAGCACCCGTTCGGCCGCGGTGAAGTCGAGAGCACCCTGGGCTGCGACGACCGCGACCCGTTCGCGCCGGGCGCGCTCCCAGGGCCCGACCTGGGTGGACGGCAGATCGTCGGCGGTGGTCACCAGGGTGACGGTGGACCCGGCCAGTGCCGGATTGTGCATCAGATGGAGGCCGAGCCGCTCCGACAGGGCCCCGAGCGCGGCGCGCCCCCGAACGGAGGTGCCGGTCGGATCCAGCAGCGGGCTGTACGTCGCCAGCCCGAACCTGGCAGGGCCCGAGGCGATCAGGCCGCCGGACACACCACTCTTCGCCGGCAGCCCCACCCGTAGCAGCCAGTCGCCCGAGGCGTCGTACATGCCGCAGGTCGCCATCACCGCCAGCACCTGGGCCGCGACCGGCTCCGGGACCACCTCGACGCCGGTGAGCGGGTTGACGCCGCCGTGCGCGAGGGTCGCGGCCATCGCGGCGAGGTCCAGCGTGGTGACCCGTACCGCGCACTGTCTGAAGTACGTCTCCATCGCCGCCACCGGGTCGACGGGCAGTGGGCCGGCGCTGCGGATCAGATAGGCGAGGGCGCGGTTCCGGTCGCCGGTGACGGCCTCGGAGGCGTACACCTGCTCGTCGACGTCCAGCTGCCGTCCGGCGAACCGGCTCAGGCAGTCGAGGATGCGGCCGAATCTGGGGGCGTCGGGGGTGTCCGGGATCAGCGCGGTGGTGACGATGGCGCCCGCATTGACCATGGCGTTGTCGGGCCGCCCTGTGACCGGTTCCAGACTGATGGCGTTGAAGGCCTCGCCGCTGGGCTCGGCATTCACCCAGCGGCCCACCTCGTCGAGCCCGAGGACGGACAGGGCGAGGGCGTAGACGAACGGTTTCGACACGGACTGCATGGTGAACGGGGCATCGGCGTCACCGGTGCTGTAGCGGTGACCGTCCATGCTGATCAGCGCCAGTCCGAACGCATCCGGTTCGGCCAGCGCCAGTTGCGGGATGTAGTCGGCGAGCCGGCCGTCCCGCAGCCCGGCGAACCGCGTGTGCAGTTCGCGCAGGGCATCTGTGACGGCTTCGGCAGCGCTCACCCGGCCCGGCCGTCAGCTGCGCTCGGCCTGGGCGATCCGGGGGAACGTCTTGACTCCGGCCGCCTTGCGGCTGTTGGCGTGCTGGCTGACGGTCCGGCCGGGCGGGACGTCCGCGAAGCCGAGCACCACGGAGTCGAGCACCTTCTGGGACGAGTCGACGAACTCCACCTTGACGGCGTAGAAGGCCGCCTTGTCCGTGCGGTTGGTGACGCGGACGAGGGCGCTGCGGAACTGCTCGGACTTCACGACCGGCAGCCCCGTCACCGAGACGTCCTTGACCGCGTTGCCCCGTCCCTTGACGCCTGCGAGCTGCTTGGCGGCCTGCTGCCGGTTGCGCTCGGCGGCGGCGGAGACCGAGGCCGCGAATTCCTGCTGGGTACGCGGACTGGCGCTCGCAGACCGGGTCATGGCCGGTTCCGGGGACACCGTACGGGTGCTCCTGGCCGTGCCTTGCGAGGAGGTGTCGGAGCCGCCACAGGCGGCGGTACCGGCAATGATCAACACGGCCAGCACGGCTGGGGTCAGGTTGCGGGCTGCGCGGCCGCCGAGGGCGTGCCGCAAGGGGCTGGTCGGGTTCACGGACGCTCCGTCTGCTCGGAAGGGCGTAAGGGAGGTGGAAAGGTATGGAGAGATGAGGAAATGGGGGTGAGGCAGAGACGGTGCGGGGAACCCGGACCACCGGGCTCCCCGGTCGGTCAGGCCGCGTCCTCGTCGAAGATCTCGCGCAGCCGCGCCTCGCTCTGCGTGTCCAGGTTGCTGTGGAGCAGTTCGGCGCCGCCGTCGGGCAGCGCGTCGCTGATCCGGTCGGGCACCTCGTTCATGGTCAGCAGGAACAGGGCCGAAGTCCCGGGCGTCACCTTCTCCTTGACCTCGGCGATGAAGTCGTCGTCGATGCCGACATCGGCCAGTTTGCCGCCCAGCGCCCCGGCCGCCGCACCGATCGCGGCGCCCAGCATCGGCATCAGGAAGATCAGCCCGAACAACATTCCCCAGAACGTGCCGCTCAGTGCGCCGGCACCGACGAGGTTGATCAACTGCTTGGTCCTGGGCTTCGCCCGGTCGGCGGGCCAGCTGACCACGGCCGCGTCGAGGATCTTGATCAGCCCCTGCTTCTGGAGGGACTTGAGCGTGGTCTCCACGGTCTCCGCGCCCTCGGCCGACTGGAACTTCCACACGGTGAGCGTGGACATCGCGCGTACCTCCTGAGACCGATATTGAAGAACTCGCTCATATTAGGTTCAAAAGGTATGAATTGACTCGTCGAATTCACCCGCTTCACTCGGGAGCGGATGCCAGCCGAAGCCCCTGGGAGAGAACGATGGATGCGGACGCCCTGACCGTCGGCCTGTTGCAGGAACTGCGGGCGGCCAAGCCCTATCCGGCCGTTTCCCTGACCATGCCGACGCACCGCCGCGCTCCGGACAACGCCCAGGACGCCGTTCGGCTGCGCAACCTGGTGTCCGAGGCCGTCAGCCGGCTGGAAGCGGATCCCGCGGTCACCCGCGAGGCCCGGAACGCCATCAAGGAGCAGCTCGACCGGGCGGTCGACGAGGTGGACCCCCGCCGGGCCCTGGACGCCCTGGTCGTCCTCGTCACCGCCGACGAGCACCAGATCTGGCAGCTCCCCCGTACTGCACCCGAGCGGGTGGTCCTCAGCGACACCTATCTGACCCGCAACCTGGTCGCGGCGAAGGCCCAGGCCCAGCTGTTCTGGGCGTTCACCGTGTCGGCCGAGCACGCCGCCCTGTGGAGCGGCACGGCGGACGTCCTGCACGAGGAACGGACCGGCGGATTCCCGCTGACGGCTCCCAGGGAGGCGCCCAACCCACAGCGCGAGGAGCGGATCGGCGACACGCCGAGCACCTTCAGCGACGAGGAGACGCGCAACTTCCTGCGCACCGTCGACGAGAAGCTGCGCGCGGTACTGGCGACGGACCCGCGCCCGCTGTATCTGGTCGGCCTCGCCCCCGCGCTCGCCCTGCTGGACGAGGTCGGCGAGAGCGCCAAGTCGGCCGTGGGCCGGGTCACCAGGGGTGTACCGGCCGACATGACACCGGCCGACCTGTTCAAGGAGCTGCGGCCCGCGCTCGACGAGCGGCAGCAGCGGTTCGCAGCGGAGATCGACGGCAAACTGGACGAAGCGCGCGGCCGCCGCGCCTTCGCCGGTGGTCTCGACGAGGTGTGGGCCGCGGTACGGGAGGGCCGCGCCGGACTGGTCGCGGTGGAGGAGCACTTCCAGCAGACGGTACGGGTGACGGACGAGCACCTCGAACCGGTGAGCGGCGAAGCCGCGGACCTCACGGACGGCTCGGTCCGGGAGGACATCGTGGACGAGCTCGTCGAGGCGGCGCTCGACAGCGGCACCGACGTGGTCTTCCTCGCGGACGGCTCGCTCGCGGAGTACGGACGGATCGCGGCGGCCCTGCGCTACTGAACAGGGCGGCTGCACGCCGTACGCCGCATCGGGTACGTGGCAGGCATGCGGGCTCCGGGGGCCGCTGGGACACTGGGGAAGGGCCCGATCGAGCCCGGGGGCCGAGTCCCGGGGCAGATACCGGGGAGAGGAGCGCACCATGCCACGCGGATCCAATGCCAAACGGGAACGGCAGTACGAACACATCAAGGAGAGCGCGCAGGAGCGCGGGGTCAGCGAGGAGCGGGCGGAGGAGATCGCGGCCCGTACGGTCAACAAGGAGCGCGCCCGCTCAGGCGAGTCGAGGACCGCGAGCCGTACCTCCATCGAGGACATGTCGTCCTCGCGGCGCGGCGGTCTGCGCTCCCACAGCGGAGCCGAGGGGCCTACTCGCGACCAGCTCTACGAAGAGGCGAAGAAGAAGAACGTCCACGGACGGTCCCATATGACCAAGGCCCAGCTGGCAAAGGCTGTCGGCCGCTGAGCCCATGCCGCAGGAACCCGGGCGGTGTCAGCCGCTCCAGGTCCAGTCAGCTACCTCGGGCAGGTCCGTGCCGTGTTCACGGATCCAGGCGTGGTGGCGGGTACGGACATCCGCCATCGCCTGGCGTACCGCCACGGCACGGACGCCGAGGCCGGGCACCCTGTCGATGGCATCCATGACCAGCCGGTAGCGGTCCAGGTCGTTGCGCACCACCATGTCGAAGGGCGTCGTGGTGGTGCCCTCCTCCTTGTAGCCCCGCACATGCAGATGGGCATGGCCGGCCCGCCGGTAGGCCAGCCGGTGGATCAGCCACGGGTAGCCGTGGTAGGCGAAGATCACCGGGGTGTTCCTGGTGAACACCGCGTCGTACTCGGAGTCCGGCATGCCGTGCGGGTGCTCCCCGTGGGGCAGCAGCCGCGTCATGTCGACCACATTGACCACCCGTACCGCCAGTTCCGGCAGATGCCTGCGCAGCAGATCGGCTGCCGCCAGAGTCTCCAGCGTGGGTACGTCACCGGCGCAGGCGAGCACTACGTCGGGTTCGCGGCTGCCGTCCTCCGTGCCCGCCCACTCCCACACACCCGCTCCGCGGGCGCAGTGTGCCCGGGCCTCGTCCATGGTGAGCCAGTCGAAGCTCGGCTGTTTGCCCGCCACGATCACATTGACGTAGTCCCGGCTGCGCAGCGCATGGTCGGCGACGGAGAGCAGGGTGTTGGTGTCCGGCGGCAGATAGACCCGTACGACTTCGGGGCTCTTGTTGAGGATGTGGTCGACGAAGCCCGGGTCCTGGTGGGAGAACCCGTTGTGGTCCTGGCGCCAGACGTGCGAGGTGAGCAGGTAGTTGAGTGAGGCGATGGGTCGGCGCCAGGCCAGCCGGCGGGATGTCCTGAGCCATTTGATGTGCTGGTTGACCATCGAGTCGACGATATGGGCGAACGCCTCGTAGCAGGAGAAGAGACCGTGCCGGCCGGTGAGGAGGTACCCCTCCAGCCAGCCCTGGCACAGATGCTCGGAGAGTACCTCCATGACGCGTCCGTCGCGGGAGAGGTGCTCGTCGGTCGGCAGGATCCGCTCCTGCCATGCCTTGCCGGTGGACTCGTAGATGGCGTCGAGCCGGTTCGACGCGGTTTCGTCGGGGCCCACGACCCGGAAGTCGCGGCGTTCGGAGGTGGCGGCCATGACGGCCTCCAGCAGGCCGCCGAGCACCCGCGTCGGCTCGTGCAGCACGGTGCCGGGCTTGTCGACCTCGACGGCGTGGTCGTCCAGCGGCGGGATGGGCAGATCACGCAGGAGCAGACCGCCGTTGGCGTACGGGGTCGCGCCGAGCCGGGCGGTGCCTACGGGCACGCAGTCGAGCACCTGGGCAGTGGGGCGCCCCGATGTGTCGAAGAGTTCCTCCGGCCGGTAGGAGCGCATCCACGCCTCCAGCTGGCGCAGATGTTCGGGGTTGTCCCGGACTCCAGGCAGCGGGACCTGATGGGCGCGCCAGGTGCCTTCGACGGGCACCCCGTCGACCTCGGCCGGTCCGGTCCAGCCCTTGGGGGTGCGCAGCACGATCATCGGCCAGTGCGGGCGCCCGGTGTCGCCGCCGGTACGGGCGGCGGCCTGGAGCTCCCGGATGCGCTCCACGGCCCGGTCCATCGCGGCGGCCATCGCCCGGTGGACGGTGAAGGGGTCGTCGCCGCCGACATACATGGGGTCGTGCCCGTAGCCCCGTAGGAGGGCGTCGAGTTCCGGCTCGGGGAGGCGGGCGAGCACGGTCGGGTTGGCGATCTTGTAGCCGTTGAGATGGAGGACCGGGAGGACGGCTCCGTCGTGCACCGGGTCGAGGAATTTGTTGGAGTGCCAGGACGCGGCGAGTGGTCCGGTCTCGGCCTCGCCGTCGCCGATGACGCAGGTGACGAGCAGGTCCGGGTGGTCGAGGGCGGCACCGTAGGCGTGGGTGAGGGCGTAACCGAGCTCGCCGCCCTCGTGAATGGAGCCGGGCGTCTCCGGTGCCACATGGCTGGGCACCCCGCCGGGGAAGGAGAACTGTTTGAACAGCAGCCCCATGCCCTGGGCGTCACGGCTGACGTCGGGGTACGTCTCCGAGTAGCTGCCCTCCAGCCAGGAGTTGGCGAGGACGGCGGGTCCGCCGTGGCCGGGACCCCAGACGCACAGGCACTGGATGCCGCGGGACTTGATGACACGGTTGAGATGGGTGTGGACCAGGTTCAGTCCGGGTGAAGTGCCCCAGTGGCCGAGCAGGCGCGGCTTGATGTGCTCCCGGCTGAGCGGCCGGGTCAGGAGCGGGTTGGCCATCAGGTAGATCTGGCCCACGGCCAGATAGTTGGCGGCCCGCCAGTGCGCGTCGAGGGCCGCGATCTCTTCGTCGGAGGGGCCGGGCGTCACTGCCGGGTGGGCGGCATGACTCATGTTGTGTCTCCTAGGACGTGGCGCAGACGGGATCGGGGCCGTACCAGACCGTGGTCGCGTTGCAGAATTCGCGGATGCCGTGCCCGGAGAGTTCACGTCCGTAGCCGGAGCGCTTCACGCCGCCGAAGGGCAGCGCGGGATGGGACGCCGTCATGCCGTTGAAGAAGACACCACCCGCCTCCAGATCGCGCACACAGCGGCGGGCCTCGTCCGCGTCGCGGGTCCATACGTTGGAGCTGAGGCCGAAGGGGCTGTCGTTGGCGAGCGCCACGGCTTCGTCCAGCCCTTCGACGCGGTAGAGCGTGGCGACGGGGCCGAAGGTCTCCTCGCGGTGGATGCGCATGCCGGTCGTGATCCCGGTGAGGACGGTAGGGGCGTAGAACCAGCCCCGCTCCAGCTCAGGGCCCAGGCCGTCGGGCCGGCCGCCTCCGCAGAGCACGCTCGCGCCCTGCCGTACCGCGTCGTCCACCAGCTCCTCCAGGTCGGCACGGCCCTGTTCGCTGGAGAGCGGTCCGACGTCGGTGGATTCCTGCAGCGGGTCGCCGACCGTCAGATCGCGCATGCCCACGGTGAACCGCTCGGCGAACTCGTCGTACACCTCCGTGTGCACGATGAACCGTTTGGCGGCGATGCAGGACTGGCCATTGTTCTGCACCCGGGCGGTCACGGCGGTACGCGCGGCCCTGGCGACGTCCGCCGACGGCATGACGAGATACGGGTCACTGCCGCCCAGTTCCAGCACGGTGTGCTTCACCTCGTCGCCGGCGATCGACGCGACCGAGCGGCCGGCCGGCTCGCTGCCGGTGAGGGTGGCGGCGGCGACCCGGCGGTCGCGGAGGATCGACTCGACCGCTCCGGATCCCACCAGCAGTGTCTGGAAGCATCCCGCGGGGAATCCGGCCCGGCGGAACAGGCCCTCCAGATACATCGCCGTCTGCGGGACGTTCGACGCGTGCTTGAGCAGGCCGACGTTCCCGGCCATCAGCGCGGGGGCGGCGAATCGTACGACCTGCCAGAGCGGGAAGTTCCACGGCATCACGGCGAGGACGGCGCCCAGCGGGCGGTAGTGGACATAGGCCCTGGAGGCACCGGAGTCCTGCACATCGTCCGCCGGCGGATGCTCGTCCGCGAGGAGTTCTTCGGCGTTGGCCGCGTACCAGCGCATCGCCTTCACGCATTTGGCGGCCTCCGCTCGGGCCGCCTTGACGGGCTTGCCCATTTCGGTGGTCATGGTGCGCGCGATGTCCTGCACGTCCTCGTCGAGAAGACCGGCGGCCAGGTTCAGCAAGCCGGCCCGCTCGTCGAATCCGGTGGTGCGGTACTGCCGGAACGCGGTGTCGGCGGCGTCGAGCTTCTGCTCGATCTCCGCCTCTCCCAGTGCGTCGAACGTTCTGAGCGTCTCGCCGTTCGCGGGGTTGACCGTCGCGATGGGCATGACTGGGGCCTCCTTGCCTCGGTACTTCGACCGTGCAGCGCCGCGCGCCGTGCCGCAACGCGGGCCCTGCTGGGCGAATACCCGACCGGCGCGGACCATGCGTGCGGTGCGCACGCCGTCCGCGCCGGGAGGTGAAGCGTTCAGCGGGTACGGAAGCCGGCGGTACCGGTCCTGGTGGCCCGAATCAGACGAGAGCGGGGGCGGAGTCGGATGCCGTCGCGGTTTCGGGAACCGGATCCGGAACGGCGACGGGCGGACGACGGAACTCGCCCACGCCGGGCAGCGGCGGCAACGGCACCAGGTCGACGGTGCGCGGCTCCTTCGCGTACCGGGTGAACCAGACGACTTTGCCGTCGGCCGTGCGGCAGGTGCCCCAGCTGTCGCTCAGGGCCATGACGCGGCTGAGACCACCGCCGCCGGTGCTGAGCAGCCGCGGCATCTCGGAGCCGTTGTCAGCGACAGAGACCGTGAGATGCCGCCCGGACCAGCGGAGTTCGACGACACAGTTGTTGTCGTCACCGACATGCCGGTGGACATTGGTCAGCAGCTCCTCCACACCCCGGCACACCGGCCGGATATGAAGTTCGAGACTCCAATGGCGGAGGTGCGCGGCGATTATCCGCCGCAGCTGCGAAACACGCTCTGCCGAAACCTGGAGTTCGACCAGATAGTGCCGGTCGAATTGAACGGTCATCGTCGAGGCTCCTCGCATCGAGGCCCACTGACTTCGCCCCATTGAACCAACGACCCCCCGAATACGAAGAGTGAGCAGATGTCACTTCTGGGTCACTCAACAGGGTGACCCCGCAGAGCCGGATGCGCAACACGGAGGCTGAGCAGTCTGCCGTACAACAAGTATCTTCCCAGGTCAGAGCAGATACGGCAGCAGTACGTCGGGGGTGAGGGGAAGGCTGCGCAACCGGACGCCGGTGGCGTGCCGGACAGCGTTACCGACAGCCGCCGCGGCGCCGACGATGCCGATCTCGCCGATGCCCTTGCTGCCCATAGGGTTGAGATGCGGGTCGTCCTCGTCGATCCAGTGCACCTCGATCGGAGGCACGTCGGCGCAGACCGGCACATGGTAGGAAGCGAGGTCGCTCTCGGTGAAGTCTCCGAAGACGGGGTCCATGGTGCTGCTCTCGGTCAGGGCCATGCCGATTCCCATGGTCATACCCCCGATGAACTGGGAGCGTGCGGTACGGGGGTTGAGGATGTGCCCGGCGGCGAAGACACCGAGCATCCGGCGCACCCGCACTTCTCCGGTGCGGGAGTCGACGGCGACCTCGGCGAATTGCGCACCGAAGGCATGGCGCGCGTACGGGGACTGCCCTGAGGTCTCCTGCCCGGTGTCCGCGAAGGCTGTCAGCCCCTCGGCGGGAAGGGGGCCGGTGCGCTCGCGCAGCTGTCCCAGCAGGGCGGTGGACGCCTTGTGGACGGGCCAGCCCCAGGAGGCCGTGCCCGAGGAGCCGCCGGCCAGCGAGGCGTCGGGCAGTGCGCTGCTGCCGATGTCGATCCGGACGTTCTCCACCGGGGTGTCCAGTACGGAGGCCGCGATCTGCGCGAGTACGGTGCGGGCGCCGGTACCGATGTCGGTGGCGTTGACCTGGACGCGGTACGAGCCGTCGGGGGCCGCGTGCGCCGACGCGCTGGAGCCGAAGAGGTACACAGGATACGTGGAGGACGCGACGCCCGTACCGACCAGCAGCGGACCCTCTTCACGGACCCCGGGGCGCGGATCACGGTCGTACCAGCCGAAGCGTGCGGCACCCTCCTCCAGACAGGCGGCGAGGCCCCGGCTGCTGAACGGGCGGCCGGAATCGGGGTCGTCGACCGGATCGTTGCGCAGGCGCAGTTCGACGGGGTCCATGCCGAGTGCCGCGGCGAGTTCGTCCATGGCGGACTCCAGCGCGTACATGCCCGGGGCCTCGCCCGGTGCACGCATCCAGGAGGGGCTCGGCACATCCAGGGCGGTCACACGATGGGTGGTACGGCTGTGAGCCGACCCGTACATGATGCGGGCCGGGACGGCCGCCTGCTCCACGAACTCCTTGATGGTGGAGGTCTGGGTGATCACCTCGTGGGAGACCGAGGTCAGGGTGCCGTCGAGTTCGGCACCGAGCCGGAGGCGCTGCACGGTGGGCGGGCGGTGGCCGACCACGGCAGCCAACTGCCGCCTGGGCAGAGCCACCTTGACGGGGCGTCCGGCGTGGCGCGCGGCCATGGCCGCCAGGACGGTCTGCGGGCGTGTGGTGCCTTTGCAGCCGAAGCCGCCCCCGACGTGTTCGGCGACCACGGTGATCTGCTGCGGCCGGAGCCCGAAGGCGGCGGCGAGGCTCTCACGGACCGCCGTGGACCCCTGATTCGAGTCGTGGACGTGCAGATGCCCGTCCTGCGTCCACTGCGCGGTGGAGGCGTGCGGCTCCATGGGGTGGTTGTGCAGGGCACCGATGGTGTAAGTGGCGTCGACCTGTACGGGCGCCACGGCGAAGGCCCGGTCGGCGTCCCCGCGTTCGCGGACGGCGGGGTACTCGCCGTTGACGGTCTCCGGCGTGTACAGGCCGGGGTGGTTCTCGGACAGAAGGACATCGTGCTCGGTGGTCTCGTACGCGATCCGCAGTGCCTCGGCCCCGGCACGGGCCTGGTCGAGCGTGTCGGCCACCACGAGCGCGATGTACCAGCCCCGGTGCGGGACCCGGTCGTCCTGGAGGACGGCGAGGATCGGGTCGTCGGGCTGCTTCAGCCGCGGGGCGTTGTCGTGGCTGAGGACGGCGTGCACGCCCGGCAGGGCCAGCGCCTCGTCGGTGTGGACGGCGCTGACGCGGCCGCGGGCGATGGTGGCGGGGACGGGCCAGCCGTACAGACAGCCCGGCGGGGTGTGCTCGGCGGCGTAACGGGCGGCGCCCGTGACCTTGTCCCGGCCCTCGCGGCGTGCGACGGGGGTGCCCAGTGGTGGAGGGGCCTGGCTCATGACGGGGTCCTCACGTCTGCGGGTCGGCTTTTGTGCGGTTGCTCAGCTGTCGGCGGCGAGTTCGGCCAGCGCGTCGACGGCCAGACTGCGGGCGAGGCCCACCTTGAACGCGTTGTCGCGCAGCGGCCGGGCCGCGGCGAGTTCGGCGTCCACGGCCCGTTCGAAGGTCTCATCGGTCGCGGGTGCGCCCCGGAGTGCGTCTTCTGCGGCGTGTGCGCGCCAGGGCCGGTGGGCAAGCCCGCCGAACGCCAGCGCCGCATGCTCGATCCGGCCGTCGCGGACGCTCAGTACCGCGGCGACGGACACGAGGGCGAAGGCGAACGAGGCGCGGTCGCGGGCCTTTCGGTAGAGGGAACCGGCGCCGTCCGGGCGCGGCGGCAGGACCACCTCGGTGATGAGCTCGCCGGCCCGGATCTCGGTGTCCCGGTGGGGGGTGTCGCCCGGCAGCCGGTGGAATTCGGTGGCGGGTAGGGTCCGTTCGCCGTCCGGCCCGTGCAGCTGGACGGTGGCGTCGAGCGCGGACAGGGCCACGGCCATGTCGGACGGGTGCGTCGCGACGCAGTGCTCGGAGTGGCCGAGTACGGCGAGATCGCGGTGGGCGCCCTCGATGGCGGGGCAGCCGGTGCCGGGTTCCCGCTTGTTGCAGGGCTTGGAAGTGTCCTGGAAGTAGGGGCACCGGGTGCGCTGCAGCAGGTTGCCGCCGGTCGTGGCGGTGTTGCGGAGCTGCCCGGATGCGCCGGACAGCAGCGCCTGCGACAGGACGGGGTAGCGGGTGCGTACAGCGGGATGGGCGGCCAGATCGCTGTTGCGTACGGTCGCGCCGATGCGCAGTCCGCCGCTGTCGGTGTCGCCCACCCGGTCCAGCGGCAGTCGGCTGATGTCGATGAGCAGGTCGGGGGTTTCCACTCCGAGCTTCATCAGGTCGACGAGGTTGGTGCCGCCGCCGAGGAATCCGGCGCCGGGGTGGGCGGAGCTCTCACGGACCGCTTCGGCGGTGGACCGGGCGCGGAGGTAGGCGAATGGTTTCACGGCGCCACGTCCTCGATCGCCTCGACGATACGGGGGTAGGCGCCGCAGCGGCACAGGTTGCCGCTCATCCGCTCGCGGATCTCGGGGGTGTCGAGCGGCGCCGGGGTGGATACGGGTGCGGTGCGAGCGGTGACATGGGACGGGAAGCCGTCCGCCGCCTCGCCGAGCATGCCGACGGCCGAGCAGATCTGGCCGGGTGTGCAGTAGCCGCACTGCAGGGCGTCGCGGTCCAGGAAGGCTTCTTGGACGGGGTGGAGCCGGTCGCCGTCGGCGAGGCCCTCGACGGTGGTGATGCGGGCGCCGTCGTGGGCGACGGCGAGCAGCAGGCAGCTGTTGGCGCGCCGTCCATCGACGATGACGGTGCACGCCCCGCACTGTCCGTGGTCGCAGCCCTTCTTCGCGCCGGTGAGGTCGAGGTGTTCGCGGAGCGCGTCCAGGACCGTGGTGCGGTGATCGAGCGTCAGAGTCTGCTCGGCTCCGTTGATGTGCAGCGTCAGGGTGGAACGGTCGCCGGTTGCTCCCGGCTGTTGCGCACCGTCATCCCGCCCGCGAGAGGGGTCCACTCACTCACACCTTTCAGAGGTGGCCTTTGTCTGCTTTCTATCAGATATGTAATACCTTCCTGCCTCATTGCTCCGTCGCCGGGCCGTGGCCGGTCGGCCTATCGGCTTTCTCGGCTTTCTCGGCTCTCTCGGCTTTTCAGGCGGAGGCGTACCTCTTCCTCCTGATCTCCGGAGACCGTCCCGACGACCCGTACGTCGAAGGCATGCGCCAGGCTCCGCCGGAGCCGTTCGACCGCCCAGTAGCCGCCCTGCACGTCGATCGACACGGGGCCGCCGAGTGAGACCGGTCCCGAGACCACTCTCTCCTCGGTGACATCGACGGTCGCCACCCATGCGGTGGGGCGCCTTTCCGCGAGTTTCTTCGGTACGTCGACCGAGGCCCGGTCAGTGGTGAAGGCGGCCCGCAGCGCGTCGAAGACCATCCGCGCGTCGCCCGTATCGCACCCGCTGATGACGACAGAGACGTCCTCCACGTGCGAGCTCTCCTCCGTCTGCTTCTCCTTGATGCTGTTCACCGCGGTTCCTTCCGCTCGGCGTTGTGTGGTGCGTCCCCGCGCTGGGGGCCGACGGTGTGGACGGGGTCCTCGGCGGAGGCGATGCCTGCCGCGAAGATCCCGAGGCGTGTGCAGGCCGAACCGGCGAGCAGGGCGATCCCGGCCCCGACGGCGGCCGGTCGGCCGCAGCCGCCGAGGGTCCCCAGTTGGCGGTCAGCGCGTCGCACACCTGCCGGAACAGGTCGTGCGGCACCCCGCAGATCTCCTCGACCAGTTCGGGGGTGTAGCGCGCGTAGTGACGCCTGAGGATCTGGCAGACGCAGCGGGGGTGCTGGAGTGCCTCGTCGCGCGGGGGCCGTGCGGCGGTCCGTGGGCCGCCGGAGCCGTGCGCCTCGGGCCCGGCCGCTCCGTGGGTACGGACGTGCGCGTCGCTGTCGTCGACGCACTGTTCGTACTGCCGGCTCCGCGGGTCGTAGAGGTGCTCTTCATCGTCCAGGCCGGAGAAGACACCGTCGAGGTCCTCGGTGTCGCGGAAGTCCTCACCTACAAGGGTGGCCCCGCCGAGGCCGGCGATACCGGGCGTGCGGGCCGTGCGGAGCCCCTCGTGCTCCCACTCCCAGGTCCTGCGCCGGGTCTCGACCACCCGGTCGGCGACCATGTCCATGGCGGTATCCAGGTCGAGCGGCTCCCAGTCGGTCGCGTACGGGCGCCGGTACAACACCTGGTGGCGGCGGGACGGGCCCGTGGTGAGCTGAAGCGTCGCGGAACCCTTCGGACAGAGCCGTCCCCGGCTGATCGGCGAATCGGGGTCACCCTCGATCTGTACGACCCGGTCGTCCTTGACGTACACCTGCTGACCGCAGCCGACCGCGCAGTACGGACAGACGGACTGCACGACCCGGTCGGACGTGGCAGTACGGGGCCTGAGGCCCTCCGTGGCAGGCGACATCGCGGCACGCCCTCTGCCCAGCGGATCACCACCGGTCAACTGTCGGTAGACCGGCCACCGGCTGAGCGGATTCGGCACTGCCATCGCTTCCCTCCAGCGATTCGAGGATCCTCTCCAGGCTCGCCCCACTGCTGGGTGACGGCGACACGAAGCCGTCGGCACGTGGATGGTCCAGACGCCGGAGACCTTCTCCGATCGCCCCTCGCGGGACCGAAACACTTTTAGATTTATATCCACTTAAAACATGAATTCACAGTCATTACCGAGTGCCGCCTCTGCCTCGGGGTATCCGGGAGGCATGGATGTATCGAACGGAGACCTCAGCTCGCTGGCCCTCACCCTCGCCGACGGGCGGGGCGCGACCGGCGTGATCATGGGCATTGTCGGAGTGGCGCTGGTGGGCGTGCTGATCGGTGCCGTCTGGCTGGGCAGGCGGCGCCGAGCCCAGGAGCTGCCTCCACCCCGGCCCGAGGAGCAGCCGCTGCGGCCCGACCACCGGAGCCATATCGAGCAACGCGATGTCCACGGCGACGACAGCTTCCCGCCCGACGGCCGGGGCCTGTCCCCCTATGAGCTCGGTGACCACGGAAGCGAGACCATCCGTCGCGACAGCGACGAGCAGCGTGACCGGCCTCCGGGAGACCAGGGGACGCAGGCGCCTCACTGAGCAGCTGCGGCGAGGCAGCGGGGTGCTGCGTGTTGCGGGAGCGACCGCTCGCGGCGAGGCTGGTGAGGCTCCGACGGCCGCCGGCACGCGCAGGCCGCAGAACCGATGAAGGCAGTAGGACCATGACCGGAAGCCATCCTGGGACGGCGTCGATGCCGGCGCCGCTGACCGGATCCGCAGCGCCCTGCTGGGTCAACCTCATGACCCGCGACCTGGAATCCGCGCAGAAGTTCTACGCCGCCGTGCTGGGCTGGACCTTCCGGCCGGGCAAGCTGGGGCAGGAGTTCTCCGTCGCACGCCGCGGGGATGTGCCGGTCGCCGGCATCGGTGCGGTGGCGACCGCCTACCGGGTGGCCGTGGCCTGGACCCCGTACTTCGCCGTCCCCGACGCCGACGCGGCGGCCTCACGCATCCGTGAGCGCAGCGGCACGGTCGCGGTGGGACCGCTGGCACTCGGCAAGGGGCGCGGGGCCCTGGCGGCGGACCTCGACGGTGCGGTGTTCGGCATCTGGGAGCGGATCGAGCCCGCGACTTCGCCCCCCGCGCCGGACGACCGCTCGCACGCCTGGCTGCGACTGCACACCAGGAACGCCTTCGATGCGGCGATCTTCTACGGCGGGGTGCTCGACTGGGCGAGCGGGCGGCCCGGGTGCTGCGAGGTGTCGTACGAGAAGGACGAGGTCATCGTCGAGTGCGAGGGGCGTCAGCTCGCCCGGATCAGCTCCGGTGCAGTGGAGGCGGCACCCGATCCGCTGGTCCGCCCGCACTGGCAGGTCCACTTCCCCGTCGCCGATCTGGTGGCCACGGTCGAGGCGGCGCGGCGGCACGGCGGCAGTCTGGTCGAGCAGCGTCCGCTGGGGCAGGGCAGCGAGGCGACTCTGCTGGACCCGGACGGCGGGCTCTTCACGGTCACGGACGCCCAAGGCCCCGTTGCCGGCGATTCCGGCTGAACGGACCTCCCGCGCACAGCGGTCACTTCTCTCGCTCGAGTGAGGAGCGGGTCAGCGCCCAGGCCGGAAACACGAACCAGCAGACCAGGAACCACAGCGCCATGCCGCCGACCAGCCACAGGGCGAGAGGGTTGTGCAGGGCCACCCGCAGGATGAGCAGCAGCGCGGAACACATGGTGCACAGCAGCAGAACCAGCCCGAGCACGGTCAGCCGTGACGCCCAGGTGACCGTCTGCGGCTTGAGCCGCCGTCCGGTGAGCAGCCGGTGGTACGACACGGGCCCGATGAGGGCGGCAACGGTGGCGGAGCCCAGCATCACGGTGACCACATAGATGGTGCGGTCCGTGTCCGACAGCTCGGTGAAGCGCGGCTGGAAGACGACGGCGAGCAGGAAGCCGAACAGGATCTGGACGCCCGTCTGGGCCACCCGCAGTTCCTGGAGCAGTTCGTTCCACTGCCGGTCCGCCCGTTCCTCCGGCGTCTCGTGGCGGCCAATGTCGCGGCCCGGGCCGCCGGGGAGGTGGGATGTCGAGGTCACCGTGCGCCTCCGTCCGAATGCGCGGAGTACTTCGCCTTCCCCTCCTCCCCCACCGTAGACCTCGCGGCGGGCGCACCGGGCCTCGACGACCGGCACGACCCCGCCTAGGATCTTGAGTACGGCATCGCGCGTCGGTCACCGGCCGGGTGAGGCGTGGAGGCGCCCGTGAGATGCCCGTTGGAGGCATTCCACAGTGTCAGTCGAGTTGAATCACACCATCATTCACGCCCGTGACAACCGGGAATCCGCCGAGTTCCTGGCGAACATACTGGGTCTGGAAGTCGGCGGGGAATGGGGCCCGTTCATACCGGTCGCCACCGCGAACGGGGTCACCCTGGACTTCGCGACCATTCCCGAAGCGTCGATCGTCATGCAGCACTACGCCTTCCTCGTCTCGGAGGCGGAGTTCGACACGGCGTATGCCCGTATCAAGGAGCTCGGGATCACGTACTACGCGGATCCGCATCGGAAGCATCCGGGCGAGATCAACCACAACCACGGCGGCCGAGGCGTCTACTTCCTCGATCCCGCCGGTCACGCCATGGAGATCATCACGCGTCCGTAGGGGGCTGGATCTCGTAACACAACGTGCTGGAAAGGGGGGTTCGGCCGGGGTCCGTGCACGGGTTCCGGCCGTGCCCTTCCGCGTCGGGTCAGGCGATCGGCAGTAGCAGTTCGGGCCGTTCCCACATCACCGCGGGCGGGCTGGCAGCAAGGGTGCCGGTCCGCCGGGCTCCGACACTGCGGTAGAAGCCCTCGGCGGGCGGATGCGAGACGATACGGACGCCGGTCAGGCCGGCGCTCTGCGCCTCGTCGCGCAGGTGCCCGATGAGCAGCCGCCCGATGCCGAGCCCCTGCGCATCGTCGGCGACGAACATGAGGTCGAGTTCCGGCGGGGCGAGGATCAGCGAGTAGAAGCCGAGGAGCCGGTCGGTGCCGGGCTCGACGGCCGCGAAGACCTGGTGGGTCTCGATGTAGTCGGGCCCCACCCGGTATCCGGCGACCATGGCGGCGTAGTGTCCCTCATAGGCTCGGGATTTCCTGACCAGCCGGGTGAGCCGCTTCGCGTCCCGTGCGGTCGCCCGCCTGATCCGTACCGCCTCGCTGCGCGCCCCGCCACCCGGACGCGTAATGCTCGATGTCATGGAGCGAGTATTACGCATCCGGCTGCGGGGAACCCACTCCCGGGTCCGCGGGCTCCCGACTGCTACGACGGTCCGCGCGCGGCGCGCCACTCCTCGACCATGGCGTCGATGTCGAACGGCTTGAGGTTCAGCAAGGGGCCCGGCGGCGGGCGCCCGATGGCTGCCCGGATCTTCTCGTTGACTTCCGTCAGCATGCGCCGCACCTCGGCCTCCGTCCGCGCCCCGGGCACGGCGTCGCGCACATCCTCCGCCTCTTTGCGCAGCGCCAGTGTCGGCGGGAGCACCGACACCCCTTCCCGCTGCATCTTCTGCTTGATCCACCAGGTCTCGTCATAGGGAGCGTCAAGGCCGTCGAGCGGCTTGCCGAATCCCGGCAACTGCGAGAAGTCGCCGCGTTGCTCGGACTCGCGGATCTGCTTGTCGACCCATGATTCGAAGCTGACGCCCGCAGGCTTGCGTTCGGTCAACGTACGCCCCTCTCGGAGGATTCGTGATCCTGCCCTTTCACGATACCGAGGGGCCACAGGAGCACCCGCTGTGCCCACGTCGTCACCTCGCAACGGGCGTCGGCGCAACGCCGCTTCGGGGTTGGGGGGCACACCCTCGCGCCCGCTTCAGTGCGCGTGCCCGCCGGTTGCCCCTGCCCGGCTCTCCTCATGGCCGGCGCCCCCCTTCCCCGAGGCCGCCACCGGAACGGTGAACGCCGCGGTGCGGACCTTCCCTTCGTGCTGGAAGTCGAGGAAGAGCCGGTACGTACCCGCACTGGGCGCCGTCGCCGTGAAGGACACCTCGGGCCCCGGGCCGCCCTCGTTCGGGTGGACGTGCAGATAGGCCAGGTCGCCCGAGCGCAGCGCGACCAGATGCCCGTACGCGCCGAGGTAAGGCTGCAGATCGGTGACGGGCCCGCCGTTCCGGCTGACGGTCAGCTTCAGCTCTCCGCCTTGGCCGGCGCGGAGTTCGCCGTCGAGTGCGACGCGGTAGCCGTCCACCTCGGCGGTGGTGCGCGGGACCGGCAGAGCCGCGGGGCGGTAGGTGCCGGAGACGGCCAGATCCGCGCCCAGCGTGAGGTTCTCGGCACCCTCGGCGGCCGGCGTGAAGTCGGCGAACGCCCGGTAGCCACCGGCCTCGGGCAGGTCGACGGGGGTCGACCAGATGCCGTCGGCGGCGCGGACGGGGTGCAGGTGCCGGAATTCGGTGAGATCGCTCGACGCAAGGATGAAGTGCAGTTCCTTGCCGTGCTCGCGTTGATAGGCGGTGACCTTGCGGCCACTGTCATCCGTGATGGCGAACCTGATCTCGGTCCGGGCCCCTGCCCGTATGGTGGGCGTTTCGAGGGTCAGCGTGTAACCGCCGTCGGAGATCTGCAGTCCTTTGGCCACTTGATCCGTCGCCCCCTTCACCCTGTTCTCCTCTCCCGCGCCGTGGCCGGCGTGCTGCTGCGCGGGGCGGTCCTCAGCGGCCACGAGCGGGTCGGCGCCCCTCCCCACGCCGTACGCGGTCCCGAAGGTCGCGGCGAGCGCGGCGGCGAAAGCCGTGATCCTCAGTGCGTTGTTCATGACGGTGTCCTCCATCGGGTCCATCGGGAGGCGACGCTCCACGATGGGACTCAACATACCCCCTGGGGGTATCAGGTCAACCCGGGAGTGCGTCATGGCTTGCCGATTTCTTCTCACTTCCGAGAGAGACCGGCCGATGACACCGGGAAGGGACCGGGGTCTCGGCGTCCGGCTCAGGCGGACACCACGAGCCCGCTGCGCAGCCGCTCCACCGCGGCCTCCGGAATTCTCAGGCCATCGCGCACATACCCGTCGAGCCCGCCCCACCTCTCGTCCATGGCGTCCAGCGCCATGTCGAGATAGCGGGGGCGGACCTCGATGATCGCGGACGCGATCTCCGGGTCACCGCCCGCATCGAGGAAGCCCTGTACGTACGGGGCGTAGGCGACCCGAACGACCGGGTTCACCGCGAGGAACTCGGCCCGCACCACATCCCGTGACGCACCGACCAGCATCAGCAGCAGCGCGGCGGCCCAGCCGGTACGGTCCTTGCCGGCCGTGCAGTGGAAGAGCACCGGGCGGGCCCGGTCGTCGGCGGCCGTCTCCACGAAGGCCCGGTAAGCGGCGGCGGCACCCGGCGAGAGCACCATCTGACGGTAGGTCTCGGCGAACATCTCCTCGGCCTTCCCGCTCCCCAGCAGTTGCTCCGCCTCGAGCGGATCGGCGAGCAGCGCACGCAGCCGGGCGGGCGCCACACCCGGGTTGTCGCCGAGCACATCGGCGACGAAGAGCCGCGCACCGGGCGGCAGCCGGTCGGGGGCCGCCGCACGCTCGTCGGCAGTGCGCAGATCGACGACGGTACGGATACCGAGCGCGGCCACCGCCATGTCCTGCGCCGCGTCCAGGCCGCTGAGCTGGCCGGAGCGCAGCACGGCGCCCGACCGGACCCGATGGTCAGGCCCCAGAGCGATGCCGCCCAGGTCGCGAAGATTGATGACGGTGGATGCCGGGACGGCCCTGGCGGTTTGCACGATGAACTTCCCCTTTTCCCGACACGTATCCGAATTGCTTCGACCTGGCCGGATCAAACGTCGCACGCGGTCGGGAGATCGACAAAGTAAAACGCCGGAGGAGCACCGATCGACGACGTCGAAGGAGATAAAGGAAATGTGAAATTGCAACCGCCCCCTCCAGGTCAGGGGCACAGCACATTTAGACCGACCGGGTCCTGGTCTTAATGGGCCACGCTTCTGCGGCAACTCGCTCGACATGGAACAGTTGTCGCGTCGTGGGCAGGGCCGACAGCCGTTGATTTTCCGACCGCACGATTCCCCGCCGCGGCACAACCGGATCAGTCCGCCAGGATCTTCATCTTCTGGGCCTCGAACTCGGCATCGGTCAGGATGCCCTGCTTCTTCAGCTCGGCCGGCCGCTCCAACCGGCTGATGAGATCGTCCGCAGGCGGTGCGGCGGGGCCTGCTGCTGTGCGGTCTGCGGCTCCGCGGCATATTGCTGCACCTGCCCTTCGGCCGCTTCCTGGGCGTCGCGTGCGGCGAACTTCGCCTGCTGGTGCTGCTGAACCCGTCCGCTGACCGCCGAAGCGGTCCCCGCGACGACGGCTGTACGGGCCACGGTCGGAGCTGCCCAGCGGCACCTGCTCCCCCGGCGCTCGGATGTCTCCACGGTTCAGCAGGTCGGTGACCACGCCTTCGACCGGCTCGAACGACACGAGCTCATCGAGGTCGAGGTCTTCCGGTTCGATCACGTCGAGGAGGTGATTCCGTCACAGGGTGACGACGGTGACCTCGGTTGCCTTCACGCTGGTCCAGATGGCCGTCCCTTCGCTGAGAGCCAGCTCGGTCGCCGCCTCGGGGGTGATCTCGGCAACCAGGTCCGGAGCCTCGTCGGAGGCGATCACCACCCGGAGCCGGCTGCCCACGGCGGTGAGCTCGCGAACCGTTCCGGACCAGACGTTGCGGGGGCTTCCTCCGGGCCTGTCGTGATGCACGGCGACCGCTTCCGGCGCGATGACCGCGAGGGCTGCCGTCCCCTCGGTGAGGGAGTCCGCGACGACCAGGCGGCCGCCGCCGGCGAGGGCGAGGGTGCCGTCGGGAGCAGCGGTACCGGGCCAGGCGTTGCGGCCGAGCATCCGGGCGACCCACGGCGAGCGCGGATGCCGGGTCACCTCGGCAGGCGCCGCGTACTGGAGGGTGCGGCCCTCGTCGAGTACGAGTACCCGGTCGGCCAGTGAAACCGCTTCGACGGGGTCGTGGGTGACGATCAGACAGACGCCGCCGAACCCGGCGAGATGGGTGCGCAGGGTGTGCCGGACATGGGCGCGGGTGGTCTGGTCGAGCGCGGCGAGCGGCTCGTCGAGCAGCAGCAGCCAGGGGCGGGCGGCGAGCGCCCGGGCCAGGGCCACGCGCTGGGCCTGGCCGCCGGAGAGCTGGGCGGGCCTGCGGTGGGCGAGACGGCCGACGCCCAGCCGGTCGAGCCACTGCTGCGCCTCGCGGCGGGCCTCGGCCCGGGGAACGCCGTGGGCGCGGAGCCCGTACGCGGTATTCGTCAGTGCGCTCAGATGTGGGAAGAGCGCACCGTTCTGCGGCACCCAGGCCACCTGGCGGCGGTGCGGGGGCAACTCGGTGACATCGGTTTCGCCGAGGCGCAGTCGGGCCCGGGCGCGCGGGGTCAGGCCGAGAAGGGCGCGCAGGAGGGTCGTCTTGCCCGCGCCGTTGGGTCCGACGACGGCGATCGTGGTGCCGGGCGCCGCGTCGAGGGTCAGCCGGTTGAAGCCGGTGACCTCGGCGTGCAGCGACCGGCGTTCCTGCGGAACCGGAGGCATTTCGTCGCTCCGTCGGGCGGCCTGAGCACCTGTGGTGTCCGTATCGCCCCTGCCGTCCGTGTCGTCGGCCACGGGCTCGGGGCCGCGTGAGCGGTCGCGTGGCGCTCCGGTCCAGCGCCCGCGCAGAGCGACGAGTACGGCCATGGCTATGGCGAGCAGGAGGAGCGATACCGATGTGGCGGCCTCCGGGGAGTCCTGGAGCAACAGGTAGACCTGGAGGGGCAGCGTCTGGGTGGTGCCCGGCAGGTTGCCCGCGAAGGTGATGGTCGCACCGAACTCGCCGAGCGCCCGCGCCCAGGTGAGTGCGGCACCGGCGGCGAGACCGGGGGCGACCATCGGGAGGGTGACCGTGAAGAACACCCGGGCCGGTGAGGCCCCCAGCGAGGCGGCGGTCTCCTCGTACGAGGGGCGCAGACCGGCCAGTGCTCCTTCTAGGCTGATGACGAGGAACGGCATCGCGACGAAGGTCGCCGCGACCACCGCGCCCGAGGTGTGGAACGGCAGCGTGATCCCGAAAGTGTTCTCGAGCCAGGGTCCGAGCAGACCCCGGCGGCCGAAGCCGAGGAGCAGTGCCACGCCTCCGACAGTGGGCGGCAGCACCATCGGCAGGAGGACCAGTGAGCGGACGAGCGCCTTGCCGGGGAAGTCGACCCGGGCCAGCAGCCAGGCCAGGGGCACCCCGAGCAGGAGCGAGAGGCCCAGGGCCCAGAACGAGACGAGCAGGGACAGCCTGAGCGCCTGCGTGACACCGGGGCTGGTCAGATGAGTGCCCAGGTCGGCCCAGGAGGTCCGGGCCAGGATGCCGATCAACGGCATCAACAGGAACGCGATGGCGAGCAGCGCGGGGAGCGCGAGGGCGACAGGGGTGCGCGCGCCGGGCACACGGCTGCGGAGGGCTTTCATCGGAGGTTCCCGGGATCGGTCGGCAGGTGCAGGGCTGGCTCAGCCGCAGGGGCTGCCCCGGTTCCCCGGCCCGGGCAGCCCCTGCGGTGCGTACGGCGTGCCGGCTACGGCTGCTGGAAGCCTGCGGCCTGCAGGATCTTCTGCGCCTCGGGGGTGCTCAGCCACTTCACGAACGCCGTGGCGGCCTCGGTGTTCTTGGACTGCCGCAGCGTAGCCGCCGGGTAGGACGCGACGGCGTTCTGCGCGTCGGGGATGTCGACGGCGTCGACCTTGTCGGTGGCCGTGGCGGCATCGGTCTGGTAGACGATGCCCGCATCGGCCTCGCCCAGCTCGACCTTGCTGAGGACGGCGCGGACGTTGGGCTCCTGGGACACCGGCTTGACGGTGAGCTTCTGGGCGTCGAGGACCTGCTTGCTGTAGCGGCCGACCGGAACCTCGGGTGCGGCCAGGACCACCTTGAGCCTGGGGTCGGTCAGGTCCTTCAGGTTCGCGATCTTCTCCGGGTTGCCCTCCCCGGTGGCGATGACGAGGCGGTTCTTGGCAATGACGGTGGGGGTACCGGTGTCGGACTTCAGCCCGTCCATCGTCTTGGTGTCCGCGGTGACCAGGGCGTCAGCGGGTGCGCCCTGCTTGACCTGGGCGGCGAGTTCCTGGGACCCGGCGAAGGAGAACGTCACCTTCGTACCCGGGTGTTCCTTCTCGTACGCGGCGCCCGCGGTCTTGAACACATCGGTGAGCGAGGCCGCGGCCAGCACCGTCAGCCGGCCCTCGGGGGCGCCGGACGACGCCGCGGACTTTCCGGCGGAGTCCTTCTTGTTGTCGTCACCGCTGCCGCAGGCGGCGAGCGGGAACAGCAGGGCGGCGGTCGCGATCGCGGCAGCTGTGCGGCGCCTGGTGAAGGTGGTCGTCATGTTGACGGGGGGCTCCTTGGAGTTGATGTGCGTCGCAGGTGATACGCGATCAGACGCGGTCGATGTGCACGTTGGTGGACTTCACACGAGCGGTGGCCTGCATACCGACCTCCAGGCCGAGTTCCTCGACGGCCTCCCGGGTGAGCAGCGACACCAGCCGGTGCGGGCCTGCCTGGATCTCTACCTGGGCCGCGACATCGCCGAGCTTCACTCCGGTGACGATGCCCGGGAAGGCGTTGCGGGCCGACGTGTACGAGGTCTCGTCCTCGCCTCCCCCGCCCTGGCCGATCTCGATGGAGAACGCGGCCAGATCACGGCCGTCGATGAGCCTGCGGCCGCCTTCGTCACGGTGGGTCGCGACCCTTCCGGCGTCCGCCCAGCGACGGGCCGTGTCGGGGCTGACCCCCAGCAGACGCGCCGCCTGCCCGATTGTGTAGGACTGCATGTGCGACAACATATTCGGACTGATCTCGCAACTGCAATCCATACAGCCGATCCATGGAGCAAACGCCAGGCACATTGGAGGAAGCGCCAAGCCACCGGAGTCACGCCGGGTAAGCGACCGTGTGTGAAGGATCAAGTGCGCTCGGAGAGGGCAAGGTCACAGACGGAGCACCTGCTGCTCGTCTGAGACCTGACCTAGCATCTGGGCATGACGGTCCTGCCTGCCGACGGGCTTTCGTTGGCCGCCGAGTTCCCTCACCCCGCCCATGAACAGTGGCAAAGCCTTGTCGAAGGCGTGCTGCGCAAATCGGGCAAGGATGTTGCGGGTTCGGCCGCCGAGGAAGCACTGTCCACCACGGTGGAGGACGGGCTCATCACCCGCCCCCTCTACACCTCGCGCGACAGCGCGCCCGATGCCGGATATCCGGGCTTCGCCCCCTTCACCCGCGGCGGCAAGGCCGAGGGCAACGCGGCGGGCGGCTGGGACGTACGGCAGCGGCACACCCTGCCGGATCCTGCGCGTCTCAACGAGGCGGTGCTCGCCGATCTGGAGAACGGTGTCACCTCGCTGTGGCTGACCGTGGGCGGTAGCGGCGGCGTTCCGGTGTCCGCTCTGGCGGGGGCGCTGGACGGCGTATATCTCGATCTGGCTGCCGTGGTGCTGGACGCTGGAAGCGAACTCGACGCTGCGGCGACGGAGTTGCTGCGGCTCTACGCGGAGCGGGGCGTCGATGCGCACACCGCGCGCGGCAACCTCGGCGCCGACCCGCTCGGGCAGGCCGCCCGCAGCGGCGCCGAACCCGGCCTGACGGCGGCGGTCCACTGGGCACAGCGGTGCGCGCAGGAGTATCCCGGGCTGCGGGCCCTGACCATCGACGCTCTGCCGTACCACGAGGCCGGCGGCTCGGCCGCCGAGGAGCTGGGCGCTTCGCTGGCGACAGGTGTCGCCTATCTGCGGGCGCTGACGGAGGCCGGGCTCTGTGTCGAAGAGGCCTGTGCGCAGATGGAGTTCCGGTACGCGGCGACGGCCGATCAGTTCCTGACCATCGCCAAACTGCGGGCCGCTCGGCGGCTGTGGGCCCGGGTGGCCGAGGTGTGCGGGGCCGCCGATGCCGGGGCGCAGCGCCAGCACGCGGTGACGTCCTCGGTGATGATGACGCGGCGCGATCCCTGGGTGAACATGCTGCGCACGACGCTGGCATGTCTGGGCGCGGGTGTCGGCGGGGCCGACTCCGTCACCGTGCTGCCGTTCGATCACGCCCTGGGCCTGCCGGACGCGTTCGCCCGGCGCATCGCCCGCAATACGTCGACGATCCTGCTGGAGGAGTCGCATCTGGCCCGGGTGATCGACCCGGCGGGCGGTTCCTGGTACGTGGAGCGGCTCACCGCCGAACTCGCCGACGCCGCCTGGGCGTTCTTCCAGGAGATCGAGCGGTCGGGCGGCCAGGCGGCCGCCTTGCGCTCGGGAATGATCGGCGAGCGTCTCGCGGCCACCTGGGCGGCACGCAGCAAGGATCTGGCCCGCCGCAAGGAGCCGGTCACCGGCGTCAGTGAGTTCCCGCAGCTGGCGGAGCGCGTGGTGGAGCGCGAGGCGGCCCCCGCCAAGGTGTCCGCCACGGGATCGGGCGGTCTGCCCAGGGTCCGTCGTGACGAGGCGTTCGAGGTGCTGCGCGCCCGGTCGGACGCCCATCTCGCGGCGACCGGGCAACGGCCGCGGGTGTTCCTCGCCGCGCTCGGCCCGGCCTCGGCGCACACCGCGCGGGCGTCCTTCGCCTCGAACCTGTTCCAGGCCGGCGGGATCGAACCGGTCCACGACCCGGTCTCGGTCGACGCGGCAACGGCCGCCGACGCATTCAGGGCCGGCGGGGCCACCGTGGCGTGTCTCTGCTCCAGCGACACCCTGTACGCCGAGCAGGCCGGGGCGGTCGCCGAGGCACTGGGCTCGGCCGGTGCCCAGCGCGTGTTCCTCGCGGGCCGACCCGGCGAGTACACCGGTGTCGACGAGTACGTCTTCGCGGGCTCCGATGTGGTGGCCGTGCTCTCTTCCCTTCTCGACCGCATGGGTGTGGCGTAATGCGTATCCCTGACTTCTCCGACATCGAGCTCGGACCGGGCGGCGCCGCCGAGGTGCCCGAAGACCAGTGGCGCGCCTCGGTGAAGGAGTCCTCCGGCCGTTCCGACGGCGACCTGCTGTGGGAGACCCCGGAAGGCATCACGGTCAAGCCGCTGTACACCGGGCGCGACCTGGAGGGGCTCGACTTCCTCGGTACATATCCGGGCATGGCCCCGTATCTGCGGGGCCCCTATCCGACGATGTACGTCAACCAGCCCTGGACGATCCGGCAGTACGCCGGGTTCTCCACCGCCGAGGAGTCCAACGCCTTCTACCGCCGCAACCTCGCGGCCGGCCAGAAGGGCCTCTCCGTCGCCTTCGACCTGCCGACCCACCGCGGCTACGACAGCGACCACCCGCGGGTGACCGGCGACGTCGGCATGGCCGGCGTGGCGATCGACTCGATCTACGACATGCGTCAGCTCTTCGACGGCATTCCGTTGGACAGGATGTCGGTTTCCATGACGATGAACGGCGCGGTGCTCCCCGTACTCGCGCTGTACATCGTGGCCGCCGAGGAACAGGGCGTTGGGCCCGAGAAGCTGGCCGGGACCATTCAGAACGACATTCTGAAAGAGTTCATGGTCCGCAACACATACATCTATCCGCCGAAGCCCTCGATGCGGATCATCTCCGACATCTTCGCGTACACCTCGCAGAAGATGCCGCGCTACAACTCGATCTCCATCTCCGGCTATCACATCCAGGAGGCGGGTGCGACAGCCGATCTGGAGCTGGCGTACACCCTCGCGGACGGGGTGGAGTATCTGCGGGCCGGGCGGGACGCCGGTCTTGATGTGGACGCGTTCGCGCCGCGGCTGTCGTTCTTCTGGGCGATCGGCATGAACTTCTTCATGGAGATCGCGAAGTTGCGGGCGGCCCGGCTGCTCTGGGCCAAGCTGGTCAAGGAGTTCGATCCGAAGAACGCCAAGTCGCTGTCCCTGCGTACCCATTCACAGACATCGGGGTGGTCGCTGACCGCTCAGGACGTGTTCAACAACGTCACCCGGACCTGTGTGGAGGCGATGGCCGCCACCCAGGGGCACACCCAGTCGCTGCACACCAACGCGCTCGACGAGGCCCTCGCCCTGCCGACGGACTTCTCGGCTCGGATCGCACGGAACACCCAGCTGCTGCTCCAGCAGGAGTCGGGCACCGGCCGGGTCATCGACCCGTGGGGCGGCAGCGCGTACGTGGAGCGGCTGACGTACGACCTGGCGCGCCGGGCCTGGCAGCACATCCGGGAGGTAGAGGCGGCGGGCGGCATGGCGCAGGCCATCGACGCGGGCATCCCGAAGCTCAGGGTCGAGGAGGCCGCGGCCCGTACCCAGGCGCGCATCGACTCCGGGCGCCAGCCGGTGATCGGGGTCAACAAGTACCGGGTGGAGACCGACGAGCAGATCGATGTGCTCAAGGTCGACAACTCCTCGGTGCGCACCCAGCAGATCGAGAAGCTGCGCCGGCTGCGCGAGGAACGCGACGAGTCGGCGTGCCAGGCCGCGCTGCGGGCGCTGACGGCGGCGGCCGAGCGGGCCCCCGGCCCCGGCCTCGAAGGCAATCTGCTGGCACTCGCCGTCGACGCGGCACGCGCGATGGCGACCGTGGGTGAGATCTCGGACGCCCTGGAGAAGGTATACGGGAGGCATGCGGGCCAGATCCGTACGATCTCCGGTGTGTACCGCAACGAGGCAGGTGAATCCCCTTCCGTGGACCGGACCCGGGTGCTGGTGGACCGGTTCGAGGAGGCCGAGGGGCGCCGTCCGCGCATCCTGGTCGCCAAGATGGGGCAGGACGGCCACGACCGCGGCCAGAAAGTGATCTCCACGGCCTTTGCCGACCTGGGCTTCGACGTCGACGTCGGCCCGCTGTTCCAGACACCGGCCGAGGTGGCACGGCAGGCGGTGGAGGCGGACGTGCACATCGTGGGCGTCTCCTCGCTGGCCGCCGGGCACCTCACGCTCGTACCGGCGCTCCGCGAGGAGCTGGCCGCCGAGGGCCGCGACGACATCATGATCGTAGTGGGCGGGGTGATTCCGCCGCAGGACGTCGAGGCATTGCACGAGGCGGGGGCGACGGCGGTGTTCCCGCCCGGAACCGTGATTCCGGATGCCGCGTACGACCTGGTGACGCGGCTCGGTGCCGCGCTCGGCCACGAGCTGTGAGCCGCTGACCAGATGCCTGCGAAGATCGACATCGACAGCTATGTGAAGGGGGTGCTCGACGGGAAGCGGGCGTACATCGCGCGCGCGATCACTCTCGTCGAGTCCACCCGCTCCGATCACCGGGCACTGGCCCAGCAGTTGCTGCGCGAGCTGCTGCCGCGCTCCGGGAATGCCCGGCGCATCGGCATCAGCGGCGTGCCGGGGGTCGGGAAGTCCACCTTCATCGACGCGCTCGGCACGATGCTCACCGGGCTCGGCCACCGGGTCGCGGTGCTGGCCGTCGATCCCTCCTCCAGCCGTACCGGCGGCTCCATCCTGGGCGACAAGACCAGGATGGAGCGCCTCGCGGTGGACCCCGCGGCGTTCGTACGTCCCTCTCCGACCGCCGGGACGCTCGGCGGGGTGGCCAAGGCGACCCGGGAGTCCATCGTGGTGATGGAGGCCGCGGGGTACGACGTGGTGCTGGTGGAGACGGTCGGCGTCGGCCAGTCGGAGACGGCGGTGGCCAATATGGTCGACACGTTTCTGCTGTTGACCCTGGCCCGTACCGGCGATCAGCTCCAGGGCATCAAGAAGGGCGTCCTGGAGCTGGCGGACGCCATCGCGGTCAACAAGGCGGACGGCCCGCACGAACGCGACGCACGAGCGGCCGCGCGCGAACTGGCGGGCGCACTGCGGCTGATGCACCCGGTCGACGCGGCCTGGACGCCTCCGGTCCTCACCTGCAGCGCCCGGGAGTCGACCGGTCTCGACACGCTGTGGGAGCGGCTGGAGCAGCATCGTGCGCTGCTCGGATCGACCGGCCGGCTCGCCGCGAAACGGCGTGACCAGCAGGTCGACTGGACCTGGACGATGGTGCGGGACGAGCTGCTGGAGAGCCTGCGCGGCCATCCGGAGGTGCGCGCGCTCACTCCGGAGCTCGAACAGCGGGTACGGGACGGCAAGTTGACGGCCACACTGGCGGCCGAGCAGATCCTGGGGGCGTTCCGGGGCACGGCCCCGGCGTCGGAGGGCGGTACCCCTGGGGGGTGACGGGCGACGCGTGAGGTGTCCCCCAGAGTGTGGACACGGGGGTTCATGCTGCGAGTGTGAGTTTACGTCCTCGCCGGTGTTGCTGTTCGAACTCGGCTGGTGAGAGGTAGTTGACGGCGCTGTGGCGCCTGCGGGAGTTGTAGTAGGTGAGCCACTGGAAGATCTCCAGCCTCGCCTGGTGCACCGTCGAGAACAGCCTCTGGTGCATCGTCTCCCTCTTGAGCCCCTGCCAGAACGACTCGGCGAGGGCGTTGTCATAGCTCGAGCCGACCCGGCCCATGCTCCTGCGGATCCCGAAACCGTCGCAGACCTGCGCGAACGCGGCCGACGTGTATTGTTGCGAGCCCCTGTCCGCGTGGAAGATCACTCCGGCGACGGTGCCGCCGCGGGCCGCGACCGCCATCTTCAGGGCGTCGATGACCAGTTCGGCGCGCATGTGCGAGGCCATTGAGTAGCCGAGTACCCGGCGCGAGTAGATGTCCAGGACGCAGGCGAGATACAGCCACGTGCCGCCGACCTGCACGTATGTGATGTCGCCGCACCACTTCTCGTCCACCGGGCGGCGGTGAACTGGCGCTGGATGAGGTCCGGGGCGGGCGGCGCGAGCAGGTCCGGGACGGTGGTGTGCTTGCGGCGCCGCAGGTGACGGCCCTCGATGCTGTTGAGGCGCATCAGCCGCTCGATGCGCTTGCGGTTGACGGTGTGTCCCAATCCCCGCAGCTCAGCATGGACGCGGCGGACTCCGTACATCCCCTTGTGCGCGGTGTGGACCTCGCGGATCTCCTCGACCAGGGCGGCGTCGGCGGCCTGCCGGACCCCGCGGGCCTTCGCACCGGCGAGCCACCGGTAGAAGCCCGAGCGGGAGACCTGAAGGGCCCGGCATATCCGCTGGACGCCGAACTCGGCGCGATACGTGGAGACGAAGTCCCAGCGGCGGGTCATGCCTTCATCTCCGTGGCGAAATAGGCGGCTGCCCGGCGCAAGATCTCGCGCTCGAGCTGCCACTCCTTCTCCGCTTTTCGTAGCCGGCCGATCTCGGCCCGCAGCCGTGCCAGTTCCTCATTCCGGTTCTCCCCGGGCACCTCACTACGGCTGCGGCCTGCCAACTCGTCAACCTGGCGCACCCAGCTCCGCAGCGTCTCGCCGGTCACCCCGACATCCGCCGCGACCGCCGCATACATGCGCTTCCCGCCCGCCGCGCGGTACAGCGCGACGGCATCGTTCCTGAACTCCGCCGGATACGGAGACTTCCGTCCCACCAGGACACCCTTCCTCGGATCTGCAAGATCCAATTGTCAGAGTTTCCACACCGCCGGGGTCACCTCATCTTCGGGCCGCCCCCCTGGCGGACCTTCTCCCAGTGGCGGGCCATCTGCCGCACAGCGTGGGAGACCGGGGAATTCAAGGGCTGCCCGAAGTAACCGCCCTCGCTGCCGCGGGCAGGCTCCGCGTCCGGTTCCGGCCGCGCAGCCTGCTCATTGTGTCGGACGTTCGTCAGCAGGTGACCGGAACGTCCAGGGTCACCGGGCTGGAGGGATAGCCGAGGGCGGATGAGGTGAACTCGGCGTGGACGGTCGAGCCGCAGGGGACGGTGCCGCCGACGCCACGGACCTGGGTGGTCGCGGCTTGGAAACGGACCGGCTGCACCAGGTGGCCGAGGGAGGTGCCGCCGACGGCGTTGCCGGTGAGGGTCGTGGTCAGGTCCTTGACCGGGAGCGTGGAGCCCGGGCTGGGCGGGCCCGACAGGCTTATCTGGCCGTACAGCTGCACGCTGTTGCCGGTGACTTCGGCGCACACCTTGGTCGACAAGCCCACCCGGAGGGCGGACGGACCGCACGTCACGGTGGTGGCAGTGGTGGTGGGGGCGTGTGCGGCGGTGGCCGGGGCCGCGCCGAATAAGGCCAGGCCCACGGCCGCGGTGGCGAGCAGAGCGATACGAGACATGAGGGTAGTTCTCCCTGTTCAGAGGCGTCGTTCATAGGCATCACTGATGCACTCAGGATGCAGTTGCAATGTGACATTGCACTGAACGTCAGTATGTGTGGAGGCGGCGTGAAGGTCAAATCCCATACCTCCATGGGATTTTCGCGCCCTCACCTTCCCCTTGTCCCGCCGAGTTACGGGTACGGCTACACCGAGCACGCCGCTCCCGCGACGGGCATCCCGGAGATCGGGGCCACGCAGATGGGCGTTCCCGGGAATGTCGTGCCGCCGTCGGCGACCGTCATGGTGCGGCCGACGGCGGCCTTCGCACCGGATTCCACCCACGCCGTGCAGTCGTTGTGGTTGCGGGCAGGGGCCGGCCGGCCACGACGACGAGCCGGGTGTCGGCATCGATGACGATTGACCCCGACCGTCACTTCAAAAGAGCCGCACCTTACTCAGATCCTGGTGTGGTGAGCACTCCGCTGCGGTGCAACATGCCTGTTGCACGTCTGCTTGCCCCCGTTGCCCCGTGACCTGCAACCATGCACTCGATCCAACTCGTCGCCCCCGCGCGACACTGGCGGAAGAACGCGATGCGGCGAACGTCGGCGCGAGGTCGTGCGGGATGGTGCCGTCCCAGGACACCAGCCGGTAGCCCGGGTGCGACTGTCCGAAGATCCCGCGGAGGGCCCCGGTGTCGGCCTTCGCCGGCGGTAGGCGGGCGTACGTCAGGGTGAGGACCTTGCGCAGCCCCTTGGCCCGCAGAAAATGATCGCCGGAGGAACCGGCCCCGGACAACGCGGCGTTCCTCCGTACGGTCCACCGCACCCTCCCGGATGCCCGAGCCGCGCCGAACGGCGCAATAGCATGGACCGCCCTTGCACGATCCATCCCTCACGAGCACAGGGAGAGCAGGCACATGGAATTCCGCCGACTCGGCCGCAGCGGTCTGACCATCAGTGAGATCGCCTACGGAAATTGGCTCACCCACGGCTCCCAGGTGGAGGAGGACGCAGCGGTCGCCTGTATCCGCGCCGCCCTCGACGCCGGGATCACCACCTTCGACACGGCGGACGTCTACGCCGAGACGCGGGCCGAAGCCGTCCTGGGCCGGGCGCTCAAGAACGAGCGCCGCGAGGGACTCGAGGTGTTCACCAAGGTCTACTTCCCGACCGGTCCCGGGCACAACGACCGGGGGCTCGGCCGCAAGCACATCATGGAGTCCATCGACAACTCGCTGCGCCGCCTGCAGACGGATTACGTGGACCTGTACCAGGCGCACCGCTACGACCACTCGACCCCGCTGGAAGAGACCATGGAGGCGTTCGCCGACGTCGTCCGCTCCGGCAAGGCCCTCTACATCGGCGTTTCGGAATGGACGGCCGACCAGCTCCGCGCCGCACATGGGCTGGCCCGCGAACTGCAGGTGCCGCTGATCTCCAACCAGCCGCAGTACTCGGCGCTGTGGCGGGTCATCGAAGGCGAAGTGGTGCCCGCGTCCGAGGAGTTGGGCATCGGTCAGATCGTCTGGTCACCGATCGCTCAGGGCGCCCTCACGGGCAAGTACAAGCCCGGTGCGCCGCTCCCGGCCGGCTCCCGGGCGACGGACGACAAGGGCGGCGCGAGCATGGTCGCCGGCTGGCTCCGTGACGACGTGCTGGAGCGTGTCCAGCGGCTGCGGCCGCTCGCCGACCAGGCCGGTCTGAGTCTTGCCCAGCTCGCGGTCGCCTGGGTGCTGCAGAACTCCAATGTCTCCGCCGCGATCATCGGCGCCTCCCGGCCCGAGCAGGTGACGGAGAACGTCGGGGCGGCGGGTGTGACACTCGACGCGGAGCTGCTGAAGGGCATCGACGACATCCTGGACCCGGTGGTGGAACGGGACCCCGGGCTGACGGCCGGGCACGAGAGCAACAGCTGATTCGACGGGGCCCGCACGTGTGGGGCAGGGGCCTCCGCAACATCGGCCCCTGCCCCACACCTCGCACGCCTGGGGCGAACCGGGGGCCTGTCGCCGCCCGGCATCGGTCACAACGGCTCGGTTTCGTGGGTCACCCCTCTGACACGTCGCGGCAAAAGGAATGTGACCGATGGACGGACAGACACTACTGGCGGCCCGCTTCGAGGAGCACCGGTACCGACACCCGCGAGGTGGGGAACCTCGGCGGATGGCTGACGACAGTGGTGGGGCGGGTGCACCTCAACATGCTGTGCTCGCACGGCACTCGGCGCGAGGGCTCCTGGGACGCCGATCTACCCGAAACGGGCGCGGGGGACGAGGCCGGAATCGACCCGGAGCAGCAGGCGGTGCTGGCCGACTCCGTCGGCCAGGCCATGCTCGTGGTGCTCGACACGCTCTCTGTCGCTTCGACGGGCGTTCTGTCCGTCGGAGGTATGTCCCGCACCGGCCGGGAAATGTGACCGGTGCCAAGGCGGATTCTTTTCGAGCCGTACGCGGATCTTTGTCTCCGAGCTGTACGAGGTCAGGTTCCGGTGTGCAGCGAGGCGGTGTGCTCGCGGACCTGCGCCGGTGTGAGGTAGGAGTTCGTGTACTCGAAGTCGCGCAGCTTGGCCGGGTTCCGGGACTGGAAGCCGGTGCGCACGAAGTCGTCGCCCGCGATGGCGTTGAGCATCCAGTTGGTCATGACCCGGGCCTTGGCCACATTGGTCCGCAGCGCGGCCCAGTGGTAGCCACGGGCGACGGCCTGCGCGATGATTCCGTGCATTTCGATGCCGATCGGCTTGGAGACCGCGTCCTTGCCGCCGAGGTCCACGACAAGACCGAGATCCTTGTGGACGTACGGCTTCAACGGCTGGTGCCGCAGCGTGGCGATAAGGTTGTCGGCGAGCCTGCGGCCCTGGCGCATGGCGTGCTGCGCGGTGGGCGGGCAGACCGCCCCATCGCCCTTGCTCAGGTCCGGTACGGCCGCGGCGTCGCCGAGCGCGAAGACGCCGTCGAAGCCGGGCAGCCTCATCTCGGGCGTCACCGCCAGCCGGCCGCGTACGGTCTCCGCGTCGAATGTGGCGACCAGCGGACTCGCGGTGACTCCCGCCGTCCAGATCAGTGTGCGGCAGGGCACCACCCGGCCATCGGTGAAGGTCACCTTCTCCCGCCCGGCCTCGGCGACCGAGACTCCGAGCGACACCTCGATGCCACGTGCGCGCAGCACCTCCAGGGCGCTCCGGCCGAGCTTGTCCCCCAGTTCGGGCATCAACTTCGGGGCGATGTCGATGAGATGCCACTTGATCAGCTTCGGGTCGAGCCGTGGGTAGTGCCTCACCGCGTTGGTGGTGAGGCGCTGCAGACACGCAGCCGTCTCGGTGCCCGCGTACCCGCCGCCGACCACCACGAACTGCAGGCGCGAAGCCCGCTCGTTCTCGTCGTGGCTGGCATCCGCGAGATCGAGCTGAGCGATCACGTGGTCACGCACGTACGCCGCCTCGGCCAGCGTCTTCATACCCCGGGCGTTTTCGAGCAGGCCGGGGATGTCGAAGGTACGGGTGACGCTCCCGGGGCTGAGCACGATGTAGTCGTAGGGCTCGTAGACGACCTCGTCGGTGATCTTGCGAATGACGCAGATCTTCGCCTTGGGGTCCACTCCGATGGCCCCGCCCGGGATGATCCGGGTGCGGTGCTTGCGACTGCGGCGCAGCGACACCGCGACCGACTGAGGGGTGAGCACACCTGCCGCCACCTGCGGCAGCAGCGGCAGGTAGAGCTGGTACGAGAAGGGGGCGACGAGCGCGATCTCAGCCTCGCCCGGGATCAGCCCGCGCTCCAGACGGCGTACACACTCCACCCCGGCGAATCCGGCGCCGACAACGAGAATCCTGGGTCGTGCCACAGTGTTCGTCCCTTCTCGGGCCTGCGCGGTCGTTCCGTTCGCCTGCCCCGTCGCACGCGCCCGTCAGGTCTCATCTTTACGAGCCGCATCCGACTTCGCCTGCTGGGGACGGCGGACGGACGACACCACCGGGTCAACGGGCCACTAGGGTGACGGCCGTGCAGATGCCGCCGACCGCGCCCACGAGCACGACACCCGCGGCCACGCAGCGTGCCTTGAGCCTGCGGTAGCGCGCCTCGTATTCGCCGCGCAGTCCGGTGGCGCGCGCGGAGATGCGGCAGAGCATGGCCCGCGACGCGGCTAGGCGGTCCGCGGTATAGACCCGTTCCACGTCCTCGCGCTGTGCCGTGGTGAGCCAGGGCAGCTCGTCGGTGAAGCGGCCGGCCTGTCGTCGCGCCTCCTCGACCTCGGCGCTCCACAGCAGATAGCCCTCCAGTTGTGCCAGACCGCGGGCACTGTCCTTGTCGGGGTCCACTCGCTCCTCCTCTCCCGTCGCCGCCGTGCTCACGCCTGCCTGTCCCCCGGGGTCCACGTCGTGCCGATGTCGGGACGGTTGAGGCCTTCGTCGAGGGAGCGCACCGAAGGGTGGTGCAGGTCGAACGCCGGGGATTCGGAACGGATCCGCGGCAGCGTGTGGAAGTTGTGCCGCGGCGGCGGGCAGGAGGTCGCCCACTCCAGCGAACGGCCGTAGCCCCACGGGTCGTCGACCCCGACGTTCTTGCCGTACTTCGCGGTCTTCCACACGTTGTAGAGGAACGGCAGCATCGACAGGCCGAGCAGGAACGAGGAGATCGTCGAGATCGTGTTGAGCGCGGTGAAGCCGTCGACGGCGAGGTAGTCCGCGTAACGACGCGGCATGCCCTCGGCACCCAGCCAGTGCTGAACCAGGAACGTGCCGTGGAAACCCACGAACAGCGTCCAGAAGGTGATCTTGCCGAGCCGTTCGTCCAGGATCTTGCCGGTGAACTTCGGCCACCAGAAGTGGAATCCGGCGAACATCGCAAAGACCACGGTGCCGAAGACGACGTAGTGGAAGTGCGCGACGACGAAGTACGAGTCCGAGACGTGAAAGTCCAATGGAGGCGACGCCAGGATCACACCGGTCAGACCACCGAAGAGGAAGGTGACCAGGAAGCCGATCGACCAGAGCATCGGCGTCTCGAAGGACAGCGATCCCTTCCACATCGTGCCGATCCAGTTGAAGAACTTCACACCGGTCGGTACCGCGATGAGGAAAGTCATGAACGAGAAGAACGGCAACAGCACACCGCCGGTGACGTACATATGGTGCGCCCACACGGTCGCCGAGAGGCCTGCGATCGCAATCGTCGCACTGATCAGGCCGATGTAGCCGAAGATCGGCTTCCGGCTGAAGACCGGAATGATCTCAGTGACGATCCCGAAGAACGGCAGAGCGATGATGTACACCTCCGGGTGGCCGAAGAACCAGAAGAGGTGCTGCCAGAGCAGCGCGCCGCCGTTGGCCGCGTCGAAGACGTGCGCACCGAACTTGCGGTCCGCCTCCAGCACCAGCAGGGCCGCCGCGAGGACCGGGAAGGCCAGCAGGACCAGCACAGCGGTCAGCAGGACGTTCCAGACGAAGATCGGCATGCGGAACATCGTCATGCCGGGGGCGCGCAGGCAGATGATCGTGGTGATGAAGTTGACCGAGCCGAGGATCGTGCCGAAGCCGGAGAAGGCCAGACCCATGATCCACATGTCGCTGCCGATGCCCGGCGAGCGGACCGCGTCGGTCAGCGGGGAATAGGCGAACCAGCCGAAGTCGGCCGCGCCGCTCGGGGTGAGGAAGCCGGCCACCACGATGATCGAGCCGAAGAGGTACAGCCAGTACGCGAACATGTTCAGCCGCGGGAACGCCACATCGGGCGCGCCGATCTGCAGCGGCATGATCCAGTTCGTGAACCCGGCGAACAGCGGCGTCGCGAACATCAGCAGCATGATCGTGCCGTGGATCGTGAACGCCTGGTTGAACTGCTCGGGCGAGACGATCTGGATTCCGGGACGGGCCAGCTCGGCGCGCATGACCAGGGCCAGCACGCCGCCGACGATGAAGAAGGCAAACGAAGTGACCAGGTACAGCGTGCCGATCGTCTTGTGGTCGGTGGTGGTCAGCCACTTGATGACGACGTTTCCCGGTTCCTTGGCCCGGACCGGAAGCTCGTTCGCGTACGCCTCCTCTTCCTCGGCTGCCCCTGTCGTGCCCGTCGTCGTCACTGGGACGCTCCTTCGATTGTCATTCGCGAGTGGACTGAGCACCCGGCAGGGGCGCCGCCTCCACCGGCCGGCCGACAGGCCGATCCCGCGCGCGTCACGCCAGATTCCAGGTGCAGCAAATCAGCCGCGGGGCCGCTATGTGCGGCCCTGCGCCCGCCGTCGCGTGACTTTCACCCGTCAGGGCGTCCTGTGGTCCGGGCCTCGGCCCGCTCGCACACAGCCGATGCCTGTGCGGACTTCCGCATCGATGACGGACGTCTCGGAGCAGACCGAACTCCCGCACCGTCCAACGCTGTTACCGCCGAATCCGGTGAACGCCCGGATCGGGTGACCGGTCCCGGGCGACCCGGCTGCCGCTCAGGCCAGCCCGCCCGTCGCGCGCACGTTCTGGCCGGTGATCCACCGACCGTCGTGGCCGGCCAGGAAGGCAACCACATCGGCCACATCGGAGGGTTCGCCCAATCGGCCGAGGGGGGTCATGCCGGCGACTGCCTCGAGCGCCTGCGGCGGGTTGGTTCCGCGCAGCAGATCGGTGTCGGTCGCGCCGGGCGAGACGGTGTTGACCGTGATCCCGCGCGCTCCGAGTTCGTGGGCGGCAATGGTGGTGAGTTGCTCGACCGCCCCCTTGCTGGCGGCGTACGCAGAGATGCCTGGGCCCGGCCGCGCGGTGTTCGCCGTGGAGATGTTCACGATGCGACCGCCGTCGCGCATCCGCCGGGCCGCATGGCGGATCGTCATGAAGACCGCTCTGGTATTGACCGTCATCACCTTGTCGAACACCGCCGGGTCGGTGTCCGCGATGAGGGACGGGGTGAGGCACAGTGCGGCGTTGTTCACCAGGATGTCCAGGCCGCCCAGCTGTGCCTCGGCGGCTTCCATCAACTGCTCCGGCGCTTCCGGGTCCGCGAGATCGAGCCGGATGGCCCAGGCCTTGCCGCCGTTGTCCTGCACCGTGCGGACGACCTCTTCGGCTGCGTCGTCGCTGGTGGCGTAGTTGAAGACCACATGGGCCCCGTCTCGGCACAGGCGCTCGACGATCGCGCGGCCGATGCCCCGCGACCCTCCGGTGACCACAGCGTTCCTGCCTGTCAGCACGGTCTCTCCCCCTCCAGGAGCAGTTGATCCGGGTCATTCGAACCTACCGGCACAGCGGCTCCTTGTACGCGATTGCGCAGAGAACCCGTCGGCGCCGGCCGATCACCTTCGGTGCCGGCTCGGGACACGGAACCGCCCCGGCCGGGCGTGGTGCCGGCCGGGGCGGGAGGGGTGGGAGGGCGCCGGGATGCGCCCCCTTCCGCGACGTCGCGTCAGCCGATGGCGGCGATGGCCTGCGTGAACGTCGCCGACGGGCGCATGACAGCCGAGGCCTTGGCCGGGTCGGGCTGGTAGTAGCCGCCGATGTCGGCCGGCGAGCCCTGCACCGCGATCAGCTCGTCGACGATGGTCTGCTCCTGCTCTCCCAGCGTCTTCGCGAGCCCTGCAAACGCCTGCGCAAGCTGCGCGTCGTCGGTCTGCTGTGCCAGCTCCTGGGCCCAGTAGAGGGCCAGGTAGAAGTGGCTGCCACGGTTGTCGATGCCACCCAGCTTGCGGCTCGGCGACTTGTCCTCGTTGAGGAAGGTGCCGGTCGCGCGGTCGAGGGTGTCCGCGAGGACCTGGGCACGCGAGTTGCCCGTGGTCGTCGCCAGGTGCTCGAAGCTGGCCGCGAGCGCGAAGAACTCACCCAGGCTGTCCCAGCGGAGGTAGTTCTCCTTGACGAGCTGCTGGACGTGCTTGGGCGCGGAGCCGCCGGCACCGGTCTCGAACAGTCCGCCGCCGTTCATGAGCGGGACGACGGAGAGCATCTTCGCGCTCGTGCCCAGCTCAAGGATCGGGAACAGGTCGGTCAGGTAGTCACGCAGCACATTGCCCGTGACCGAGATGGTGTCCTCGCCGCGTCGGATGCGCTCCAGCGAGAACGCGGTCGCCTTCACCGGCGACATGATCTCGATCTGCAGGCCGTCGGTGTCGTGGTCGGCGAGGTACGTCTTGACCTTGGCGATCAGCTGCGCGTCGTGGGCGCGGTCCTCGTCGAGCCAGAACACGGCCGGGACGCCGGTGGCGCGGGCGCGGGTGACGGCGAGCTTGACCCAGTCCTGGATCGGCAGGTCCTTGGCCTGGCACATGCGGAAGATGTCGCCCGCGCCCACGACCAGCTCCAGCACGGCATTGCCGCTGCCGTCGACGACCCGCACCGTACCGGTGGTGGGGATCTCGAAGGTCTTGTCGTGGCTGCCGTACTCCTCGGCCTTCTGCGCCATCAGGCCGACGTTCGGCACCGAGCCCATGGTCGACGGGTCGAAGGCGCCATTGGCGCGGCAGTCGTCGATGACGACCTGGTAGACACCCGCGTAGCTGCTGTCGGGAAGCACCGCGAGGGTGTCGGCCTCCTTGCCGTCCGGGCCCCACATGTGACCGGAGGTGCGGATCATGGCCGGCATGGAGGCGTCCACGATGACATCGCTCGGTACGTGCAGGTTGGTGATGCCCTTGTCGGAGTCGACCATGGCCAGCGCGGGGCCTTCGGCGAGCTCGGCCTCGAAGGATGCCTTGATCTCGGCGCCCACGTGCGGCACCGAGTCCAGGCCCTTGAGGATGCCGCCGAGGCCGTCATTCGGGGAGAGACCGGCCGCGGCGAGCACCTGGCCGTACTTGGCAAAGGTGTTCGGGAAGAAGGCACGGACCACGTGGCCGAAGATGATCGGGTCGGAGACCTTCATCATGGTGGCCTTGAGGTGGACGGAGAACAGCACGCCCTCGGCCTTGGCGCGGGCGACCTGCGCGGTGAAGAACTCGCGCAGGGCCGCGACTCGCATGACCGCCACATCGACGACCTCACCCGCGAGCACCGGCACCGACTCACGCAGAACGGTGGTGCTGCCGTCGTCGCCCGCGAGCTCGATGCGCAGCGAACCGGCCTCGGCGACGACCGTGGACTTCTCGGTGGAGCGGAAGTCGTCGACGCCCATGGTGGCGACGTTCGTCTTCGAGTCGGCCGACCAGGCGCCCATCCGGTGCGGGTGCGCCTTGGCGTAGTTCTTGACCGAGGCGGGGGCGCGGCGGTCGGAGTTGCCCTCGCGCAGCACGGGGTTCACCGCGCTGCCCTTGACCTTGTCGTAGCGCGCGCGGACGTCCCTGTCCTCATCGGTCTGCGGGTCGTCCGGGTAGTCCGGAAGCGCGTAGCCCTGTGCCTGCAGCTCGGCAATGGCAGCCTTCAGCTGCGGGATCGAAGCCGAGATGTTCGGCAGCTTGATGATGTTGGCCTCGGGCGTCTTGGCCAGCGCGCCGAGCTCGGCGAGCGCGTCGTCGATGCGCTGGCTCTCCTCGAGGCGCTCGGGGAAGCTGGCGATGATGCGCCCGGCCAGCGAGATGTCACGGCTCTCGACATTGACCCCGGCCGTCGAGGCGTAGGCCTGGACCACGGGCAAGAACGAATACGTCGCCAGGGCCGGGGCCTCGTCGGTGTGTGTATAGATAATGGTCGAGTCAGTCACCCTGTGCTCCGCTCCACGTCTGCAACATTGCTTGACATCAAGATATCTCGTGATCGCTGCCGACTCGACAGGGCCCCGCCCCTTGCTTCGGCAGGGCCACCACGGGCGCCGGGTTCAGGGACGCCCCGACGGCGGGACTTCCTCCCCGGGCGGCACCGGACCGGGCGGGGTGCCGTCGCCGAACGGGCGTCCGCCCAGATCTTCGCGGTGGTGCGGGGCCAGCCAGCCCGACAGATCGGGGCCGACGGGCACGATGCCGGTGGGGTTGATGCCCGTGTGGACCCGGTAGTAGTGCTGCTTGATGTGGTGGAAATCGACCGTGTCGCCGAAACCGGGGGTCTGGTACAGGTCTCTGGCGTACGCCCACAGGACGCGGTCCTCGGCCAGCTTCGAACGGTTGCACTTGAAGTGTCCGTGGTAGACGGCGTCGAAGCGCACCAATGTGGTGAACAGCCTGATGTCGGCTTCGGTGAGGGATTCGCCGACGAGATAGCGCCGGTCCGCGAGACGTTCGGACACCAGGTCCAGGCGGCCGAACACATCGTGGTAGGCGGCCTCGTATTCGGACTGCTGCGCCGCGAAGCCCGCGCGGTACACGCCGTTGTTGACATCGCGGTAGATGTCCTGCATGACCTCGTCGATCTCGTCACGCAGGGCCTCGGGATACAGGTCGGGGGCGCCCTGCCGGTGCAGCGCGGTCCACTCGGTCGCGAAGTCCAGCGTGATCTGCTGGAAGTCGTTGGTGACGAGCCTGCCGCTCGGTACGTCGACGATCGCGGGCACGCTGACCCCGCCGGGGTAGTCCCGCTCCCGCGCGTTGTACGCCTCGCTCAGGTACCGGATGCCGAGCACCGGGTCCCTGCCGTCCTCGTCCAGGGTGAAGCGCCAGCTGCGGTCGTCCTGGATCGGGTCGGCTACGGCCAGCGAGAGGGCTCCCTCCAGCCCGAGGAGTCGCCGGGAGACCAGGGAGCGGCTCGCCCACGGGCAGGCGCGGCTGACGACCAGCCGGTAGCGGCCGGCCTCGACGGGCCAGCCGTCCCGGCCGTCGGCGGTGATGCGGTCGGCGAAATGGCTCCTGGACCGTTTGAAGGCCTTGTGCCCGTACGCCGCGTTGCCATTCGCCCCTGCGCTGGTGGTCGCGCTCATCTCGCTCTCCTTCATGGCGTTCTCCCTACGGACGGACTGCGGACGGACCGGTGTGTACGACTCCTGCTGCGGCGCTCCCCGCGCACATCTGCCAGCCCGACGAGCAGAGCGGCCAGGACGAAGGCGACCGCGACGACGAGCCCGTGGTCGTACGCGGTGGCCCACCCGTCGCCGCCCAGTTGGGCGAAGAACATCGAGCCGACCGCGGCGATCCCGATCGCCGACCCGACGCGCTGGCCGGTCTGGAGGGTTCCGCCGGCGCTCCCCGCCCTGGCCACCGGCACTTGGGAGAGGGTCAGTGTCTGATTCGGGGCGATGACCAGGCCGCTGCCCAGACCGGCCAGGAGCAGTGGGGCCACCATCGCCCACCCCGCGCCCCGCCCCGGCACCAGATGCACGGCGAGCGCGGTGGCCGCCAGCCCCACGGCCACCGTGGTCAGACCGGTCACGACGAGGGGGCGCCCGAATCGGCCGACCATTCGGCCGCCGGGGCTCGCCGCGACGGCCGCGCCCAGTGCGAAGGGTGTGATGGCGAGTCCCGCCTGCAGTGCGGAGTAGTGCAGTCCGCTCTGCAGGTAGAGCGTGGTGATGAAGAAGATCGCGGTGAATCCGGCAAAGTACATCAGGCTCAGCAGACAGCCCAGCCAGTAGGAGCGGACCCGGAAGAGCGACAGGTCGACAACCGGTTGCGTGCCGCGTCTGCCGCATCGGGATTCCCAGCCGACAAAGACAGCGAGCAGCGCCACGGCCACCGCGATCAGCAGCCACTTCCGGTTGCCAAGCCACTGCTGCGACTGCACGAAGGGCAGCAGCAGAGCCAGTACACCCGTGCCGAGCAGCAGCACGCCGAGCGGGTCGAGGTCACGCAGGCGCACCCGGCCGGCCGAGGGGGTGTCCGGGAGCAGGCGCCGGGCAAGCAGAAGGCAGACTGCGCCGAGCGGCAGATTGACGTAGAACACCCAGCGCCAGCCCTCCTCGGCACCGGCCGCCTGGATCAGCAGGCCACCGGAGAGCGGGCCGACAGCGGTGGAGATGGCGACCACGGTGCCGAACATGCCGAAGGCCCGGCCGCGCTCCTGGCCGGAGAACATCTGCTGGATCAACGCGGAGATCTGTGGCGAGATCATGCCTCCGGCGAGGCCCTGTACCAGACGGGCGACCACCAGCCAGAGGCTGGACTGAGCGGCTCCGCAAGCCGCTGATGCCAGGGTGAACAGGGCGAGCCCGGCCATGAACACCACGCGGCGTCCCCGCGCGTCACCGAGCCGTCCCGCGGGGATCAGGAACAGGCCGAAGGCGAGCGAGTAGCCGGAGAGGACCCATTGCAGGTCGGACTCCGGGGTGTGGAGCCCTTCCCGGATCGACGGCAGGGCGACATTGACGATGGATACGTCCAGCAGGGTCATGAACCCCGCGATCAGACACACCGCGAGCGCCCGCCAGCGGCGCGGGTCGGGGGTGCCGGGGCCGGGGGCAGAGTGAGCATCCCACCCCGCAGCGCCCCAGTGAGCTGCACTCTCTGCCATGGCTCGCACCCTAGGACCAAGGGCCCCGATACTCGTCCCGGCAGGGCCGCGACGGCGGTTTTCCTGCATCCGTTTCAGTGGACGGGAGGCACCGGGCGCAGGACACGGCCGTGCCCCAGGGGCAGGACACGGCCGTCGACGGTCCGCACGGGCTCCGGACCGTGGCGTTCGAGAACCGGTCGGCCGGACGCGCCGTTCGCAGCGGCGGTGCGTGGACCGTCGCGGGTAGAAGGCCCAGGTCACCACCAGGCAGAGGCCGTAGTACCCGAGGACCGCCAGAGAGGCGGCCTGTCCGTTGTGTGTCTCCAGGAAGGACTGCCGCAAGGCCAGGTTGACCAGCACTCCGCCGAAGGCGCCGATCGCCCCTGCCACCCCGATCAAGCAGTGGGAGGGCGTCCAGCGCCTCTCCAGGCTCGGCTACGGCGCCTGCGGGCTCCGTGCTGTCGGGTGCGCATGCCTGATGCACGGCCGACTCGATCGACATCGACGTCGAACGGAACATGCTGACCGTGTAGGCGGAGCGTCGGCCGACGGCCACGGGCGAGGACGTACAGATGGATCTCTCCGAGCGGCCCCTGAGTGTCTTCTCCCGCCAGATCGTCCTGACGGACACGCTCGAGCTTCCCCCGGCTACGACCTGCTCTTCGGCCGCCCCGTGTCCGACTGAGAAGCCGGCGGTGACGGTGCACCCCGTCCGGATCCTGGCCGATGCAGTCAGCCTCGCTGTGGCACTGCGGGCGATGCTGCGGGCCATCGGAGGCTGACGTGACCGTGCTCGTCCGGATCAATGAAGGGACTTGGCGGGCCGCGGTGGATGCCGCCCGCTCCCACGCCCGAGCCGGGGAGGAGATCACCTTGCTGCACGTCACCGGCGACGACGTCGCCGAAACAGCCCACGGCGCATTCGTCGCCCTGCTGGGCCGCGGCCACCGCGAGCGCGACCCCGGCGACCAAGTGGCGGCCCTGTCCGCGAGCGCTGCCGCCGAACTCATGGATGCGGCCGCCGACTGCCTGGGGCGGCCCGCGGTGCGCCTACAGGCCCACGGCCGCGCCGAAAGGGAGGTCGTCCGCGCTGCCGAGGAAGCCGGCCTGCTCATCTGCGCCCGCGACGGCGACCGGCACCGTCTGGGGCCCCGCAGCCTGGGCCCTGCGACGCGCTTCGTCGTCGACCACGCTCCTTGCCCGGTCCTGTTGGTCTGGCCGGAACCGCCGCCCGGCGTCGACTCACTGCCACCGCAGCCGCACCCTTGACGGCTCGGCCTTCTCGTCCAGTGATTCAGTCGGCGAGACCTTGTCGACTGCTGAGGGCTTCACCTGGCTGCCTGGTTCACCGGTGATTCTCCCGCCGGAGCGCGGGCTCCGGTCACGGTCGGCAGTGCGGGATCGGGAGCGCACACAGTGGCGCTGAGGTGCGGTGCAGCCCAGTCGGGTACAGGGTGAGGGCATGAGCCCGACCCCGCCGCTCGTGAGGCACAGGTCGCGGAAACCCGGGGGCGATCGTCGACAACCCGATGAGGGTCGAACGGCGAGGAGCCGAAGCCCACCCATACGAGCTGAAAGCCCAACAGGCCCCAGGAAAGCGGGGCCCGCTCCGGCGTTTCCGTGGACAACGAAACCGAGGAAGTGATCGTCATGGGACACGGTGGCAACGTGATCGCGGAACTGACGGCCGATCATCGTGAAGCGGAGGAGCTGTTCCAGCAGATCGAAGCGCAGCCCGTCGGCCATCCGCAGCGACGGGACCTGGCTGACCGGCTGACCGCGGAACTGGTGCAGCACTCAGTGGCCGAGGAGATGCACCTGTACCCGACCGTGCGCAAGCACGTCCGCAACGGTGCGGAGCTGGCGGACAAAGAACTCGCCGAACACACCAGGATCGAGCACATGCTCAAGGACCTCGAAGACCTGAACGCCGACGATCCGCAGTTCAACGACATCGTCGCGAAGCTGAAGCTCGAGTTCGCCGCCCACCTTCGCGAGGAGGAGAACGACCTCTTCCCGAAACTCGCAGCCACCTGCTCACCCGAGAAACTGGACGAGCTGGGGCAACTGGTCCGCCGAGCCAAGGAGACCGCACCCACCCGCCCGCACCCCGCCCTCCCCCACACCCCGCCCGCCAATAAGTTGATCGCGCCCGGCGCAGGGCTCGTGGACCGCGTACGCGACCTGCTGAGCGGCCGCAAGACCACGGGCTGAACCGTCCCGGTACTCACTGCGTTCCGACGACGCGTACGGCCCACTCGAAGTAGTCGCGTTCACACGCCCATTCAGGCTCGTCGAGAACTCCGAGGCCGCGGCCCGGCGAACGGGGAAACAGCTGCCCGTGCCGACACAGGGCGTCGAAGTCGGTGGAGTCGGTGTCGCCGACCGCCGTCAACGGCAGCATGCGGGAACCTGCGATCCCCTGACCCCACCAGTCAGATGCGGCTGCCGGAGGCGGTGTCCGACGACAGCCGCTGGGCGAGGTAGATCGGTATGACGGACAGCAGGACGAGGACGGCCGCGACGACGTTGACGACGGGGGCCTGTTGGGGTCGGGCCATGTTGGAGAAGATCCAGACGGGGAGGGTCTGGACGCCGGGCCCGGCGGTGAAGGTCGTCACGACGATCTCGTCGAAGGACAGAGCGAAGGCGAGCAGTCCGCCCGCTACCAGCGCGGAGCGCACCAGCGGGAAGGTGATGTCGACGAACGTACGGAAGGTGTGGGCCCCGAGGTCCATGGCGGCCTCTTCGTACGACCCGGGCACCCGGCGCAGCCGGGCGATCACATTGTTGAAGACGACCACGATGCAGAAGGTGGCGTGGCCGACGACCACCGTGAACATTCCGAGGCCCACGCCGAGCGGTTCGAGGACCGTACGGAAGGCGGTGTTGAGCGCGACGCCGGTGACGATGCCCGGCAGTGCGATCGGCAGGACGACGACGAAGGAGATGGCCTCGCGTCCGAAGAACTTGTGGCGCTGGCAGGCGAAGGCGATGAGAGTGCCGAGGACCAGGGCGATCGCCGTCGCACCGAGACCAGCCCTGACCGAGGTCCACAGCGCGTCGCGGGCGCCTGAGCTGTGCCAGGCGGCCACCCACCAGTCGAAGGTGAGACCGGGTGGTGGCCAGTCCGAACTTCGGTCCGGGTTGAGGGAGTTGACGAGGACCAGGAGCAGCGGGACGTAGATCACCGCGAAACCGAGCCCGGCGGCGATGCGCAGTGTGACGCGCGCGGGACGGGAGAGATTCATCGGGAGCCTTCGCTGTGCGTGATGCGGAGGTGAGGGAGAGGGTCAGAGACTGCTGAGGGCTCCGGTACGGCGAACCGCGAGCAGATAGAGCACGATGATCACGACGGGCACGGTGCCGAGTGCGGCGGCCAGCGGCAGGTCCAGGGTGATGTTGGAGTAGATGAGGTTGCCGATGAGCTGCGTCTTGCCGCCGACGATCTGTACGGCGATGTAGTCGCCGAGGCTGAGCGAGAAGGTGAAGACCGAGCCGGCCGCGATGGACGGCAGGATCATCGGCAGCACCACGGAACGGAAGGTCCGGCCGGTGCGGGCGCCGAGGTCTGCGGAGGCGTCCAGGAGGCCGGCCGGGAGCTGTTCGAGTCCGGCGTGGATGGGCAGGATCATGTACGGCAGCCACAGGTAGGTCAGCACCAGGACGGTCGCGGTCAGCCCGTAGCCGGGCCCTTCGAGTCCCAGTGGCTTCAGCGCCCAGTCGAGCAGGCCGCCCTGGGCGAGGATGAGCCGCCAGGCATACGCCTTGACCAGGTAGCTGGCCCACAGCGGAGTGAGGATCGCCACGACGAGGAGCGGCCGCCGCTTGGGGTTCGCGATGCGGGCGGTGTAGAAGGCGATCGGGAAGGCGACCACGACACACAGCGCGGTGACCGCGAGGGCGACGCCGATGCTGCGCAGGGCGACCTGACGGTAGACGTCGGTGGTGAACAGTGCGGTGAAGTTGTCCGTGTTCCAGATCTTCACCACGTTGGAGGTGAAGGAGTCCGTGGCCCAGAAGGCGGAGAGGAACAGGACGGAGAGCGAGCCGAGGTAGGCCAGAACGAGCCAGGCCAGTGGCGCGGAGAGCAGCAGGGACAGCTGCAGCCGGGGGCGGCGGTGCAGGGTCCCGGCGAGCCGCCGGACGGGTCCGGCGGCAGGCGCGGTGGTGGTCATCGACAGGTAACCCTCAGCCCTTGATCCCGGTCCAGGCCTGGACCCACTTGGCGTACGGCACGCACGTGGTGTCCGTACGTCCGTCCACGCACTGCGCGATGGGCGTGGTCCAGAAGTGGACGTCCTTCCAGTACGACTCGTCAGCGGCGTGGTAGGTGGTGCAGTGGTTCTTGTCCGCGGTCAGCGTGCAGGCCTTCGCGTTGGACGGTGCCTCACCGAAGTACTCGGCGACCTGGGCGTTCACCTTCGGCGAGATGATCCAATTCATCCAGCTGTAGGCGCAGTTGGGGTGCTTGGCCTTGGCGGAGATCATCCATGTGTCGGACCAGCCGGTGGCGCCCTCCTTGGGCAGGACGGCCTTGACCGGGACCTTCTCGGCCTGGGCGGTGTTCGGGACCTTCTCGGCCTGGGCGGTGTTAAGGATCACCTGCCAGCTGGTGCCGACCACCGAGTCGCCGCTCTTGAAGGCGGAGACCTCCTTCAGGTAGTCGCTCCAGTACTCACCGACGTCGGCGTTCTGCTCCTTGAGCAGGTCGACGGCGGCGTCGAACTGCTTCTGGTCCAGGGCGTAAGGGTCCTTGATGCCGAGGGACGGCTCGGTCTTCATCAGGTACAGGGCGGCGTCCGCGATGTAGATCGGCGAGTCGTAAGCCGTGACCTTCCCCTTGTACGCCGATGACTTGTCGAAGACCACGGACCAGGAGTCGGGCGCCGGGGAGACCTTCTTCGTGTTGTACATCAGCAAATTGGCGCCGCGACCGTGCGGGATGCCGTAGGAGACACCCTTGACCGTGTTCCACTGCTGGTCCTTCAGCCCGGAGAAGACGTCCTTGTAGTTGGGCACCAACTCGGTGTTGACGGGTGCGGCGTCACCGGAGGCGATCAGCCGCAGCGCCGCGTCACCGGAGGCGGAGACCGCGTCGTACTGGCCGGTCTTCATCAGGCTCACCATCTCGTCGGAGGTGCCGACGGTCTTGGTGTTGACCTGACAACCGGTCTGCTTCTCGAAGTCGGTGACCCAGTCGACCTTCGGGTCGTTGGAGCCGTCCTCGGCGTATCCGGCCCACGCGATCAGGTTCACCTGGCCCTCCGCCTTGCCGAGGGTCTTCTGCGCGGCGAGCTTGGGCGGGGTGAAGTCGCTGTCTCCAGGGCCTGAGCGCCGTGCCCGACGGCCGCTGCGGGCGTCGACCAGTGGGGCCCGGCCAGGCATAGGTCCTCCAGGAGGGTCCGGCGTTCGGTGTACGGCATCTTGGTCAGGCTGCTGTGCTCAAGGAACACGATGTCGAACAAAACCAGGTGGGCGGGCACGATCTTGGCCATGCGGGCGGCCTTCGCCGGGGATCCGGCCAGTCCCATCCGGGACTGCAGCCGCTCGAAATCGCTGCGCCCCTCGCTGTCGAGAGCGACGATTTCACCATCGAGAACCGCGGGCCGGCCGAGCGCGGAGCCCAGTCCCGCGAGTTCCGGGTAGGCGGGAGTGATGTCCGCGCCGGAGCGGGCTCGCACAGTCACCGTTCCGTCGCCCGGCAGGTAGACCATGGCGCGCTGGCCGTCGTATTTCACCTCGACCGCCCACCGGTCCCGATGAATCCGTACGCGTACGTGCCCGCCGACGATCCGCTCTTCGGCGCGGTCGGGATCGAACTCGACCACGAGGCCGGGACGCTGGGCGTGAGCGGGGACGGTCTGCCGCAGGTCGACATCCGGCGGGCCCCGAACACAGTGCCGGAGAGCCATGTGCCGATCGGGACGCGCGACCCCGAGCACCTCACTCTGCTCATCGACGGTGCAGAGGAGACCCTGCGGCCGTCCAAGGGATTCCTAACCCGGCGCTCGTACCGGGTCGAGGTCGTCTCAGGGGCGCGGGAGTGCAGCTATCTGCTGGTTCCGGACTCCCTCGGCACCAGCCGGCTGCTGCGGGACGAGCGGCTGCTCGGCGTCTTCACATCGAGCGGCGACGGGCGCGTGTCGGCCGACTGGGAGGCGGCGGGCGAGTCCGAGCGTGCCAGGGACCCGTACGACGCGTCCGTGGGGTACGGGCTCGCCGCTGCATTCGGCACTGGTGCCGAACCGATGTGGCAGCTCACTCTGAACGCCGCGCTCGACCTGTGGCCGTGAGAGAACCTCAGTCCTCCGCCGGGGGCAGCAGGTGGGAGCAGGTCGAGCGTGCTACGAACGCGATGCCGTCGTAGTCCTCGGCCGGGACGAGTGGGGCGGTGTTCAAGCGGTAGAGGAACCGTTGGACGTTGGCGCCGAAGCTGCGCTGCGCGTGCGGGGCGTGCAGCCAGGGCGCGGCGTCGGCGGGGGAACTCGCGGCGCGGAGGTCCGCGTAGTAGTCGCCGGGTACGGCGTGCGTGAGTCTGGCCTCCAGGGAGCGGAGGCCGGTGCCGATGCGGTGGCGGGCCGGCGGGCGCTGAAGGTCGTTGCCGCGGCGGGCCAGGAAGGAGCCCTTGCCGAAGAGGAGGGCCAGCGCGTAGTAGGCGTTGCCGTACCGTTCGCGGAGTCTGCTGCCGAGGGCCGGCACCTGGTCCCCGTACGTGCCCTTCGCGATGTGCCCGTTATGTGCCCAGACCATGACGCGAGCCTCGGGGTCGTCGTCCACGAGCCGTGCGACGGCCTCGGCCATGTAGCGGTCACGCGCGGCGTACGCGCCGTCCTCGCCGGCCGAGGCCCCCAAGGGCCGGGTCACCAGGTCGGCGGCGCGGACCAGGATCCGCGCGTGTTCCAGAGCCTCGTCGGCGTCGTCGCCGGGACCCGACCGCTCGACGTGGTCCGCGACGAGGCGGACGATCTCCTCGGCGCGCCGCAACAGGGCCTTGTCCGGGTCCGGACGCGAGCCCGGGCGGGCCCGCGCCAGCACGTCCAAGGCGCCCACGCGCCCGGCCTGATCGGGCGCCGTTCGGCGCAGAAAGGCGGCGACGGCCTCGACCGAGTCGGCGCAGAGCTGGGGGTCGGTTCCCACGAAGCGGATCCGGCGCACTTCCGGCAGGGTGCGGTTGTGGGCGCGTAGCCACTCGACGAGGTCGACCATCTCGCGGGTGCGCCAGGTCCAGAAGCCCAGCCTGGCGACGAGCCGTTCGGGGGAGCCCGCGCCGTACCGGACGTACGCGTCGAGCGCGCGGGCGGCGGACTGGCTGGCCTCCATGGCGAGGGTGGTGAAACCCTCCTCACGGACCAGGAACTCCACGATGCGGTGCTTCAGCCGGAAGAACTCGCCCGTGCCGTGGGTGGATTCGCCCAGACCGACGATCCGTGTCCCCCGCAGTGCCTCGCCCAGGGGTTTCAGGTCCTCCCCCGGCGCGCCGGGGGTCAGGGTGCTCAAGGGGTTGGCGTGCTCGTTCAGCCATCGGGCGATGTCGTCGGGCACAGTCTTGCCTCTCCTCACCACGTGCGGGAGGGCGGCACGCGGTAATGCCCCGGCCTCTCGCAGCCGTTCATGGTTCAGTTCGTCGCCTCCCGGCAGGCCGCGAGGATCTCCTGGAGGTCCCGTACGGCGTCCGGTCGGCCATGCTCGGAATACACTCCCGCGACGTTGACGACAACTTCGTCCACCCCCGCCCGATCGAATTCGGCCAGCTGTGCGGCGATGTTCCCGGGCGTGCCGTAGAGGAAGACTCCGGAGTCGACGAGCGCGCGGGCGCCGAGGCCCGGGCGGCTGTGGTGGACGCGCAGGCCGGCGCGACGCAGCATGTCGCAGTAGTGCGGCCCGGCGAGGTGGACGTGGGCCGCTGCGAAGGCGAGCCGGTAGGCGTGGCGTCCGGGGCGGTCGACGGCGGCGTGCACGACGGTGACCATGCGGGGCACCGGGCGGCCCGACTCGGCCGCACCCTTCGCCATGGCGGGCAGCAGGGTGTCGCGGACGTAGCCGGGCGGGGTCATCCAGCTGATCGCCGCGTCCGCCGCCCGGCCCGCGGCCCGCGCGAGCGTCGGCCGGAGCACACCGAGCCCGGTCTCCACTCCCGGGTGCGGCAGGCCTGGCAGACCGATGGAGGCGCCGATGCCGGGTCCGGCGACTCCGTCCGCGGTGCCGATCAGGCGCCGCACCTCGGTCAGGTATTCCACACAGGCATCGCGTGGGCTGTCGTACGGCTTTCCGTGCAGTCCGGCGACGACGTCGGGGGTCGCGGGACCGAGTCCGATGGTCGTGAGGTGTCCGGTGAGGACGGACAGGGAGCGGGCCTGGACCGCCGCGTCCAGCGGATGCCGCAGCGGCATGAGGGCGACGCTGGTCCCGACCGGGACGCGGTAGCCCATGCCGGCCAGGTAGGCGAAGACCTGCTGGGTGTCGGCGCAGAGGGATTGGCCCTGCCAGAGGCGGGCCGCGCCTCCGTCGCGGACGAGCGCGGCGAAGGGGGCGACGTGCCGGGGGTCCGTCGGCATGGCGGGGTACAGGACGGATACGCGCATCACTCGGCCTTCAGGGGGATGCGGCTTCGGTCAGGTAGCCCGAAGCCTGGATACGGAAGAGCCGGGCGAAGACGCCGTCGGCCCTCAGGAGGTCTTGGTGCACGCCGTCCTCGATGACCTTGCCGTTCTCCAGGACGACGATCCGGTCGGCCATCCGGACCGTGGCGAAGCGGTGGGCGATGACCAGGGAAGTGGCGCCGCGGGCGACGTCCTTGAGCCGGCCGAAGATCTCCGCTTCCGCCTCCGCGTCGATGGCGGCCGTCGGCTCGTCGAGGACGACGACGGGAGCGCGGCGCATGAAAGCTCGGCTCAGGGCTATCTTCTGCCACTGGCGAACCGCGGGCGCTCTTGCCGTCCACCGCCAGATCACCTGCTTCGCCGACCTGCTGGCGCCCTATGACTTGACCGGCGTCACCGTCACCGCGGATGCCCTGCACTGCCAGCGCGATCACGCCCGGTTCCTCGTCGAGGAGAAGGCGGCGCACTACGCCTTCACCGTGAAGCGCAACCAGAAGAACCTGCACGGACAACTCGCCGCCCTGCCCTGACAGAAGACGAGCGGCCATCCGCTGGATCAGACGGCGCGCAGGTGGACCAGCGCCGCGCTCTGAGGTGCCCGCGCAGGACCTGGCAGCCCCAGTGCTCCCAGCGCCGCACCGGAGGCCTGGACGCCCGTGACCTCCCAGGTGACCGACGGGTCGGCCGGCGTGATGAGCGAGGCGCGGTAGGTCCGGTCCGGGTCGAGTCCAGGGATGCGGAGCCGCGGTGGCACGGGCACGATCTCATCGAGCTGGGCATAGGAGAAGAGCGCCTCCGACCGGTCCCGGGCGACCACTCCATGCGCGAGCAGACCGTCGGGCAGTGCGACGCGCGTCAGCCGCCCCGTGTGCAGGAGCACGCGGTGCCGCTTGTAGAGGCCGATCCAGGACGCGAGGCGGTCCAGCTCGTGGGCCGGCACCTTCGTGAGGTCCCACTGGATGCCGAACTGGCCGAAGAAGGCCGTGGCCGCGCGGAGGTCCAGGATGCTGGTCCGGCCGGTCTGGTGGGAGACCGGTGCGGTGACGTGAGCGCCGAGGTACTCCAGCGGGGCGAGCTGGGCGGTCCAGTGCTGGATCGGCTGGCGGGACAGCGGATCGGTGACGTCGGAGGCCCAGGTGCTCTGGACCCGCTCGAGCACGTCCAGGTCGATCCTGCCGCCTCCCGAGGCGCAGCTCTCCCACGAGATGCCGGGATGGCGGCGGGCCAGCTCGTCGAGGAGCTCGCGGAAGGCGAGGGTCTGCCGCCGTGAAGCGGGCCGGCCGGTGCTGCGCGAGTCACCGCCGTCGATCTGGTCGCGGTTGTGGTCCCACTTGACGAAGTCGATCCGGTGCGCCGCCACCAGACGGCCGAAGGCGTCGAGCAGGTGGGTCCGCACGTCCTCCCGGCTGAGATCGAGCAGGTAGCAGTTGCGTTCCAGCACGGGCGACCGGTCGCCCGTGCGCAGAATCCAGTCGGGATGATCGCGGTGGACCGCGGAGTTCGGGTTGACGGCCTCCGGCTCCCACCAGAGCCCGAACTCCATGCCCTTCTCGTGCACCCGGTCCACAAGCGGTGCCAGCCCGTGCGGCCACACCGCCGGGTCCGGGGTCCAGTCGCCCAGGCCGTCGTCAAGGGAGGTGCGGCCTGCGAACCACCCGTCGTCGAGCACGAAACGCTCGGCACCCAGCTCGGCCGATATGTCGACCAGCGCGGTCAGCGTGTCGAGGTCGTGGTCGAGGTAGACCGCCTCCCACGGGTTGAACATGACGGGTGCGGGCCGGGACGGATGGGCCGCGAGCGACCGGACGTACTGGTGGGTCGCGTCCGCCAGTCCGTCGAGGCCGCGCGCGGACGCGGCCACGTGCACCCAGGGCATCGCGTACGTCTCGCCCTCGGCGAGGACCATCTCGCCCGGGTGCAGCAACTCGCCGGTCCGGACGACGGCGGTGCCGGAGCTGAGCTGCTCGACTGCGTACCGGTGGTTGCCACTCCAGGCGAGGTGGACACCGAGCACCTCACCCTGGCCGTATCCGAAGCCGGGGTTACCGACCACGACCAGGCCGGTGCCGTCGAGGACGCGCATGCCGCGGCGGTGCTCCCTGACCCACTGCCCGTCCGCGAGGGCACGGCGCTGGGGCTGCCGCTCGCGGGCCCATCGCCCGGTGAAGTCGAGGATCTCGCCCGCGCCGGTCGGAACGGGGACGACCACGTCGAGCGCGTCGACCACGTAGGGGCCGGCGCCGACGTTGGTCAACAGGTGCCGGAGGCGGAGCCCTCCCCCCGGGACGGCTTCGGCCTCGAAGCACAGTTCGAGTCCCGCTGCCTCGTCGGTGGCCCGGACCACGAGTGAGCCGTCCTCGCACCGCACCGAGGCGGGGCCGAACGCGGTGGACCAGTCGCTCCCGGGGCCTTCGGGGCCGACCCGGTGGCCGAGCAGCGCGGGCCGTCCGAGGTAGCCGCGCGCGTGCTCCGGGAGCACGCTGACCGGTGAACCGATCAGCCAGGAGTTCCAGGCCGTGGTCTCGACCGAGGCCGGGACCGTCAGGGACCGGACGTCCGCCGCCGCCAGGGAAGGCCCCACCCATCCGATGTCGGGCAGGCCGTCCGCCCTCGGCAGCAGGACCATCGTCGTGGTCTCGGTCCCGCCGAGTCCGGAGAGGGACACGGGGGCGGTGGGCGCGGGCACGGCAACGCGTCCGGGCTCGATCATTCGGTGACTCCTGGTGCGGTGAGAGAAAGGTGGATCAGGCCTGCACGGCGAGCAGCCGTTCCTTGAGGTCGTCGAGCGCCAGCCGGGCGGCGCCGAGGGCGACGGACTCGTCGCCGAGCAGGGACACGCGGAACTCCGGGCTGTTGAGGGAGGTCGCGGCCAAGTGCCGCCCGAAGGGGCCGGCGAGCACCTCCCCCGCGCGGGACAGGCCACCGCCGAGCACGACGAGATCGGGGTCGACGGCGTGGACCAGGACGGAGGCGCCCAGGGCGAGGGCCTCGGCGACGCGGTCGACGGTGCGCACCGCGGTGCGGTCGCCGTTCGCGGCTGCTTCGAAGAGCGCCCGGACGTTGCCGCTGGTGGACTCCTCGGCGGCCGAGCCCGCAAGCTTGCGGCTCTCGCGGTCGAGCTGCGCCATCGCTTCGGCCCACCCCAGGATTTTCATGGAACCGACGGACGCCGCCAGGCCGTGCCGCCCGTTGTGGATCTGCCCGTTGATGACGATCGCGGCCCCGAGGCGGCGGCCGGCGTGCATGTAGACGAGGTCACGTGCCCCGGCACCGCCCTGCCACTGCTCGGCCACCGCCGCGAGGTGGATGTCGTTGGAGACCAGCACGTCGCGCTTGAAGCGCTCCGACACCTCCGACACCACGTCGATCCTGTCGAAACCCGGGAGTGAGTAGACGTCCAGGTCCTGGCCCGCGGGAACGGTGCGGATGTCCATGACCTCCGAGCCGTTGGCCCCCACACCGGTGATGCCGCAGGCCACCGAGCTGACGTGTTCCGCGCTCGTCCCGGTCTGCCGGAGGGTCGCCTCGGCCAGCCGCGCCGCTGCCCCGATGCGCCCGGCCGGCCCGACGCGGGAGTCGACGCTGCGTCTGCGTACCGCCAGGACGTCCCCGCGCAGGTCGCAGACGACCACGGCCACCTTGTGGGCGCCGATATCGACTCCGACGACAGCGAAGTCCTCGGCCACGACCTCGTAGCGCCGGGCAGGCCGTCCCGCCGACCGCTCGCCGTCCGGGCGGTCGAGCGCCTCACGGACGAAGCCCTCGTCCAGCAGCGTCGCCACCAGGTCCTCGGCGGTGGGGCGGGAGACCCCGACGATCGCACGCACGTCGCTGACCGTCAGCGACGCGGTGTCGAGGAAGGCCCGCACCGTGGCCGAGAGATTGAGCCTGCGCAGGAGGTGGGCATCGCCCGCACGGCCGGCGGGTGCCGTGCTGCCCCGGGTTGCACCGATGTCTTGACTCACGGCGGCACGCTATCTAAATTGACGCCGCAACAGCAATATTGACAAGAAACTTACTTATCTAAATTCTGGCCGAGCGACCTCCCCCGGTGGGTTCGACCAGCAAGGAGGGCCTCATGATCAAGCGGGCCAACTGGGGTGCAGTAGCAGTGTCGTTGGGCCTGGTCGCGCTGACCGGCTGCGCCGTCGGCGGCGGGAGCGAAGGCGGGGACGGTTCGGGCGATGACGTGACGTTGAGCCTGCTCACCTTCGAGACACCCAACCTCACCGCCTCCTACTGGGACGACATCATCGCCCGGACCAGCGCCAAGGTGCCGGGGGTGAAGATCAAGAAACTCGTCGCGCCGAGCGCCGAACAGCGCAACGAGTACACGCGCCAGCTGGACTCGACCGGCGCACTGCCCGACATCATGGTCGCGATCGACCCGGCCGGACTGGCGGAGGGCGGCAAACTCGCCCAGTTCGGCACGGACGAGCTGGCCGACTGGACCAGCCCGACCGCGAACAGCTTCGACGGCAAGATCTACCAGCTGCCCACCAACTCGCAGACCTGGCAGATCTACTACCGCAAGGCGGACTTCGAGAAGGCGGGCATCACCACCCCTCCGAAGAAGTGGGACGACCTGCTCGCCGCGGTCGACAAGCTGAAGGCGGCGCGGATCAAGCCGTTCGTCATCGGCGGCGGTGCACCGGACGGCCTCGGCCCGCGATGGACCTTCGCCCAGCTGGTGGCCGACGAGGTCTACGCCAAGGACCCGAAGTGGCTCGACAAGCTGACCGCGGGCAAGACCGACTTCAGCGACCCGCTGTTCGTCAACGCGGCGACCAAGATGAAGGCACTGGCGGGCAAGGAGAACGTCGACAACCTGTCGGCCACCTACGCACAGGCACAGGAAGCCTTCCTCAAGGGCAAGGGCGCCATGTACCCGATGGGTTCGTGGTTCCCGGCGTCCCCGGACAAGGCACAGCAGAAGGAGTTCGGCGCCTTCCCCATGCCCACGCAGGACGGCTCGCTCGTCCTGCCCGTGTACACCGGCGGCGGACTGTCGGTGAGCGCCAAGTCCCCTGACGTCGCGAAGGCCAAGCAGTGGGCCGTCGAGTTCTCGAAGCTGAACGCCGACGGCGGGGCGCGGTACGACGGCCTGTTCGTCGCGCTCAAGGGCTACAAGCCGCCGGCCGGACTGCCGCCGCTGTACAACACCACCCTCGATATCTACGAGAAGGCCCAGGCCGGTGGAACCGTGACGCCGAGCTTCGGAAACGAGAGCGGTGTCCCGGCCCTGCCGTCGGGCTTCATCCCCAAGGTCGACGCGGCACTGAACGATCTCCTCAACGGCCGTGCGGACGTGGACAAGTTCGTCGCGACGCTGAACACGAAGTTCAAGGAGCTCTCGAAGTGACGCGCCCCTCGCCCGCCCGGACGAGGACCGACGCCGCCGGAGGAAAGTCGCGGCCCGACCGGCCGCCGGCCACTTCGGCCCCGTCCGGGCGCGCGGGTGGGCCGCACCGGCGCCGCACCTGGACGTGGTCGTCGGCGGGAACCGGTGCCGTCTTCGTCCTGCCGACCCTCACGATCTTCACCGCGATGGTCCTGGCGCCCATCCTGTGGACCCTCTACACCGGGATGACCGATGAGCGCGCCACACGCCCGGACACCTCGTTCGTAGGCCTGGACAACTACGGATTCCTCCTCAGGAACGAGGAGTTCCGGCACTCCCTGTGGAACACCGTGGTGATCACGGTGATCGTGGTGCTGCTGACGAACCTGCTCGGTCTCGCGATCGCCCTGCTGCTGCGCCGGCCGGGCCGGCTCTACAGCCTGCTCCGCAGCGTCTACTTCACACCGGTGATCCTCTCCGCTGTGGTGGTGTCGGTGATCGGGCGCTCGATCCTGGCGGACGACGGACTGCTGAACAGCGCGCTCGTCTCGCTGGGGGTCGAGCACCCGCCGGGCTGGCTCACGGATCCGTCGTACGCGATCTACTCCGTCTCCGGGATCATGGTCTGGCAGCTGCTCGGCTTCGCCGTCGTGGTCTACCTCGCCGGGCTCGCGGGGATCCCCGCCGAGCTCGACGAGGCCGCGAGCCTCGACGGCGCCGGCCCCTGGCAGCAGTTCCGCGCGATCACCTGGCCGCTGCTCGCGCCCGCGCTGACGATCAACACCGTGATGCTGATGATCAGCTCGTTCAAGGTCTACGACCAGATAGCCGTGCTCACCAACGGCGGCCCCGGCACCGACGGCACGGCCACCGTGGCCTTCGCGGTGATCCGCACCGCCTTCTCCGAGCAACGTCCGGGAGTGGCGTCCGCGATGGCCGGGATCATGCTCGTCGTCGTCTCGGTCGCGAGCGTGACCGTGCTCAGGCTCCTGCAACGACGAGAGGTGAATCTGTGAACTCCCGAATGCCGTGGATGCGGCCGCTGTTGGCCACCGGCGTGGCGGCCGTCTTCTGCATGCCGCTCTACGTGGCGCTGGTCAACGTCTTCAAACCCAGCTCCGAGGTCGTGACAACGCCGTTGGCGCTCCCGCTTCCGCCGACCCTCGACAACCTCGAACACGTACTGAGCCGGCCGGACGGGCTGTTCTGGTACGGCCTCGTCAACTCCGTCACCCTGACCGCGGCGTCGATCCTCATCACCACCGTGCTGGCCGCGATGTCCGCGTACCACCTCGTGCGGTCGGGCCGCTGGTGGAGCCGTGCCGTCCTCGGCGTCATGCTGTCCGGCCTGATGATCCCGCCCGCGGTGATCATGCTTCCGATCACGCGGATCCTCGATGCCATCGGCCTGTTGCACTCGATGCCGGGCGCCGTGCTGGTCGACGTCGGGTACTACCTGCCGTTCGCCGTGTTCGTCTTCATGGGCTTCATCCGCTCGATCCCGCGCGAACTCGAAGAGGCCGCGGCGGTCGACGGCGCCGGCCGCTTCCGGATCTTCTGGCAGGTCGTCTTCCCGCTGCTGCGGCCCGCGTCGGCCAGCGTGCTGATCTTCCTCGGGGTCTGGGTCTGGAACGACTTCCTGACCCCGCTGCTCGTCCTGGGCCCCGGAGCCGGGAACACCGTGACGGTCGGGATCTTCCGCTCCATCGGCCCCTACCAGCAGGACTTCGGGGCGGTGTTCGCGTTCATGCTGCTGGCCACACTGCCCGTCCTGGCCTTCTATCTCGCCTTCCAGAAGCAATTCGTCCGTGGCCTGACCGGGGGTGCCACGAAGGGATGACCGGCACGAACGGCCGGTGCAGCAGTTTCCGTCGAGAGTGACAGGAGCAACATCATGCGGTTCTCAGAACTCATAGTCAGATCGCAGCCCCCTCGGAGGAGGTCCGAACGGCGTCGGCGTACGGCCGGTTCCGTGGCATTCGTGATGCTGACCGCCGGCATCCTGCCCGCGGTCGGCGCACAGCCGGCGCAAGCACGATCTGACGGAGCGACTCCGTCGATCGAGATCCAGGCCGGCTATCTGGAGCTGGGGCTCGACAGGACAGGGACGGTCGTGGGACTGGAGGACGTCAGGACCGGGGTCGACCACCTCGCGCCCGGTCATGCGGCCTCCCTGGTCAGCCTGGTCGTCGACGGCAAGCAGCAGAGGCCGACCACGGTCGACCGTTCCGGACCCGGTGGCCAGATGCTCACGTTCCGGAACAAGGCCGCGCACTGGAAGATCCAGGTGAAGCTGGTCAGCAGTCGCGGCGGCTACACCACGTTCGAAGCGGTCGCCGTCGACACGCCGAAGGATGTCGATGTGCAGACCCTGCTCTGGGGTCCACTGGCCACATCGATCTCCCAGACGGTCGGTACATCGGTGGGCGTGGTCCGCGACGACGATTTCGCCATCGGGCTCCGACCGCTGACCGACCGTACCGAGGGCGCCTGGCCGCAGGAGGACCAGGACATGGGCTGGGAGAGCGAGGTCAACCACGATCCGGACCACGTGAGCGTGGGCTCCCTGGAGGAATGGAGCGCGGCAGGCGTGACCCCCTGGGGTTCCGTACTGCGTGCCTTCACCTTCGACTACACCAAGGAACGCCACCGCAAGGTACGCGGCTATCCGATCCCGGTCGGACCGCTGCCCGGCCGCGACGGCAGGATCGCCGGTTCCAAGATCGCACTCTTCGGAGCCTCGCCCGACGCGACGCCGACGATCCTGTCCAACATCGCGAAGGGCGAGAAGCTGCCCTACCCGAAGCTGAACGGGCAGTGGCAGAAGGCCTCCCAGGCGAGCAGCCAGTCATGGCTGGTGCTCGGCGACCTGGAGACCGGCAACATTCCGGCGGCGGCCCGGTTCGCCAAGGCGGCCGGCATGAACCGCATCTACTCACTCACCAGCAGCTACGGCCCATGGAAGTCGAGCGGTCACTACCAGTTCGACTCCAGCCTGGGCGGGAGCGACGCCGGGGCCGCGGCGGCCGTGGACATCGCCAAGGCGAACGGTGTACAGCTCGGCGTACACACCCTGTCGGACTTCATCAGCACCGGCGACGAGCCCTACGACTGGGCCCGGTTCCCGCGAGACGACTACCTCACGCCACCCGCCGATGACCGGCTCGCGATGGGAGGCAGCGCCTCGCTCACCCGTCCACTGACGGCCGGCGACACCACCGTGTACCTCGACGACGGCGCGCTGCTTGCCGCGGGACCCAGCTACAGCCTCCTGCGCATCGGGGACGAGTTCGTCAGCTACGGAGCGGCCGAGCAGGTGGGGAAGGAGTGGAAGCTGACCGGCGTGCAGCGCGCGCGCTGGGGATCGGTCGCGGTCTCGCACCCTGAGGGCGACCACACCGCCCGAGTCATGGCCAACAGCTACGGCGGCGCGATCGGTGGCCATGCCGTCCTCGACGAGATCAGCGACAGGCTGACCACCGCATGGAACACCACCGGCATCACCGGTATGTCGTGGGACGGCCTGGAGTCGGCATCGGAGTCGGGCTGGGGCGCCTACGGCATGGCTCACCTCGTGAACAAGACGTTCCGGCGCATCGATGCCAAGGACGGATTCATCTCCGAGACCAGCCGGATGACCTCGAACACCTGGGACGCGCTGACCCGGGCCAGCTGGGGTGAGGTCGGCAGCACCTCGATGGAGCAGGTGTTCGCCAACAACAAGTACCTCCAGGCGAACTACCTCCCCGGCATGCTCGGCTGGATCAGCCTCAACGGCTCGGACAGCCTGCTCACCATGGAGTGGAAGCTGGCCCGAGGCGCAGGCCTGAACGCTGGGACAGGCTTCCAGAGCTCGGTCTCCCGCCTCGAATCGGGCGGCGAGAACACCACGCGGCTGCTCGACGCCATTCAGCAATGGGAGACGGCACGCAACCTGGGCGCGTTCACCGCGGAGCAGCAGGCGCGGTTCCGCGACCTGAAGACGAACTGGCACCTGAGCGCGGTCGAGCCGGGCAAGCGCTGGTCGCTGCAGGAGCTGGACGCCGACGGCAAGCCGGTCGGCGCCCCCCAGGCCGTCGTCGCTCCGACCCCGGAGCTCGACGCCGGACCGCTGCCCGCGGCAGCCAAGGGAGCCCTGTACGAGGCGACCGTGAAGACCAACACGCCGGCGACCACGCGATACGCGGTGACCTCGGGGTCCTTGCCCGCGGGCCTCGTACTCAATGCCGATACCGGCGGAATCGTGGGGACACCGGTCACTGCGGGAGCGGCGCGGTTCACGGTCACGGCGTACCAGAGCTCCGGTCAGCCGACAGCGCAGCGCGACTACGTGATCGAGGTCGGCAGTCACTGAGCTCGTAGGCGTGGCGTCGTCAGGGTGAGTCCAGTGCCGGCAAGGCATCCGCCAATAAGGTCGGGCCGGTACTGGACCTGGCGCAGTTCCGGTGGGCGCCGTCGAGCAGGCGGATGTAGTCCGTCTCGCTCAGCGAGCGGCGCTCGCCCTTGCGGCCGGCGTGTCGGCGCAGCCGGTAGCGCAGGCGAGTGGGCAGGCCCGGCCTGATGCACAGCAGCCCGGCCACCGAGAGGCGGCCACGGCTGCACCCGGGCACACGCGCCGTCGGGGTGATCCCGCGCCGGCCCCAGGTGCGGCCCTTGGGCGGCCGACCGAGTTGTGGGGCGTGCCCGGTGTGCTGTTGGGCCAGGTGACGGTCCGGTCCGCCCGCATCACCGCCGGAACCGGCGGATCGGTGGATCAGTCAGTGGTGCACGCCACGACCTCGGAGATCACCGGGGCCGGGCTCCCGGTCTTCCACAGCAAGCGCACCGTGTCGGCCTTGATGCCGTGCGCGGGCAGGCGCGTGTACGGCCCTGACAGCGCCCCGATGGTCCGCCACACATCGCCGTCTTGAACCTGTACCAGGGCCTGGGCGCGACCGTCGCCGGGCTGGAGGACCAGCACCGAGTCCAGTGACTTCGCCGACGGCAGCTCCACGACGAGTGCATCTCCGTCGGCCGGCGGACCATCGGCGCGGTAGGCGGTGGCCAGGTCCCCGTCCACCGCGGCCTGCCAGCGAAGAGCCCTGCGCGGGAGCCGGCGAGGTCCTGGCCCTTCTGGAGTCCGTGTGTGGAGCGGCGGTGCCCCTGCGGCAGTGGCAGGCCACACGGTAGATGCGTGAAGCTGCGTGAAAATGCCATGCCAGGAGCATCTTCGAGCATTACACTCCAAGACTTGGGCAAGAGGAACCCATGACCTATGTATCCGAGGAGATCGCGAGCCAGCCAGAGTGCTGGCGCCGTGCGCTGGAGCTGAGCCCCAAGGACCTGCCCGAACCGGGCGAACGCGTAGCCGTCATCGGCTGCGGCACCTCGCTCTACATCGCGCAGGCCTACGCGTCGCTGCGCGAGTCGGCCGGCCTCGGCGAGACCGACGCCTTCGCGGCCTCCGACTTCCCCACCTCACGTCGCTACGACCGGGTCCTCGCGATCAGCCGTTCCGGCACCACGACCGAGGTGCTGGCCGCGCTCGAACAGATACAAGGGACACCCACGGTCGCCGTCACTGGCGATCCCGCGACGCCGATCACCACAGCTGCCGGCAGCATCGTCGACCTCGCCTTCGCAGACGAGAAGTCGGTCGTGCAGACCCGCTTTGCGACCACGTGCCTGGCGCTGCTGCGCGGACACCTCGGCCTCGCCCCGGCGGACCTGCCTGAGCAGGCGAAGCAGGCGCTCCTCGCACCGCTGCCCGAAGGCGCCACCGTGGCACAGCAGTTCACCTTCCTCGGCACCGGCTGGACCACCGCCATCGCCAACGAGGCAGCGCTCAAGCTGCGGGAGACCTCCGGGTCCTGGACCGAGTCGTACCCGGCCATGGAGTACCGGCACGGCCCGATCAGTGTCACTGCACCCGGCAGCGTGGTGTGGTTCTTCGGCGAGCCGCCTACCGGCCTCCTCGACCAGGTCCGCGCCACCGGCGCCGTCGCCTCGCTCTCCCCGCTGGACCCGCTCGCCGACCTGATCCGCGCGCAGCGGCTCATGATGGAGCTGGCCGAGAGCCGGGGGCTCGACCCCGACCAGCCGCGCAACCTCACCCGCTCGATCATCCTGACCCGGCCATGAGCGAGCGCATCGCGAGACCGGTCGGCCGATGCGTGATCGCACTCGATGTCGGTGGCACCTCGCACGCCATGCTGACCCGCGACGCCGTCCTCGACTTCGAGCTGATAGCCGCCCTCAGCAAGGCCGTTCCGGTGCCGCTGGTGCTGCACGGATCCTCCGGCGTGGCCGACGAGCACCTGACCGCGGCCGTTGAGCGCGGTATGACCAAAATCAACATCGCGACCCACCTCAACAATGCGTTCACCGCCGCGGTACGCGAACGGCTCGCCGCAGACGTCGAGTTGGTCGACACCCGGCGCTACCTCGGCGCCGGCCGAACCGCCGTGGCCGACGAGGTGGCCCGCCTGCTCGGCGTGCTACGCGCCCGCCGTCCCTGATGTCGGGGCCCGGCCCCGGTGCCCGGCCTTCGTGTGAACCATCACGAGTCGGCTGCCCGTCAGGGCTTCGGCGTAGTCGCTTGACGTCCGGTTCGTGATGATCTGCCGGTTCGGCGGGATTCCGGGAACGTGACAGGCACGGACTTCCAAGATCA